>MNIR01000065.1 GCA_001919865.1 Gemmatimonadetes bacterium 13_1_20CM_4_69_16 | reverse complement strand
CGGATCGGGCAGGCGCACGCCTCAGACGTCCCGCGCCACGGG
The DNA here is from genome assembly GCA_001919865.1 of Gemmatimonadetes bacterium 13_1_20CM_4_69_16. Lineage (GTDB taxonomy): Bacteria > Gemmatimonadota > Gemmatimonadetes > Gemmatimonadales > GWC2-71-9 > 20CM-4-69-16. The sequence continues at coordinate 29,409 of MNIR01000065.1, read as the reverse complement.
CAGGATCTCGCCCGTGACGGCGCTCGCCTCATCGCTCGCGAGATACAGCACGGCGGCCACGAGCTGGTCGAGCTCGACCCAGCGGACCTTGGCGTCTTTCATCTGGGCGAGGTTGTCGGCGGTCTTCATCATACCCGGGGCCACGGCGTTTACCCGCACGCCGCCGTCGCGAAACTCGCGGGCAAAGGCGCGGGTAAGCCCGGCGACGGCTGCCTTGGCGGCGATGTATGATGCCATCTGGCTCTGAGGCTTGAGCGCGGCGACCGACGCGAAGTTCACGATCGCGCCTCCGCCGCGCGCCAGCAACGCGGGGATCGCCGCCTGCGACACGAAGAACGTGGTCTTGATGTTGACCGCGAGCTCACGCTCGAGCTGCTCCGGCTTCAAGTCGAGCGCGGGGCCGTAGTTCACGAGGCCACCGGCCACGTTCACGACCACGTCGAGACCTCCGAAACTCTCCACCGCGGCCGCGACGGCCCGGCGCGCCGCGTCGGGGGTGGCCAGGTCACCCGCCACGGCGCGGACGGCGATCCCGCCCGCCGTGAATTCCTTCGCCCGGTCTTGCACCGCGGTCGCGGTGCGATCCGCGATCACGATCTGCGCGCCCGCCGCGCCGAACCCGCGCGCCACTGCGTGCCCGATCTGCCCGACGCGCCCCACGCCCGTGACGAGGGCCACCTTGCCGCGAAAATCGGGAGGCATCGGGTTCAGCCCTTCCGCGGACTCACGGCGGCGACGATCTCGTCGGGGGGCGGCGCGCCGCGTTGCGCGAAGGCAATGGTGCCGTTGCGCTGCACCACGTAGACCGAGCGCTGGATGCCCTGCCCGTCGTCCTTGAGCGCGTGGTACGCGCGGGCGATCGCGCGGTCGGGATCGGACAGCAGCGGGAAGTTGAAACTCAACTTCGTGGCATACTTGAAGTGACTGTCCACGCCGGCTGGGTTCACGCCGAACGGCTGGATGCCGGCTTGCTGGAACTTGGCCATCTCGTCGCGCACGGCGGAGAGTTGGCGGTTTCACCCAGGGGTGTTGTTGCCCGGATAGAACACCAGCGCGACGTGCTTGGTCCGGAGGACCTCTGCCAGAGTGTACGTCCTGCCGTCCGACGCTTCGGCCTTGAACGCCGGCGCCTTGCTGCCGACGGGTAGCGGGTCGCTCATGAAATGTCCTTCCGGTTCTCGGTGACGACCTCGCGCGACGTCTTTGCACGACGCTCTTCAAGTTGTTCCAGCCACTCGAGTGGCACGTCCACGCCACCGAGCGTCGCGCGCTCGTCACCGAACTCGGCGTCGCCATGCCAATCCGATCCCCCGCTGATGGCGAGCCCCAGCCGCGTGGCGATCCGGGTGAGCCGCTGCTCGACTGTGGGTGGGTGGCTTGGGTGGCGCACCTCGAGGCCGTCCAGCCCCTCCTCCCGGAACTGGCGGATCTGCCCCTCGGTGCCGTGGTCGCCGAGGTGGGCCGCGACCGCAATCGCGCCGACGGCGTGCACGAGGTCCGTCACCTGACGCAGGGCCGGCAGTGGTTTTTCAACGTACCCCGGCCTGCCGCGACCGAGATACCGCGCGAACGCGTCGTTCATGTCCGCGCTGAGGCCGCGCTCCACCAGGGCCCGCGCCACGTGCGGCCGCCCCACCGCGCCGTCGCCCGCTTCCCGCACCACGTCGTCGAACGCAACGTCCAGGCCGATCCGCCGCAGCCGGCTCACCATCTGCTCGGCGCGGTGGCGCCGGGCGGCCCGAGTCGCCAGGAGAAACTCCTCCAGCCGCGGCTCGCCCAGCGGCAGGAAGTAGCCGAGCAGGTGCAGTTCTCCCCACGGCGCTTTCACGCTGAACTCGCAACCCGGGACCACGCGGACGCCCACTGGCTCCCCCGCGCGAGCCGCTTCCTCCACGCCATCGGTCGTATCGTGGTCGGTCAGGGCGATCGCCGCCAGGCCCGCCGCCCGCGCGCGCCGGACCACCTCGGCCGGCGGGAACTCCCCGTCGGACGCGGTCGAATGACAGTGGAGGTCAACCCGCGCCGTAGGCGCTCTCCGGAGCGGTCCACGCCGGCTGCGATTGCCCGAACAGCTCGCGCAGCTGTCGATCCGAGAGCTCGGCGAGCGAGGCGTCGGGACTGCGACTCCCGACCGGAGCGTAGCGCGTGAAGCGACGGCGGCGCTCGGGGCCCGTCCCTTGCTGGAACAGGAGGCCAAACTCGTCGCGCCCGTACACGGTCACCCGCCCAGACGGATATACCTCCCACACCTCGCCGCCGATCGTGATAGTGCGGCGTGCCACCTAGGCCTCCGCCGGCGCCGCGAACGACACCTCGGTCCACAATTCCCAGGCATCCGGGGCGTAGGTGCCGAGGCCTTGCAGGCGCCGCTCCAGCTTGATCTCCTCGGGCAGGCGCGACGCCTGCGCCCGGTGGGACATCTCGGTCGGGCTCTCGGAGAACTCGGTGAAGAGCTGCGGATCTTTGGCGTTGCGGTACAGCCAGATGCGCTGGCCCCGCGCTTCCGCGAACTGGCACAGCTCCCGCAGCGTGGCGAGATAGTCGGACTCGTTCGCCGGGGGCACCCGCACGCGGGCGGCCGTGAGCACCTTGGGCATGGCTAGATCGCTCCCTCGGGGAAGTCCTCGAGCGACCGCTTCATGTCGGCGAGGAACCGGTCGGCATCCGCGCCGTCGACGATGCGGTGGTCATACGACATCGACACCATACCGATCGTGCGGATCGCGATCGTGTCGGTACCGTCTGGCAGGGTCACGACCTTGGGACGCTTCTCGATGGCGCCCACGCCCAGGATCGCCACCTGCGGTTGGTTGATGATCGGCGCACCGGCATACGATCCGAACACCCCCGGGTTGGTGATCGTGAAGGTGCCGCGCTGGATCTCGTCGGGGGAGAGCTTCTTGGTGCGCGCGCGCTCGCCCAGGTCGTTGATCGCGCGGGCGATACCGACGAGCGACAGCTCGTCGGCGTGCTTGACGACCGGGACGATCAGGCCCCAATCGAGCGCCACCGCGATCCCGATGTTGACGTCCGCACGGTAGATGATATTGTCGCCCGACACCGCGGCGTTCACGACGGGGTGTTTGCGAAGGTTCTCGGCGCACGCCTTCGTGATGAACGCGAGGTACGTCAGGTTCACCCCCCGCTCGGCGTAGGCCGCCTTGTGCTTCCTCCGGAGCTCAGCCACCCGAGTGTAGTCCACCTCGAAGAAGCTCGTCACGTGCGCCGAGGTGCGGCGCGACATGATCATGTGGTCGGCGGTGATCTTGCGGATCTTCGAGAACGGCTCGACCCGATCGCCTGGCCAGGGCTCGACGGCCGGGTGCTGCACCGGGCCGGACGGCGCAGCAGCCGGGAGGCGGGTACCGGGCGCGGTCGGCGCCGGCGCCGGCGCCCCGTGCTCGATGAACCCCAAGATGTCCTGCTTGGTGACCCGACCTGCGAACCCCGTACCGGGGATGGCGGAGATATCGACGCGATGCTCCGCCGCGATCTTGCGGACCAGCGGCGTGGAGCGCTTGCGGAGCCGCTCCTCGGCGGTCTCGCCCCCGTCGCCCTTGGGAGCAGCGACGGGGGACGCTGGGGTCGGACGCGGTACGACGGGGGAGGCCGCCGCCGGCGGCGGCGCGGCCTTGGGCGGCGCCGGAGCCGGTGGGGCCGCCACGGGCACGGGCGCGCTCTTGTCTGTCTCGATCACCGCCACGAGGGTCTGCACGGGCACCGTCTGGCCTTCCTGCACCTTGATCTCGGCGAGCACCCCGGCCGCGGGCGCGGGGATCTCCGCATCCACTTTGTCGGTGGAAATCTCGAACAACGGCTCGTCTCGCTTCACGGGGTCGCCGAGCTTCTTGAGCCATTTGCTCAAGGTGCCTTCGGCGATGGACTCGCCCATCTGGGGCATCAAAACCTCTACCCGGGCCATGCAAGCTCCTTGGCAATCGTCGTCCGTCGTCCGTCATCCGTCGTCCGTGTTGATTTGCGGACAACGGACAACGGATGGCGGACGGCGCTCAGTACGCCGCCAGCCATCTCGCGGCTTTCACGATGTCTTCCGTCTGCGGCAGCACAAAGTCCTCGAGCGTCGGTGCGTACGGCAGCGGCACGTCGTGGGCGGTCACCCGCATGATCGGTCCGTCGAGCCATTCGAACGCCTGCTCGTTGATGCGGGCCGTGATTTCCCCGGCGACGCCCCCGGTCCGGGTGTCCTCGTGGACGATCAGCACCTTGTTGGTCTTCTTCACCGAGCGCACGATCGCGGCGTCGTCCAGGGGCAGCAGCGTCCGCAGGTCCAGCACTTCCGCCGCGACACCATCTTCCTGCTCGAGCTGCTCCGCCGCTTCCAGCGACTTCCATAGCGTGGCGCCGTAGGTGACGATGGACAGATCCTTGCCTTCGCGCGCCAGCCGCGCCTCGCCGATCGGCGTCACGATCTCCTCGCCCTCGGGGAGCTGCTCCTTGACGCGACGGTACAGCCACTTGTGCTCGAGGTAGAGGACCGGATCGTCGTCCCGGATGGCCGCCTTGATGAGGCCCTTCGCGTCGCGCGCGGTCGCGGGATACACGATCTTCAACCCCGGGGTGTGGAAGAACGCCGCCTCGGGGTTCTGCGAATGGAATGGCCCGCCGCGCACGTAGCCCCCGCACGGCCCCCGCACGACGAGCGGCGTCGCGAGTCCCGCGCGGTAGCGCGCGGTCGCGACGTAATTCGTGAGCATGTCGTAGGCGCAGGAGATGAAGTCGATGAATTGCATCTCGGCGACCGGCCGCAGGCCCATGTGCGCCGCGCCCGCCGCCGCGCCGACGATCGCCGCCTCCGAGATCGGGGTATCGATCACGCGCTGCTCGCCGAACCGTTTGGTGAAACCTTCGGTGACCTTGAAGGCGCCGCCGTACAACCCTATGTCCTCGCCCAGGATGAACACCCGGTCGTCGCGCTCCATCTCTTCCCATAACCCCTGACGCAGCGCCTCGAGATACGTGACCTCAGTCATCTAGAGACTCCGGAACCACAGCCGCTCGGCCGCGGGCGGACTCGCGTACACTCCGGGGAGCGTCGTCTCGGGTTGCGGGAGCGGCTCGTTGACGCACGCGTCGGTGGCTTGGTCGATTTCGACCCGTACCCGCTCGTCGATCTCCGTCAGGTCCCGCTCCTCGGTCCACTCGTGCTGAAGCAGCTGCTTCACGTAGCGATCGACCGGGTCGTTCTGCTTCGCCCACCAGTCGAGCTCCTCCTGCGGCACGTAGTGCTGGTCGTCGTGCTCGGCGTGGCCCTTGCGGCGATAGGTCTTCACTTCGATGAACTGTACCCCCCCGCCCCCGCGGGCACGCGCGACCGCCGCCTTGGTGGCCTCGTACACGGCGAGCACGTCGTTGCCATCCACCGTCCCCGCCGAGATGCCGTACCCCTTCGCCTTCTCGGCCAAGTCTTTCACGGCGAATTGCTTCTCGGGCGGCGTCGAGTACGCCCAGCGGTTGTATTCGGCGATCACGACGAGGGGGCAGCGCTGCACCGCCGCGAAGTTGAGGCCTTCGTGGAAGGTGCCGGTGGAGGTCCCGCCGTCGCCGATGTACACCAGCCCCACGCGCGACTCGCCCCGCAGCTTGAACGTCAGCGTGATGCCGGCCATGACGGGGATCATGTCCCCCAGGTGCGAGATCTGGCCGAGGAAGCCTCGCTCGAGGTCGTTGAAGTGGACGTTGAGCTCGCGCCCGCGGGTCGGACTCCCCGCCTTGGCCATGTATTGGCGCAGGATCTCCAAGGGTTGCGCGCCCATGACGAGCATGGAGCCGAGGTTGCGGATGAGCGGCGAGAGGATGTCCCGATGCGGACCGCGCTCCAGCGCGTACGCGGACGCTACCGACTCCCCCTCCTGCCCGAGCGACCGGAACAACCCGCCGATCACCTTGCTTTGCCGGTACAGGGCGGTGAGCCGCTCCTCCAGCGTCCGCGTCAGCCGCAGGTAGCGATAGATTTCGAGCAGCTGCTCGCGGGTGAGCCCCGCCGGGAGGGGCCGGGAGTGGGTGGTGGGAACCGGGCGGGACGTCATTGTAAATTGTAGTGGGCGTGAAACTTGGCTGGAGGGGACAGCGGAATCAAGCGGCGTGAGGGGGATATGGCGACATTGAAGCTGCGCGTGAGCGGGATGACCTGCGAGCACTGCCAGGCCAAAGTCGCGAAGGCACTACAGAAAACCGCCGGCGTGTACTCTGCGATCGTGGACCTGCGAGCAGGCGAAGCCGAAATCGACTTCAACGACGACGCCGTGACGACCGAGCAGTTGGTCACGGCAGTGGAGCTGGCGGGTTACGGCGCGAAGCTCGCCGGCTAATACGCGCCGCGCACCTCGTGCGCCGGCTCCACCTTCCGGTGCACCTCCGCCAGAAATCGCTTCGCGAGTCGGTCGATCTCGGACTCGCCTACCTGGTCCGTGGTCACCTCGATGAACGTGTAATGCCCACCTTCCGCCCGGGCGGTGATCGTCACCTTGCCGAGGGCGCTGGCATAGGCCCGCCGCCGCGGCGCTTCTTCGGCAGGTGTCATGCGGCTCCCGAAGAACGCCTTCGCGGCATCCAACACGTCGGGAGGTGGGAGGCTGGTGCGATGGAAGTATCTCATGGCTCCCCCCCCTTCAGGCGGCCCACGCGGGCTTGAAGCGCCGCAGCGCGAGGCTGTTCAAGACGACGGACAGGCTCGACCACGCCATGGCGGCGCTCGCCAGCACGGGGGACAAGAGCCAGCCGGTGAACGGATACAGCGCCCCGGCCGCGACGGGGATGAGCACGACGTTGTAACCGAACGCCCACACCAGGTTCCAGCGGATCGTCCGGAGGATGCGCTTCGACAAGAGGATCGCCGTCACGACGCCCCGCAGGTCTCCGCGGATGAGGGTGATGTCGGAGGCTTCCATCGCGATGTCGGTTCCGGTGCCGATCGCGATGCCCACGTCCGCCTGAGCGAGCGCCGGCGCGTCATTGAGGCCGTCACCCACCATCACCACGTGGCCGCCCCGCTTCTGCAGCTTCTTCACCAGGTCGGCCTTCTGCGACGGCAGTACTTCGGGGATCACGACTTCGATCGCCACTTCTTGCGCGACCGCCTCGGCGCCTTTCCTCGAGTCACCCGACACCATCGTCACCCCGATCCCCAGCCGCTGCAGCTGCAGGATCGCGTCCTTGGCCGTCGGCTTGATCGGATCGGAGATGGCGATCACCGCGTAGACGGTGTTGTTCACGACCACGATGACCGGGGTGCGGCCCTGGGCCGCGAGCCGGTCGGCGTCCGGACCGAGCGTGCCGAGCTCGAGGCTCCGCTCGCGCGCGTGCCGCAGCGAGATTACCTCGATGATGCGGCGGTCCACGGTGCCGCGGATGCCGCGGCCCTCCATGAGCGCGAACTTCTCGACCGGGAGGATGTCGACCTGCTTGTCCTTCGCGGCCTTGAGAATCGCCGCGGCCAGCGGGTGTTCCGAGCGCTGCTCTACCGCCGCCGCCCACTTGAGCACCTCCGCGGGCGCGATGGGCGTGCCGTCGGGCCGTTTGGCGGCGACGATGTGGGTCACGGTCGGTTTCCCTTCCGTGATCGTCCCCGTCTTGTCGAGCAGCACGCTGCGCACCCGCGACAGCCGCTCGAGTGCCTCCCCGCTGCGGATCAGGATGCCGTGCTCGGCCGCCTTCCCGGTGCCCACGAGGATCGCGGTGGGCGTCGCGAGCCCGAGGGCGCAGGGGCAAGCGATGATCAGGACGGTGACGAGGGCGATGGTGGAGAAAATCACCGCCGGCTCTGGCCCGAAGTCGAACCAGACCACGAACGCGGCGATGGCGAGCGCGATCACGATCGGCACGAATACCCCGGCCACCCGATCGGCCAGCCGCTGGATCGGCGCCTTGGTGGACTGGGCGTCCTCGACGAGCTGGACGATCTGGCCCAGGGCCGAGTCCTTGCCGACGCGAGTAGCCCGGAACGTGATGCTGCCGGTGGTGTTCAGCGTCGCGCCGATCACCTCATCGCCGATCCGCTTGGCCACCGGGATCGGCTCGCCAGTGAGCATCGACTCGTCGACGGCCGACGCGCCCTCGGTCACGATGCCGTCTGCCGGGATCTTCTCCCCCGGCTTCACGATGAGGAGGTCACCGTTCACGACCGCCTCCACCGCGAGGTCCGTCTCCCGGCCGTTCCGAACTACGTGCGCCAGCTTCACCTTGAGCCCGGCGAGGCGACGGACCGCCTCCGACGTCCGGCCCTTGGCGCGCGCCTCGAGCAGCCTGCCCAGCAGAATGAGCGCGATGATCGCGGACACCGCCTCGTAGTACGCGTCGGCAGGCAAGCCGGCGCGGGTGAACACGCCGGGGACGAACGTTGCCACGAGCGAGTAGAGAAATGCGGCGCCGGTGCCCACGCCGATCAGCGTGTTCATGTCCGCGGTGCGGTGCTTGAACCCGCTCCAGGCGCCCCGGTAGAACGGCTGGCCCGACCACGCCACCACCGGGAGCGTGAGGACCGCGAGGCCGAGCTTCAGCCACTGCGGGTCGGGCGCGAACCGCCCCGCGAGCGTGTCGTGCAGCCTCAACGCGAGCGGCATGAGCAGCCGGCCGAGCAGGTCGACCTGCTTGAAGGTGGTGTCCGGTTGCTCCGCCATGAGCAACATCGAACCGAGCATCGCGACCACCGCCACGGCGGCGGCGAGCGCGAACCGCCACGTGAGGTCGCGGACCTCGCGCCGCCGCGCGACGCGCTCGCGCTCGACCGGATCCTCGGTGGGGATCGGCTCGGCGACGTGGAAGCCGGCCTGCTCGACCGCCCGCTCGAGCGCTTCGGCGGTCGTCGTCCCGGGCACGTAATCGACCGTGACCGTCTCGGTGGCCTGGTTGGCGGCCGCCCGCAGCACACCGTTGACCGCACCGAGCGCCTGCTCGAGCGATGCGACGCTGGGCGCGTAATGCAGCTGCTCCACGCCGAACGTGACACTGGCCTGGCCGCAGTCGTACCCCGCCATGCGCACCGTCTTGATCAGCTCCGCCACGCCGGTCTCCGCGTCGTCGTAGTCCACCGCGGCCTTCGCCGTGGCGTAGTTGACGGTGGCGCTGGCGACGCCGGTCGCGCTGGTCAGCGCCTCCTGCACCGTGGCGGCGCAGGAGGCGCAGCTCATCCCCTCGATGGGGAGGATGATCCGGGACTTACCCATGGAGCTTGTGCGGTGACGCGGAGGGCCGGAGGTCCGCCGTGGCCGGCTCGACCACGAGGAGGCCCTTCAACATGTTCATGCCACACCGGAAGGGAAACTCCCCCGCGTCGTGCGGGGTGAAGTCGACGGTCGTCGTCTCGAAGGCGGGAAGCGGTACGTCGACGCCGAACTCCTCGAACACCACGCGCTCGGAGCAGTCGGCGGTCTCGTCGCGGTAGAACTGCAAGCGGACCGGCGTGCCCGCGCGCACCACGATCGTGTCAGGGGTGTAGCCCCCTTTCACGGTGATGCGCACTTCCTGGACTCCTTCCGTCACGCTCGCCGCGACGGCCGGCCCACTCTTATAGAGAAAGTACCAGAGCACCCAGACGATCGCGGCTGCTCCGGCGGCCGTGACGGCGTACTGCGTGGCGCTCACGCCTTCTCGTAGTACTCGATGCCGAGGTGGGTGATCTGGTCCTCGCCCATCAGCCACCGGAGAGTGTTCTTCAGCTTCGTCTGCTGGATGAACAGGTCATGCTCGGGGTACAGCCCCGGCGCGGTCTGTGGGCTTTTGAAGTAGAAGGAGAGCCACTCCTGGATGCCGGAGAGCCGCGCGCGCTGGGCGAGGTCGAAGAACAGGGCGAGGTCGAGCACGATCGGCGCCGCCAGGATCGAATCGCGGCACAAGAAGTCGACCTTGATCTGCATCGGATAGCCGAGCCACCCGAAGATGTCGATGTTGTCCCACCCCTCCTTGTTGTCTCCCCGCGGCGGATAGTAATTGATCCGTACCTTGTGGAAGACGTTGCCGTACAACTCGGGATACTGGTCCGGCTGGAGGATGTACTCCAGCACGCCGAGCTTCGACTCTTCCTTCGTCTTGAACGATTCCGGGTCGTCCAGCACTTCGCCGTCGCGGTTGCCCAGAATGTTGGTCGAGTACCAGCCGGCCAGCCCGAGCATGCGGGCTTTGAACGCCGGCGCCAGCACGGTTTTCATCATCGTCTGGCCGGTCTTGAAGTCCTTGCCGCCGATCGGGAGCTTGCGCTCCTCGGCGAGCCGCTCCAACACCGGGATGTCCACGGTGAGATTCGGGGCGCCGTTGGCGAAGGGGACGTTCTCCATCAGCGCGGCGTAGGCGTACAGCATGGATGGCGCGATGGCGGGATCGTTCCGCTCCATCGCTTGCTCGAACGCCGCTAGGCTCTGGTGGGCGGGCCCGGGGGTCAGGAACACCTCCGTGGACGCGGCCCAAATCATCACCAGGCGATCGGCGCCGGATGTCTTCTTGAACGTGCGGATGTCGGCGCGCAGCTGCTCGGCGAGCTCCCGCTTGGTCTTCCCCGTCTTGACGTTGGCGCCGTTCAGGCGCTTCACGTAATTGCGGTCGAACGCCGCGGGGATCGGCCGGATGCCGTTGAGGAAGGCGGCGACCGGCTCGAGGTGCTGCGGCTCGAGCACGCCCGCCTTTTTCGCGGCGGTGTACGCATCATCGGGAATCGGGTCCCAGGCGGCGAAGACCAGGTCGGTGAGCCGCGCGAGCGGCACGAACTCTCGAATCTTCGGCGCGCGCTTCTCGGTCCGCTTGCCGAGACGGATCGTGCCCATCTGGGTGAGCGATCCGATCGGCAGCCCGCTCCCACACCGCACGTTTTCGACCCCGGCGATGAACGTCGTGGACACGGCCCCCAACCCGACGAGCATCACGCCGAGCTTCCCTTTCGCGGGCGCGATGTCCCGGCCGGTCTGCTGTGCCACGATCAATGTCCTTTCCGCGATTGCAGCGCCGGCGCGTGACCGGGGAGCGTGTCCCGCTGCCGCAGGGGGCGCCCCACCACCGGCGTCCGGGCGGTGCGAGCGACGTAGAGCACGCGCTGCACGACGGTGACCGTCGTGGCGAGCGCCAGAATGACCATGAGCCAAAAGAGCAACGCCCCGTGGTTCCCCGCTCCCAACGCGAGCGTCGGCGCGCCGAGCAGTAGGACGCGCTCGGCGCGCTGGGCGATCCCGACCCGCGCCGTCAACCCCAGGCCCTCGGCGCGCGCATGGGTGTACGACACGAGCAGCGAAGCCGCCAGGGCGACGATACAGGCCAGCACTGCGGCTGCCAGCCGCTCTTGCGGTACGCCGCCCCCCAAAAAATAAGTCGCAATGCCGGTGAACAGGGCGGCCTCGCCTACCCGGTCGAGGGTCGAATCGTAGAAGGCGCCGAACGTCGTCATCATCCCGCCCTCGCGCGCCACCCGTCCATCCACCATGTCGAACACGCCGGAGAAGAGCAGCAGGAAACCGCCCCAGCGGGCCTTGCCCAACGCGAACGTCAGCGCGGACCCGACCACGACCAGCGTGCCGACGGTGGTGAGGACGTTCGGCCGCACGTGCATGCGGATCAGCCACGCGGCCAGCGGACCGAGCAATCTCGCGAAGCCGTCCCGCACGGCCTGGGGGATCAGGTTCATAGCCGGGAGAAGCTAGCCGCCCGCGGCAAGAGTCTCAATAGGACAAGCGTCAGTAGAGCAGATAACCGGCCCGCGCTCTCCGGAAGCGGGCGAGGTCCGGTCCCCACGCCCGCCAGATCGCGGCGGGCGCGCGCCCTGCGAGAATCGCCAGTCGCAGGTCGCGACCTGCCGCCAGCCGGTCGAAGCTCGGCGCGTTGAAGCGCAGCGAGTCCCGGTGTACCACCCGAAGTGCGGCGAGCAGCGCCACCGCCGCCTTCGTGGGATCGTAACGTCGCCGGTCCGTCACGCGGAGCCGGATGCCGCGCAGCTCGATTCCATCGTATTTCCCGTCTGTCGGCGCCCGGGGAGTGAACGTCATTCCCGAGACCTCCACGCCGAGCAACCCTTCGCCCCTCCCCCCTCCCCCTTCCCGCAGCCGTTCGAGCACGGCCGCCGTATCGAGCCACGGCGCGCCCACGATCTGAAACGCGAGCGCCGTCCCGCGGCCGACCGAGAGGTTCGTCCCCTCGAACAAACACGTTCCGGGGTAATGCATCGCGCTCTCGAGATCGGGCATGTTGGGCGAGGGTTTGACCCACGGCAGCCCGGTGGCATCGAAGTACAGCGAGCGACGCCACCCGGCCGCGGGAACCACGGTGAGCGTCGCGTGGAGATGCAGGCGATCATTCGCGAGCCGCAGCAACTCGCCCAGCGTCATGCCGTGGCGCATCGGGATGGGCAGGAATCCGACGAACGCCGAGTCCGGGTCTCCGGCGCGCGCGCGCACGTTCCCCTGTGCGACGTCTCCCCCGATCGGGTTGGGTCGGTCGAGGACAATGACCGACTTGCCGCGCCGCGCGGCCTCACGCATCAGCTGCGTCGCGCTGGCGGGGTAGGTGTAGTAGCGGGCGCCGATGTCTTGCAGGTCGACCAGCAGGACGTCCAGGCTGTCGAGCGCCGCCAGGCGGGATAGCGGCGTGCCGCCGTACAGGCTGTAGATTGGAAGGCCGCTCGCGGAGTCGACGGCGTCTGGGAGGCCGGGGCGATCCTCCAGCCCGCGAAAGCCGTGTTCGGGGCTGAACAACGCCGTCACGCGATAACCGCCAGCGATCAGTACATCGACGTCGCGTCGGCCGGCCGCGTCGACTCCCGTCTGGTTCGTCAGTAAGCCGAGGCGTTTGTGGGCGATGAGATGGGCGGAGTCGGCGAGCACGACGTCGATCCCCGGACGGACCTGTGCGCCTAGCGACACGGCGCAGGCGAGCAACCCCAACAGTGAGAAACGATGCAGGCGCATAGACTCCTGGCCCTGGTGTTGGTGACCGGCTGCGCGTCCCCTGCTGCGCGCGTGCTGCCGCGACCCGCCGATCTCCGTCCGGTGCCGCGCCCGACGCTGAGCCAGCCGGTCGATTCCATTCTGGCGCTGCTCAGCACGCGGCAGCGGGTCGGTCAGCTCGTCGTCCCGTGGCTCGCCGGAAGCTACAGCGCGCTCGACGATTCGCTCTTCCAGGTGGCCACCCGCTGGGTCGACACGCTCGAAGTGGGCGGTCTGATCGTCTCGGTCGGCTCCCCCTTCGACATCGCCGCCAAGCTCAACGCCCTGCAGCGTCGCTCCCGGCTCCCGTTGCTCGTCTCGGCCGACCTGGAATGGGGGGCCGGGATGCGCGTGATCGGCGGCACCGCGTTCCCCCAAATCATGGCCGTGGGGGCGACCGGGAACGCGCGAGACGCCTACACGATCGGCGAAGCGGCGGCCACCGAGGGGCGGGCGGTGGGCATCCACGTCAATTTCGCGCCCGACGCCGACGTGAACAACAACCCGCTGAACCCGATCATCAACATCCGTTCGTTCGGCGAGGACCCGCGGGCGGTGTCGCGCTTGGTGCAGGAATATGTGCGCGGCCTCCACGACCACGGCATGCTCGCGACGCTCAAGCACTTCCCCGGCCACGGCGACACACAGATCGACTCGCACATCGGCCTGCCGGTGATTACGGCGGGCTACGCCCGGCTCGATTCCCTCGAGCTCGTGCCGTTCCGGGGAGGCATCGCCGCCGGGGCCGACGTGGTGATGAGCGCGCACATCGGTTTCCCCGCGTTCACGGGCTCCGACGATCCGGCGACACTATCGGCCGCGGTGCTGACCGGACTGCTGCGCGATTCGCTGCACTTCCACGGGCTGGTCGTGACCGACGCGCTGGTGATGGGCGCGATCGTCGCGAAGTACGGAGCCGGAGAGGCGACCGTGCGGGCGTTCCTCGCAGGCTCGGATCTCCTCCTCATGCCGGCCGATCCCGACTCCGCCATCAACGCCATGACCGCCGCGGTCGGCGCCGGACGGATCAGCAGTGAGCGGCTCGACCAGTCGGTGCGCCGTGTCCTTGAGATCAAGCGGCGGCTCGGCCTGCTCGAGCGCCGCGTCGTCCCGCTCGACTCGATCATGAGCATCGTGGGCAGCAAGCGGTTCCAGGACGCCGCGAACGACATCGCCGTCCGCGCGCTCACGCTGGTGCGCGACATCGGCGGCCCGCTGCACGCTCTGCGCGCCAAGCCGTCGCGGTTCGCCCTCATCGCCTACGCCGACGAGAACAACGGCGCCGCGGGACAGTACCTCACGGAGCTGCTGCGCCAGGGGGGCGACACGGTCGACTATTTCCGCTTGTGGCCCATGTCAGGACCGCTTTCCTACGATTCGGCGCGGGCGGTGATCGGTCGGGCGCCGGTGACGGTGTTCGTCGCGAACGTGCGGCCGATCTCGGCGCGCGGCAACATCGCCCTCCCCGATTCGCTCGCCCAGCTCATCACGGCGACCGACTCGGGCCGGCCCACCGTCCTCGTCTCGCTCGGCAGCCCGTATCTCTTGAACCAGGCGCCGGCGGCGAAGTGCTATCTGATCGCCTGGAGCGGCGTGCGCGCGGCGGAGCGCGCCGTGGCGCTCGCGCTGCTCGGCAAAGTGCCCATCGCCGGTCACCTGCCGATCCGCATCCCGCCGGACTACCGCATCGGGTTCGGCGTGACCGTTCCGGGCGGCCGGCAATGAGGCCGCGCGCCGTCCCCTTCCTTCCCGCCCTCCTCCCCGGCGCGCTCCCCGCGCTGGTCGCGCTGCTCGCCGCCTGTCGCACCGGGGCGCCCCTGCCGGCCAGCACCGGGGTCCCGCCCGCCTCGCCCCCCGCCCTGGGGTTCGACAGCACACGACTCGCGGCGGCCGCCGACTACTTGAAGGCCGAGGCCGAGAGCGGTGCCTTCCCCGGCGCGGTGCTCGCGGTCGGGCGCCACGGGCGGCTCGCGCTCCTCGCCGCCGTGGGACGCTACGGGAAGGGGGGAGATGCCTCCGACGCGCGCCCGGTCGAGTCGACCACGATCTACGATCTCGCGTCGCTTACCAAGGTGGTCGGGCTCACGAGCGCGTGCATGCTACTGGTCGACGAGGGGAAGCTCGCGCTCGACGCGCCAGCGCAGCACTACGTGCCCGAGTTCCGGGGCGACGGCAAGGAAGCCGTAACCATCCGTCATCTGCTGACTCACTCATCGGGGCTTCCCGCGTGGCGCGCGCTCTACCAGGAAGCGGACTCGCGCGCCACCGCCCTGTGGATCGTGAACACCACACCGCTGGCGACTCCGCCGGGGAAAGCGTACGTGTACTCGGATTTGGGAGCGATCGTGCTCACCGAGGTCGTCGAACGCATCACGGGCGAGCCGCTGGACGCGTTCCTGGAGCGGCGCGTGTTTCGCCCCCTCGGCATGCCCGCGACGCGCTATCTTCCCCCGGAGCGCTGGCGCGAGCGGATCGCGCCCACGGAGAACGACACCAGCTACCGTCACCGGCTGCTGCGCGGCGAGGTGCACGACGAAAACGCGGGCCGGCTGGGCGGCGTCTCCGGCCACGCCGGCCTGTTCTCCAACGCCCTCGACCTGTCACGCTTCGCGGCGATGCTGTTGAACGGCGGCTCGTGGGACTCGGTGCAGCTGATTCACTCCGAAACCGTCGCTGACTTCACGCGGCGCCAGGGCATCGTCTCGGGCTCGTCGCGCGCGCTCGGCTGGGACACGCCGCCCGACCCACCGGACTCGACGTCGAGCGCCGGGACGAAGCTGTCCCCGCGCGCGTTCGGCCACACCGGGTTCACGGGCACGTCGCTGTGGATAGATCCGCAGAAGGACCTGTTCATCATCCTGCTCACGAACCGCGTTCATCCCACGCGCAGCAACACGGCGATTCTCAAAGTCCGGCCGCACGTGGCCGATCTCGTGGTCGCCGCGCTCACCCACCCGGAGCTCTAGGAGGGCTGCAAAGCGTAGTTGACGCCGTGCCCATGATGCGCGGCTGAAGCCGCGGCTCGGCCCCGTCCGCTGAAGCGGAGCAGCCACGCCCGTTTACGGGCAGATGCCGAGTCGCGAGTTCACTCGCGCACTCCACGGCCGCGGTGGGGGAATCTTTTTTTAACGCCCTGCCAGGGGAAGCGATCACTCGACGACGGTGCGCCAGCCGCGCCGCGACAGGTCGCGGTAAATCACCGCACCGGCGATGGCGCTGAGGCCGAGCATGAGGATGCCGGGCAGCGTCTCGTGCAGCAGCAGCTTGCCGACGCCGAACAGCGCCCCGTACACGAGCACGCATCCCGCGATCCAGTCGAGCAGATTCGCGAGGCCGTCGGTCGACGGGCGCACGTCCGGCGCGCGCGCCGCGACGGGCCCCCAGCCCAGGCGCGACGGCCGGGTGCGGCGGTAGAAGGCGACCAGGGTCGCGTCCGTCTCGGGGCGGGTCGCAAAGGTGACGGCGAGCCACACCACGGTCGTGACGGCCACGGTGACGAGCACGATGCGGGCGAAATCCAGCGGCAGGTCGCTATCGAGCCCGCCGACGGTCTGCAACAGGACCGAGACGACGAACGCCGTGATCATCGCCGACACCTCGCTCCAGGCGTTGATGCGCCACCAATACCAGCGCAGCAGCAGCACGGCACCCGTCCCGGCGCCCGTGATGATCAACAGCTTCCAGGCTCCGCCGATCGACTCGATGCGGAACGCCACCGCCGCCGAGATCAGCGTGAGCAGCGCCGTCGCGAGCCGCGACGCCAGGACGTAGTGCGGCTCGCTCGCGTCGCGGCGCACGAAGCGGCGATAGAAGTCGTTCACGAGGTAGCTCGCGCCCCAGTTGAGCTGGGTGGCGATCGTCGACATGAAGGCGGCCGCGAACGCCGCGACCATGAGGCCGCGGAGCGATGACGGCAGGTAGTCGATCATCACGCGGATGTACCCAGTCTCCGGGTCCTTCAGCCCGGGAAACAGGATCAGCGACGCCAGCGCCACCAGGATCCAGGGCCAGGGCCGCACGGCGTAGTGTGCGATGTTGAACCACAGCGTCGCGAGTAGCGAGTGCTTCTCATCTTTCGCGCTGAGCATGCGCTGCGCCACATAGCCACCGCCCCCGGGCTCGGCCCCGGGGTACCACGTGGCCCACCAGTTGACCGCGATGTAGACGAAGAACGTGAGCATCGGCATCCAGGCGGAGCCCACGTCCGGAACGAAGCTCAACACCGATCCTCGACTCCCGCTCGCCGCGCGCACCTGGTCGAGGGCGAGCAGCTTCGTCTTCAGCGCTTCGATCCCGCCGACCGCGTTGACCGCCACGACCGCCAGCACGATCACCATTCCCATCTTGATGACGAACTGAAACAGGTCGGTCACGAGCACGCCCCACAGCCCGGATAGGGTCGAGATCGCCGACGTGAGCACGATCAGCCCGACCACAATCCACAGCGCCTCACCCTTCGAGATGGTGAAGACCAGCTGCAGGATCTTCGCCATGGCGAGGTTCACCCAACCGAGGATGATGCAGTTGATGAGCAGACCCAAGTAGATGGCTCGGAAGCCGCGCAGGAACGCCGCTGGGGGCCCGGCGTAGCGGAGCTCGGAGAACTCGATGTCGGTCATCACGCCGGCGCGCCGCCACAGGCGGGCGTAGAAGAAGACCGTCAGCATGCCGCTCGCCAGCAGATTCCACCACAGCCAGTTCCCCGCGATCCCGTTGCGCGCCACTAGGCCGGTCACGACGAGCGGCGTGTCCGCCGCGAACGTGGTCGCCACCATCGACGTGCCCGCGAGCCACCAGGGGACGTTCCGCCCCGAGAGGAAGAACTCGGCTGTGTCGCGGCTGGCGCGGCTCTTGTAATACAGGCCGACCGCCACGTTGAAGGCGAAGTAGAGGACGATGATCGACCAATCGAGGAAGTCGAGACGCATGCGCGTGCGATTCCGTGATGGAGGCCCCACAATTGTGGGTGTGACGTGCTGGGATGCAAGCAGGTGGTTGACACACCGGCCCGGCGTGCCTAACTTCCTCTGTCATTGGAGGATACATCATGGCCACGACGCAGAAAGCGACCCCGATTGCCCTGACGCTCACCGACAAGGCCGCCGCCGAGGTCCGGAAGTTCATGGCGGAGGAGCAGGTGTCGCCGGAGACGGCCGGCCTGCGGGTCGGTGTTCTGCCGGGCGGCTGCTCGGGATTCAAGTACAACCTGAGCATCGAGGACAAGCCCGCCGCCGACGATATCGTGATCGAGACCGCGGGGGTGCGCTGCTTCGTGGACGGCTTCAGCGCTCAGTACTTGAACGGCGTGACCCTGGATTACAAGAGCAACTTCCAGGAGTCCGGCTTCGCGTTCGAAAACCCGAACGCCACGGGCGGCTGCGGCTGCGGGTCGTCCTTCACGGTCTGACCCCTTGACCTTCCGTCGGCGTACCAAGCCCGCGCGCGCCGCGGGCTTTTTGCTGTCCCGCTCCTGAGCCCGGACCCCCAGCCCTGCGCCCCCTCGACATAGCGGTCATTTTCGTTTATTTCGCGGCGGTGATCGTGGCGGGGCTGCGCCTCGCCGGCCGCCAGCACGACGCCAGCGATTACTTCCTCGGCCACCGGGGACTCCCCTGGTGGGCGCTCATGCTGTCCATCGTCGCGACGGAAACGTCGGCGGTCACGGTGATCTCCGTCCCCGGCCTCGCGGCGCGCGGGAACCTCACGTTTTTGCAGGTCGCCTTCGGCTACCTGCTTGGCCGCGTCGGTGTGGCCAAGCTGCTGCTCCCCGGCTACTTCGAGGGGACCCAAGACACCGCATACCAGCGTCTCGAGCGGCGCTTCGGGACCGCCGCCCGGCGCACGGCGTCGGGAGTCTTCCTCCTCACGCGGGCGCTCGCGGACTGCGTGCGCATCTTCGCCACCGCCATCCCGTTGGGCATCATCACTCACTGGAACTTCGCCGCTGGCATCCTGGCGATCGGGATCGTGACGCTCATCTACACCTGGGTCGGCGGCCTGCGCGCGGTCGTGTGGGTGGATGTGATCCAGCTAGGGGTCTATCTGCTCGGGGGCATCGCGACGCTCATCGTGGCCACCCACTTGGCCGGGGGCGTGGGCGCGTTCGGGCGCGCTTGGGACGCAGGGAAACTCATCACGCTCGACTTTCGGCCTTCTTTCAAGGTCCTGTACACGTTCTGGGGCGGCCTGGCGGGGGGGGCGTTGCTCGCAGCCGCCTCGCACGGCACCGACCACCTGATCGTCCAGCGGCTGCTCGCCGCGCGGGGCCTGCGGGACGCGCAGCGTGCGCTCATCGGGTCGGGAGTGTTCATCATCGCGCAGTTCGCGCTCTTCCTGCTCGTAGGTACCAGCCTCTGGCTGGCCGGAGCCGATATCGCGCCGATGGGCAGCAGCGATGTGATCTACCCCACGTTCGTGATCACCCAGCTTCCCGCCGGGCTGGCCGCGCTCGTTGTCGCCGGGATCCTCGCGGCGGCCATGAGCAGCCACGCGTCTGCCGTCAACTCGCTCGCCTCCGCCTCGACGCATGATTTCTACGCGCCCCTCACCGGTCGGCAGGATCCGGCGCGGCTGCTGTGGGTGGGTCGCTGGCTCACGCTGCTGTGGACCGCCGTGCTCGTCGCCGGTGCCATGGCGTTCCGGAACCAGAATACGCCGGTGGTGCAGCTGGCGCTCAGCATCGCCTCCGTCACGTACGGCAGTCTGCTGGGGACCTACGTGCTGGGCGGGATGTGGCAGCGTGCGCGCCAGATCGACGTGATCATCGCCATCGTCGTGAGCGTGCTCTTGATGACGCCCGTCGTGCTCGGCGCCGTCATCCCCCATTTCCCGATGCGATGGCTCCCCGGGCTGGCGTGGCCGTGGTACGTGCCGCTGGGGACGGCGGCGACGGTGGCGGTGGGGATGCTCTCATCGGCGGTCAGGCGGGCAGACGCTCCGGCGGCGAGCGCGTAACCGATGTCCGCCAACGCCCGTCCGTCCGCAGCATTGCTTGGCGCCGACGCCGGCGGCTCGCACTCTACTGTCGTCATCGGCACCGCCGACTTGACGATCCTCGGTCGCGCCGACGGGCCGGGGTCCGCGATGAAGCCGGGCGGCGCGGCCGCCTCGGCGGTCGTACTCGCGGAGACCGCGCGTCGTGCGGCGAGCCAAGCGGGGATCCACCTCCCGGTCGGGCGGGCCGTGGTGGGCGCGGCGGGTGCGGGCCGCGCCCAGGAGCAGAGGGAGCTCGAGGCGGCGCTAGTCCAGACCGGGCTCGCCCAACGGGTGCGCGTCATGGCCGACGCGGAGATCGGGCTCTCCACCGCATTCGCCGACGGGACGGGCATCATCGTCAGCGCGGGCACCGGCTCGATCGCCTACGCCCGTGACCCGGCCGGACAGTTGCACCGGGCAGGCGGGTACGGATGGCAGCTGGGCGACGAGGGCGGAGGTTACTGGCTCGGGCGGCGGGCACTGGACGTCGCCGCGCGCGCCCAGGACGGCCGCGGCGAGGGTTCGACTCTGCTCGCGCGTCTGCTCGGCCCGCTCGGCCTGCAGACCTTCGACGACCTCGTCCGCTGGACGGCGACCGCCACCCCGGCACAGGTGGCGGCGCTCGCGCCGCATGTGCTCAACGCGGCACGCGAAGGCGAGGTCGTGGCCCAGCGGGCGGTGGAAGACGCCGCGCGGGAGCTCGTCGCGCTCGTGCTCACGCTGGAGCGGTACTACCCCGGCACGGCGCCCGTCCCGGTCGCGATCGCCGGCGGCCTGCTGCTGGCCCAGTCGCCACTCGCCGCCGCATTCCGAGCTCGACTCGCGGAGCAATCGCAGCGCGCCCGCATCGTGTCGAACCGGGTCGATACGCCGGTCGGCGCCCTCAAGCTGGCGGCGGAGATGGAATAGAGGATCAGGCGGCTGGCGCCAGCTTCACAGCGCCGTTGACGACGCGCGGGTCCCACTCGCCTTCGGCTCTCGCCACGTACACCGCCGCCGTCAGGTCTCCGCATACGTTGACCGTCGTGCGGCACATGTCGAGGATCCGGTCCACGCCGAGGATGACGGCGATGCCTTCCGGTGGGACGCCCACGGTCGCGAGCACCACCATCAAGAGCGGCAGCGAACCGCCGGGCACGCCGGCGGCGCCCACGGCCGTGATGACGCTCAGCACGAGCACCACGATCTGCGTCCCGAGATCGAGCGACACCCCGAACACCTGCGCCAGGAACAGGACGGTTACGCCCTCGTACAGCGCCGTGCCGTTCATGCACATCGTCGAGCCGAGGGGCAGCACGAAGCCGGCGATCTTGGGTGGAATCTTCAGCTCTTCCTCGGCTACGGCGATGTTGGTTGGGAGCGTCGCGTTGCTCGAGCTGGTGGAGAAGGCGGTGATGATGCTCGCCCGGATACGACTCCAGAACACGCGCGGCTTCAGGCCGCCGAACAGCCGCACCAGCAGGGACAGGCTGACGCCTCCGTGAATCGCTAGTCCGACGAGCACGATGGCGACGTACAGACCGAGCTGACGCAGCAGCCCCCACCCGAATCGCGATGTCGTAAAGAAGATGAGCCCGAACACCCCGTAGGGCGCGAGCGTCATGGCGAGGTCGATGATCTTCACGACCACCGCACCCACCGCGTCGAGCACCCGCACCAGCTGCCGCGCCTGCTCCTCGGGGATGAGCGTGAGCGCCGCTCCGAAGACGAGCGAGAAGAAGATCACCCCCAACAGGTCCATCCCCGCCGCCGCCTGAATCGGGTTGCGCGGCACCATATTGACGAAGGTGTCGATCCCGAAATGCGTCGTGCCGGCCGCCTGCAGCCCCTGCGCCTGGGACCGGTACGTCGTCATCAGCTGCTCACGCACCTCGGGTGCCAAACCCACGCCCGGTTGGAACAGGTTGACGAGCACGAGCCCGATGGCCGCCGACAGCGCCGTGGAGAGCAGGAAGTACACGATCGTGCGGATGCCCACGCGGCCGACCTTGCGGATGTCTCCGATCCCCGCGACGCCGAGCGCGATCGAGGTGAACACGAGCGGGATCACGGTCATGAGCAGCATGCGCAGGAACACCTGCCCCACCGGCCCGGCGACGTTATCCCCGATCCAGCGCACCCACGCCGCTCCCGGGGCGAGGGTGTTCGCGGCGATGCCGCTCGCAGCCCCGAGCACGAGGCCGAGGACGATTTTGGTGTGGAGCTTCACGGCGCCGCTGGGGGGGTCGCCCCATGCAGCTTGCTGTGGCGATAGCCGTAGAAGACGTAGAGCGCGAGACCGATGATCAGCCAGAGGGCGAAGCGCACCCACGTTTCGAACGGCAGCCCGACCATCACGAACAGGCATAACACCGCGCCGGTGACGGACACGGCCCACACGAACGGCACCCGGAACGGCCGAGGGCGATCGCGGTCGGTATAGCGCAGCACCAGCACGCCGACGGACACGAGGACGAACGCGAACAGCGTGCCGATGTTGGTGAGGTTGTACGTCTCGCCCGCGTCACCGATCAGCGACCACAGTCCGACGAAGATGCCGGTGATCAGCGTCGTGATATGGGGCACGCGCGTCTTGGGGTGGACCTTCGCGGCCCAGGGCGGCAGCAGGCCATCCCGCCCCATCGCGAAGAAGATGCGCGGCTGGCCGTACTGGAACACGAGCAGCACGGCAGACATCGAGATGATCGCCCCGAGGGCCACGATCCAGCCCACCGTGCTGAACCCCGCGCTGTTCAGCGCCTTGGCCAGCGGATCGGCGACGCCGAGCTCCGTGTACGGCACCATCCCCGTCAGCACCGTGCCGACGATCATGTAGATCACCGTGCAGATGGCGAGGCCACCCAGGATGCCGATCGGAAGGTTGCGCTGTGGATTCTTCGTCTCCTCCGCCGCGGTCGAGATCGCGTCGAACCCGATGTAGGCGAAGAACACGATCGCCGCACCCTGGTGGATGCCCCGGAACCCGTTGGGGGCGAATGGGTGAAAGTTCGCGGTGTTGAGGTGCGTGAGGCCGGCCACGACGAACAGACCCAGCACGAGTAGCTTGATCGTCACCATGATGTTGTTGGCCGTGGCGCTCTCGCGCACCCCGAGCATGAGCAGCCAAGTGATCAGCCCCACGATCACGAAGGCGGGCACATTGACGAGCAGCGGGATACCGGCCACGTGGGGTGCCGTCTGGAGCAGGCCGTGCAGGGCGGGATCAGGAGACAGCAGCGCCGTGCGGTATCCGGTCGTGAGCCACACCGGCAAGTGGACGTCGAAGCTCCGCAGCAGCGAGGTGAAGTAATCGCCCCAGGAGATCGCGACCGCCACGTTGCCGACCGCGTACTCGAGAATCAGGTCCCACCCGATGATCCACGCCACGATCTCGCCTAGCGTCGCGTAGGAGTAGGCATAGGCGCTGCCGGCCTGGGGGATCATGGCGGCCAGCTCGGCGTAACACAGCCCCGCCAAAGCGCAGGCGACGCCGAGAAACAGGAAGGACAACACCAGCGCCGGTCCGGCGCCGCTCCGCACCAGATGGCCGGCGGCGTCGTATTGCCCGGCCGCCGCCGTGCCGATGGCGCCGAAGATGCCGGCGCCGATCACCGCGCCGATCCCCAGCATGACGAGATCGCCGGCGCCGAGCGCCCGCTTCAGCGCATACGGGCTCTCGCCTTCGACCAGCAGTTCGGCGATCGCCTTGCGACGAAACAGTTGAGACATGAAAGACGCTATCGGCCCTCAGCCTTCGGCCGTCGGCAGGACAAGCTGATGGCCGATAGCCGAGGGCCGACGGCGTAGTTCATACGAACAATGGGGCCAGCACCAGCGTCACCGTACTGAGCAGCTTGATCAGCACGTGCAGCGACGGCCCGGCGGTGTCCTTGAAGGGATCGCCCACGGTGTCGCCCACGACGGCCGCTTTGTGGGTCGCGCCGCCTTTGCCGCCGTACTCGCCGGTCTCGATGAACTTCTTGGCGTTGTCCCACGCCCCGCCGCCGTTGTTGAGCAGCGTCGCCATGAGAATGCCGCCGATCGTCCCGACCATCAGGAACGCGGCCACGGTCTCCGCCCCGACGTGGAACAGCAGCTTGAAAACCAGACCGACGGCGATCGGCATGCCCACGGCGAGCAGCCCTGGGGCCACCATCGCCTTGAGGGCGCCGACGGTCACAATGTCCACCGCCGTGCCGTAGTCGGGGCGCGAGGTTCCCTTCAGGATGCCGGGGTCCGCCTGGAACTGCCGCCGCACTTCCTTGATCACGCTCACCGCCGCCTTGGTGACCGCGCCGATCGCGAGCGCCGAGAACCAGAACACCAGCATCGCGCCGAGCAGGCCGCCCACGAACACTTCCGGCTTGGAGATGTCGACACCGTGAAGCGGGGAGCCCAGCGCGGCCACTTCGTCCAGGTAGGCGGAGAAGAGCAGGAACGCGGCGAGCGCCGCCGACCCGATGGCATACCCCTTGGTGAGCGCCTTGGTCGTGTTGCCCACCGCGTCGAGCCGGTCGGTGCGCTTGCGGATTTCCTCCGGCTGATGCGACATCTCGATGATCCCGCCGGCGTTGTCGGTGATGGGCCCGAAGGTGTCCATCGCGAGGATGTACGCCGCGGTGCCGAGCATACCCATCGTCGCGACCGCGGTCCCGAACAGCCCCGCATGGGTCAGGCCGCTCGACGCGCCGAGCTTGTAGGACGCGATGATCGCGGCGGAAATCGTGAACGTCGGAAGCGCGGTGCACTCGAGCGCCACCGCGAACCCCGCGATGATGTTGGTCGCCGGGCCGGTGACGGAGGCGGCGGCGATCGACTTCACGGGGCGGTAGCGGTATTCGGTGTAGTACTGGGTGATGTAGACGAAGGCGATGGAGGTGGCGATCCCGATCACGCCGCACAGGGCGAAGTGCCACCAGGCGGCCGGATGGCCGGCCGGATTCAGCAGCCAGTACGTCCCGCCCACGAACCCGGCGGCGGCCAGCAGCGCGGTCCACATGTAGCCGCGGTTGAGGGCATGCATCGGGTCTTCGTCCTCGCGCGCCTTCACCACCAGCACGCCGATGATCGACGCGACCAGCCCGAAGGCGCGCGCCACCAGCGGGAACAGCATCAGGCCTACCACTTGGGACGGGCTGAACACGCCCGGGTTCGCGAGCGCGAGCCCCGACCCGAGGATCATGGCACCGATGTTCTCGGCGGCCGTGGACTCGAACAGGTCGGCGCCGCGACCCGCGCAGTCGCCCACGTTGTCGCCGACCAGGTCGGCGATGACGGCCGGGTTGCGCGGGTCGTCTTCGGGAATGCCCGCCTCCACCTTCCCGACCAGGTCGGCGCCGACGTCGGCGGCCTTGGTGTAGATGCCCCCGCCCAGCTGCGCGAACAGCGCCACGAACGACGCCCCGAAGCCGTATCCCACGATCATCAGCGGGATCTTGGTCGGCTCGAAATGCAACGCCTCGAGCACCGTGTAGAGCAAGCCGACGCCGAACAGGCTCATCGCCACGACGAACAGCCCACTCACCGCGCCGCCGCGTAGTGCGATCTGCAGCGCCTTGTTGAGGCTGGAGCGCGCGGCGCTCGCGCTCCGGATGTTGGAGCGCACCGCGACGTACATCCCGACCAGGCCGGCGACGCCCGAACAGAGCGCGCCGAACAGGAAGGACAACGTGGTCGTGAGGGCCAGTGTCGCGGCCGCGGGCTCATCGGCGTGGGGTTTGCGGAAGAAGGCGTACAGCACGTAGATGAGCACGCCGAGCGCGACGCTCAGGAGGCCGATAGTGCGATACTGGCGTCGCAGGAACGCTTCGGCGCCCTCCTGGATCGCATCGGAGATCTGCCGCATCGCCGGCGTACCGGTGTCTTGGCGGAGCACGTAGCCTCGCAGGCCCCAGGCGACGGCCAGGGCGAGGACCGAGAGCCCCAGGACGAGAGCAATCAGCATAGTGAGTTGTGACTCCTTGGAGCCCGCCCCGCGGACGGGCTAGTTACCGATGCGAAGGGGGACGGTGACGATGCTCGCCACATTCCGCCCGTCCCGGGTATGGGCCGGGTAGAACTGGTACGCCATCATACGCTGCTGGAACTCCCGGCTGTAGTTTGCGTCCGTGATCGGCGGATCTACCTCGACGCGCGTGACGCGCCCATCGGCCGCCACCCAGAAGCGCACGCGATAGGTACGGCCGGCCACGGAGCCGGGCACCTTGGCCAGCGGCGGCAGAATCGCCGTCCGCGGCGAGGCGACGAAAATGTAACCGCCTTCGCCTCCCATTCCAGGCCCCAGGTCCGCCCCGGTGCCGCCGCCCGCGCCTCCCGCGCCCGTGCCCCCCCTGCCATCCGTGCCCGCTGCTTGTCCCGGATTCGCAGTGGCGGCGCCGGCGAGCGCCAGACGCAGCGTCTCCCGCGGCACTTCGAGCAGCGGAACATCCAGTCGCAGTTGGGGCAGCGACCGCAGATCGGACAGCGCGACCGCTGGCGCGACGGGCACGTCGACCGCGGCGGGCCCGGGGCTCGGCAGGGTGAAGAAGTTCACCTCTCGCCGCCCTGCCCCACCGCCGGGCCCCGGCGCCCCGGGGACGCGCAGTAGCAGCTCCCCGCCGCGGGCCACGAGGAGCACGATGATGAAGGCGTGCAGGAAAAAGGAGGCCGCGGCCATCGGCCCAAACCGCCTCGCGTCGAGAGGTAGGCGCAATCCCGGAGGAGGCGGTCGCCGGGCTGGGGGCGGGGGCGGGGGCGGATGCGCGGTCACGAGGATAGATACCCCGAAAAGCCGTAGGGGCGCGAGCCTGCCGCGCCCCTACGATATTCCCACCCCCGCCACCGCGGCTGCTACTTGTTCTGCTCCGACGGCGTGAACCCGATCACCTGCACCCCGGCGCCGTGCGCTGCGTCCATGGCTTCCATCACGTCGAGGTACTTGCGGTTGGGCGCCGCCTTGATGAACAGCAGTTTCGCGGGGCGCTGGTCGTAGATCTGGTGGAACGCCTGCTCGAGCTGGCTCGCCGCGTAGGGCTGTCCGTTGATGGCGTACGAGCCGTCGGCCTTCAGCTCCAGTACGATCTGGCTCGAGGGCTTCTCCTTCGTTTTTTGCTGCTGTTTGGGCGGGACCTGGACGTCGAACGCCTTGCGCGACATCGGCTGCGTGATCATGAAGATGATCAGCAGCACCAGCAGCACATCGATCAATGGCGTGACGTTGATGTCGGCGCTGAGCCCCTCACCGCCGCCCGTCGACCCCATCGCCATGGGTCAGCCCCCTTCCTTCTTCTTCGTGAGCGACTGCTTCTGCTCGGTGATCGCACCCACCACGCGGACGCCGGACTGGCGCGCGATCTCGATTGCCTGCTGCACGCGGCCGAACTCGATGTTCTGGTCCGCTTTGAGGAACAGGATCTTGTCTTTGGTGCGGTTGCCGTAGATCGCCTCCAGGCGGCGCGGCAGTTCCTCATCCTTCACCTGCTTGGGCCCCTCACCCAGGTCGAGATAGAACTTTCCGTCGCGGTCGATGCCGAGCCGGATCTCATCGGGCCCTTCGGGACGGTTCTCCGGGTTCGCCGAGCGCGGGATCGTCGCCTGGAAGCCCGCCGCGATGATGGGCGTTACGATCATGAAGATGATCAACAACACCAGCATCACGTCGATCAACGGCGTGACGTTGATGTCGGCCTTGACGGCCGCCTTGGCGCTAGTGACTGACAGGGCCACTGGACTGTGACGCCTTCTGCGTCTGGAATTCCTTCGTGAAGATCGACCGGCCGAACTCGGAGCCGACACTCTTGATGAGGTAGTCGATCAACTCTTTCGAGGTGTACGTCATCTCCACGGACAAGAAGTCGATCTTGGTCGTGAAGTAGTTGTAGAGCCAGACCGCCGGAATCGCGACGATGAGCCCGAACGCGGTCGTGATGAGCGCTTCCGCGATACCGGCCGACACCGAGGCGAGCGACCCGCCGCCGCCCGAGGCCGCCATGCCGGTGAACGCGTTCACGATCCCCATCACGGTGCCGAGCAGACCCACGAACGGCGCGGTGGCACCCGTGGTCGCTAGGATCCCCAGCCCGCGCTTCAGCTCCGCCGCCACGATCAGCATTTCGCGCTCCACCGCGCGCTCCACCGAGTTGATGTCGGCCGCGGTGATGGTGGCGCGGTCCCGCAGCAGCGGCTTCACTTCGGCGAGCGCCTCGCCCACCACCCGGGCCACGTGACTGCGTTTTTGCTTCTCGGCCAGCTTGATCGCACCGTCGAGCTGCTCCTCCTTGAGGAAGCGCGAGAACTCGGGAGCGAACTTGGTCGTCTCCTTCTGGGACCGCGACAGGTACCACCACTTCTGGAACGCGCTCGTCCACGAGAAGACGGACATGACCGCGAGCACGATGACGATGAACTTGGCGAACGGTCCCATCGTCATGAACAGATCGTAAAGCGAGAGGCTCATTGCCGGAGGCTCCTTTGGGCCTTGAGCGGGTGCGGGCCTACCGGCCCGTGATCTTGAAGTCGATCGGGATGTTGATCAGCACTCGCACCGCCCGCCCGTGCACCCGCGCCGGACGGAACAGCGCCTTCACGACGTAGTTCTTGGCCGACTGGTCGAAGCCCGGATTCGGGCTCTGCAGCACCTTCACCGACGGCGGCTCGGCCCGTCCGGTCGTGTCGATGATCGCCTGGACCATCACGCGGCCCTGGATGCCGGCCTGCCGCAGCAGCTCGGGGTATTGGAGCGTCGGCCCGGAGAGCACCGAAGGCTTTTCCTCGACGATCGCCTCCATGAACACTTCATTGCCCGTCGGCACCATGCCCGTGGCCAGGCCTCCCTCGACACCCGTGCCGGAATAGTCTTTGGGATCGAACTTTTCCTGCAGATTCACCGGCGGGATGTTCGTCGGGATGACTTCCGGAGCGACCACCGTTTGGAAGCCTTTGAGCGGCACGTCGAGCTGCACCGGCTGCTGCTCCGGCGGCTTCTGCTGTTGCTGCTGGTCGATGAACACCATCGCGGTGTCCACTTTGACCGATGTGTCGCTCTGTCCGGCGTTGAGCGTCGCGTACACCGCCGCCGCGATGAGTACGGTGTGGACCGTCAGGGAAACGGCTCCGACACTGAACGCCTTCTTGCGGTCCTTCTTCCGCTTCGACTCGATCAGGACGTCAAACACGGCCAATCCTCCAGTGCCCGGTGAATACGTAATACTTCACTTCCCGCCTGGACCGCTAGTGGAGCCCGCATTACAAAATGATGACAGCGAGGTGAGGGGACGGGATCGGCGGCCGACCCCCGTCGTCCTCCCTCAACACCCCTCCGGGCTCCTGGCGGCTCCCTCGACTCGGGCCGCAAGACACGTGCCTATCGGGCGGTCACCACCGCGAAGTCGATCGGCAGGCGCACCAGCACCCGCACCGCCTGCCCGCGCACGCGCGCCGGGCGGAACAGGGCGTGGAGCACGTAGTCGCGCGCCGGGGTGTCGAACCCCTGATTCGAGCTGGCGACGATCGCGACCGAACTGGGCTCGGCACGGCCCAGGGTGTCAACGATCACCTCGAC
>MNIR01000007.1 GCA_001919865.1 Gemmatimonadetes bacterium 13_1_20CM_4_69_16 | reverse complement strand
CGACCAGCCGATCACGCTGCGGACGGTCCTGTACGACGCCGCCGGGAAGGAGGTGGCGGCGGCATCGGCAGAGGCCCGCGTGCCGCGCGACTCCGTCACGGACATCGCGCAGGACCTGGTCATCAGGAGCCCGGCGCTGTGGTCGCTCGAACGACCGTACCTGTACCGCGCGGTGTCGCGAGTGCTGTGCAGCGGGAGGCCGTGCGACGACTACAGCACGCCGTTCGGAGTGCGGACGTTCGCGTTCGATCCCGACCGGGGATTCATCCTCAATGGTAAGCAGCTGAAAATCCGGGGCGTGTGCCTACACCACGACCTCGGGGCCCTGGGCGCCGCGGTGAACACCCGCGCACTCGAGCGGCAGCTGCAGATCATGCGGGACATGGGCGTCAACGCGCTCCGTACGTCGCACAACCCGCCCGCCCCCGAGCTGCTCGATCTCACCGACCGCATGGGCTTCATCGTGCTGGACGAGGCGTTCGACATGTGGAAGAAGGAGAAGACCAAGTACGACTATCACCTGGACTGGGACGCGTGGCACGTGCGGGACCTGTCGGACATGGTGCAGCGCGACCGGAACCATCCCAGCGTGTTCATCTGGAGCATCGGGAACGAGGTCATGGAGCAGTGGACCAACGACGACACCACTGCGATTCCAATTGCGCGTGAGCTCGCCGGGATCGTGCGACGCCTCGACCCCACACGGCCCATTACGTCAGCGAACAACAACGGCAGTCCGGCAAACCCGATGTTTCATGCCGGCGCCCTCGACCTGCTCGGCCACAACTACCACCACGAGGCCTGGCCCAATCTTCCGGCGCAGTTCCCGGGCGCGAAGCTCATCATCACGGAGGCGATGTCGGCCCTCAACAGCCGCGGCTTCTATGAGCAGCCCTCCGACAGCGTGGCCAGCTACGAAACGCCGTACGTGAAGGATCACGGACCGCAGCCCAATAAGAGCTACCAACTCTCGTCGTACGACAACCGGAAGGCATTCTGGGGCTCGCTGCACGAAGAATCGCTGCGTCTGTTCGAGCGGTATCCATTCATTTCGGGGATGTTCATCTGGTCCGGGATCGACTACCTGGGCGAGCCCACGCCGTACGAGTGGCCTGCGCGCAGCTCCTATTTCGGCGTTGTCGATCTGGCGGGTTTCCCAAAGGATCCGTTCTACCTGTACCAGAGCGAGTGGACGGATCGGCCGATGCTGCACGTGTTCCCACACTGGAACTGGACGGCGGGCGACAGCATCGACGTGTGGGCCTACACCAACGGGGATGAAGCCGAACTGTTTCTGAACGGCGCCTCGCTCGGCGTGAAGCGGAAGCCGGGTGATGTATCCCACCTGATGTGGCGCGTCGCGTACGCGCCGGGAACGCTGCGGGCGGTGGCGCGCAAGGGCGGGCAGGTGATAGCGACCCAGGAGGTGAAAACGGCCGGTGCGCCCGCGCGCATCACGCTCGCCCCCGACCGCTCGGCCCTCCGTGCCGACGGGAGCGACCTCTCGTTCGTCACGGTGAGTGTGCTGGACCGCGCCGGCGTACCGGTGCCGACCGCGGATCACCTGATCCGGTTCCGGCTGGCGGGCGATGGAGCGATCGCGGGCGTGGACAACGGTGACCAGGTCAGCCACGCGTCGTTCAAGGCCGACCGAGTGCGGCTGTTCAACGGGAAGGCCCTCGTGATCGTCAGCGCGGGCGAACGGGAGGGGACGGCTACGCTGACGGCCGAGGCCGACGGGCTCGCGCCCGCCGTGGTTCGCATCGCGTTGGGCACGCGTCCCTGAGGCTCACCAGCGGTCGCTCGCCAGCTCGTCGGGCTCGAGCAGCAGCACGCCGGTCTCCGCCGCTCCCGGCCCGGAGTCCCGGAAGACGGCCGTGTCCCGGCCGGTCTCGGCGTGGTACCGAGCCGCCACGTCGCGCACCAGCGCCTCCGCCTCGTTGGTGCCGAGGATGGCCACGGTGCCGCCGCTCCCCCCACCCGTGATCTTCGCGCCGAACAGTCCGTGCTCCGGCCCCTCGGCGGCGACCAGGTCCACCAGCCGATCGGTGCCGTCGCTGCCGAGGCCACAAGCGCCGTAGCTGTTGTGGGACTCGTCCATGAGGCGGCCCAGCTCGACCGCGGCGTGCGGCTGCTCCGCCAGCACGCCGAGCAACCCGCCGAAGCGCTCCACGCGCTCGTGTTCGCGGATGGGGTGCTCCGTGGCCGATCGGACGGGGTAGCGGCGCTCGGGGCGGACTTGGGTGGCCGTGTCGGTCAGCCCGTCGTAGCGCTCCAGGAATTCCGCCCCGGACATCTCCTCCGGTAAGGCGCTGCTGACCGCCGCGAACTCGGGCTGCGTGAGATTTGCGAGGTACCCTCCCCAGCGCGGGTCCTCGACGCGCACCCGTGTCCCATCGCGCACCGCGGGCAACGCCGCTGCGGCGGCGATCATGCGGTAGCCCATGAACGCCGCCGTACGAACCGTCCCGTAGTCCGCTCCAGCGACCGCGTGACTGATGCCGGAATCGATGCCGTAGAACCGATATCCCTCGGGGATGTCGACGTACCCCTCGATTGTCCCCGGTTGGCAGCGCAGCCGGAGCAGCCGATCGCGCTGCCCGCAAGCACTGGTCATCTGATCCATGATCCCGCACGGTGCCCCGACCACGTGGTTTTCCACCGCCTGGCACGCCGCCGCCAGCTCCACTGCGGGCATCGGGCTGTCGCAGCTAGCGGCGACGACCGCCCCGGCGGCGACTTCGAGCGCCGCGGACGACGCGACGCCCCTGCCTTCCGGCACGCTCGAATCGATGAGCAGCCGGAGGCCCGCGGGCAGCGATCGTCCAGCGGCGCGTGCCAGGCAGTGCTGGACGATGCCCACGACATAACTCGCCCACCGGTCGGTGTCGCGTCCCGCGAACCAAGCGGCGAGCCCTGCCGGCGTGCCGAGCGATCCATCGCGTTCCAGGAGCGAAGGCAGCGGGACGCTGAAGAACTGCCACCGGGCCCCGCGCCGCGTCGCGATGTCGCAGCGCGGCGAATCCTGGCGTTGCAAGACCGCGGCGGTCGAGCATTCGAGCGGCAGCTCGAGCACGCGAGCGCCGCTGTAGTCAGCGATTCCGCCCATGACGTCGAGTCGCCCCGGTGCCCGAGCGATGTAGACGGGGGAGTCAGCTGACAAGAACGCATGCAGGCGGGGGTCCGACTCGTGTCGCAAAGCTCGCAGGCGGTGGAGGGCGGGCTGGAACCAGACTAGATCCCCTGCGGTACGGACGTTCGAGAGGCTCCGCAGAGGAATCATCGCGGGTACGCTGCTGGATGTCGTTGATGAGCGGGTCCTACCCATTGGTGGCGCCCGTTTTTTGAGCGCGGCTGAAGCCGCGGCTCGGCATCTGCCGCTGAAGCGGCGGCTCCAGGCCCGTTTACGGGCAGGTGCCGAGCCGCGAGTTCACTCGCGATCCTCACGCGACAGCAGGCCGCGCCGCCGCAACGCCCCTTGCAACACCGGCTCGACCAGGGCGCGGAGGCGCTCGTTCGCGTACCCGACCCACGCCACGTCAGCAGCCAGCTCGAACGGTGCATCTACCGGAGCTCCACCGGGGTCCCGGAGGATCACGCCCGCTTCCTCGGCGATGAGCGCGCTGCAGAGGTCGTAGGGGTGGCAACACAGCCCCAGGGGCAGCCCCTGAGCGGCGCGGACGGACTGGACCAGGGGGCGGAGGTCTGCCACCAGCCGGTCGTGACCTGCCATCAATTCGTACAGCTCGCCGCCGGTCGAGGCGTATTGGTCTTCGAAGCAGGCGGCCCTCCCTGGGGCCGCGGGGACCAGCGCTTGGGCGACCTCATCGTCGATGGCCGCCAGCGTGTCCCGGGCTCCGGGGAAGAATCGCACGACGGTCGCGAAACCGTGCGCGATGGTGTCCGCCCGCGAGGGTCGGAGCGTGACCGGCTCCCGCGCGCCGGAAAGGCGATTGAACCGCCGCGCCTCGATCCCCCGCCCGCGGAGTGCCCAGAGTTGATCCGCAAGATGCTGCTTGACCAGCGGAATCTCGGTCTGCACGGCGAGCACGATGTCACGCAAGCGCGTCTCGGCACCGCGGTTCGGCGCGATTCCGGTGAGAATCCAGGCGCTGCGCTTCTGATACATGAGTCCGCGCGTGCCGTCGATCGGGTCGACCAGCAGCCGCCAGCGGCAATCCTGCTCCCGCGCCCCGCGCGGCAGGACCAGGACGTCGCCGGGGAGTCCTTCGGCCACCAGACACAGCGGCTCCGCGCGAGCGAGCTCGGCGAGGCCCTGCACGAAGATTTCCTCGGCCACCCGGTCGATGGCGTAGATCGTGTCGCCCGCGCTGCCCCCCCCTGCCACTTCGGAAGCCACGGCGGCGAGCTGCTCCGCAGCCTGCCGAGTGCAGGCGTCCACCACGGCGCTCTGGACGCCATCGTGGAGCGCGAGGATGGGCTCGAGCAGGCGCGCGGCGTCCGCCACCTCAGCCGGCCTGCGTATAGTGCACGTTCGCGACCGCCTGGAGCTCGGCCGCCTTCTCCTCCGGGGCGGCGTCGTTCAGAAAGTTCCCGCCGCCGATCTCCGGGCCGGCGAGGTGCTTGAGGAGACCCGGCTTGCGCAGCGGCGGATGTATCTGAATGTGGAAGTGGAACCCCGGGTAGGGCGATCCGTCCGTAGGCGCCTGGTGCAGCACCATCACGTACGGAAACGACAGGCGCCACAGATTGTCGAGGCGAATCAGCGTCTCACGCAGCACGGCCGCGAAGTCCGCGAGCTCGGCGGCCGAGAGGTGTGCGAGGCTGGGGTGCGTTGCCCGCGGCGCCACGAACGTCTCGTACGGGTAGCGAGCGAAATAGGGGATGAAGGAAAGCGCCTGGTCGCGGCGCACCAGGAGCCGCCGGCCATCCGCTTCCTCGGCGGCGAGGATCTCCTGGAACAACGACCGCCCGTGCTCTGCCAGATGCGCCGCCTGGGCCTCGGCCTCGAGCTCGATGGTCTTGAACACGAAGTTGGTCGCGTAGATCTGGCAGTGGGGATGGGGGTTGCTCACGCCGACGACCTCCCCCTTGTTCTCGAACACGAGCACGTGCCGGACCTCGTCGCGCGAGCCGAGCTCGCGGTATTGCGCCTGCAGCACCTCGAGCAGACGCACCATCTCCACCGCCGGCAGCTGGGCGAGCGTGAGATCGTGCCGCGGTGTGAAGCATACGACGCGGGCACACCCGCTGGCGGGCCCGTTCCGATAGATTCCCGGTGGCGCCGCGAGCTCCGTCGGTGCCTCGGGGCTGACGCACGGGTGATCGTTGTCGAACACGAAGACGCCGCTGTATCGGTCGTTCCGCCGGCCCGAGCTGCGTATGTTGCCCGGGCACAGATAGCAGTCCGGGACGTACTGCGGCAGCGCGCTGGCGGCGTCGGCCACGCGCGCGCCCTGCCAGGGCCGCTCGTTGCGGTGGGACGACACGACGACCCACTCACGCCGCAGCGGATGCCATCGCTGTTCCCAGATCATGCCCGTTTTCTCGGTTTGACACCGCGCTGGAGGGAGCCCAGTATCGCCCTGACGCGACGCTGTAGGCAAATCTAACCGGCCATTCGAGGAACCCACCACATGAGTGCGCCAGCCACACAGGACGCCTATACACCCCGGCCGGAGCACCATTTCACGTTCGGTCTCTGGACCGTCGGCAACCCGGGCCGGGATCCGTTCGGCGAGCCGGTCCGGCCCATCATCCCACCCGCGCGGGTGGTTCATAAGCTGGCGGAGCTCGGCGCGTACGGCGTGAATCTGCATGACAACGACCTCGTGCCGCGCGACGCGTCGCCCAGTGAGCGCGATCGCCTGGTGCGAGAGTTCAAGGCGGCGCTGGACGCCACGGGACTGCGAGTCCCGATGGCGACGACGAACCTCTTCTCCGACCCAGCCTTCCGTGACGGCGCGTTCACCAGCAACGACGCGCGGGTACGCTCGTACGCCCTGCAGAAGACCATGGCCGCCCTCGACCTGGGAGCCGAGCTGGGCGCCACCACCTACGTCTGCTGGGGCGGACGGGAAGGCGTGGAAACGAACGCGGCCAAGGACCCACGCACGGCGCTCGGCTGGTACCGCGAGGCCCTCAATTTCCTGTGCGAGTACGTGCAGTCCCGCGGCTACGACATGAGGTTCGCGCTCGAGGCCAAACCCAACGAGCCGCGCGGGGACATCTTCCTGCCGACCACCGGCCACATGTTGGCGTTCATCTACACGCTGGACCACCCCGAGATGGTGGGCCTGAACCCCGAGGTGGCGCACGAGCAAATGGCGGGGCTCGATTTTTCGCACGGCGTGGCCCAGGCGCTGGAAGCCGGCAAGCTGTTCCACATCGACCTGAACGGGCAGAAACCAGGGCGGTTC
The DNA here is from genome assembly GCA_001919865.1 of Gemmatimonadetes bacterium 13_1_20CM_4_69_16. Lineage (GTDB taxonomy): Bacteria > Gemmatimonadota > Gemmatimonadetes > Gemmatimonadales > GWC2-71-9 > 20CM-4-69-16. Next base: position 14,453 of record MNIR01000007.1, on the reverse strand, counting down.
GACCAGGATCTGCGGTTCGGAAGCGACGACCCCAAGGGAGCGTTCTTTCTCGTGAAGCTGCTGGAGGGCGCGCGCTGGCCCGGCATGCGACACTTCGACAGCCACGCCTACCGGACGGAAGACGAGGACGGCGTCTGGGACTTCGCACATGGCAGCATGCGTACGTATCTGATCCTGAAGGCACGTGTCACCCGCTTCAACGAGGATCCGGAGATCCAACAGCTGTTGGGCGAGTTGCGCGACCGGGGCGGGGGGGGAAGGGGCCGGCCAGCAGACCGTGTCGCCTTTAGTGAGGAACGCGCCCGACAGCTCATGGCAGAGACCTTCGACCTGCCGTCGATCCGCCGCCAGGGGTACGCCTACGAGCGGCTCGATCAGCTCACGATGGAGCTGCTACTAGGTGTGAGGTGAGCGTGGCGGACGCTCTGTTCCTCGGCCTGGACGTCGGCACGAGCGGCGTGAAGGCCGTCTTGGTCAGCCCGGCCGGAGCGGTCGAGGCCACGGCCAGCGCCGCGCTCTCCCTCGACACACCGCGGCCGGGGTGGGCGGAGCAGGACCCCGAGGCGTGGTGGCAGGCGAGCATCGCGGCCACGCGGGATGTGCTCGCGCAACGCCGCGCCTCCGAGGTCGCGGCCGTCGGGATCTCGGGCCAAATGCACTCCTCGGTGTTTCTCGACCGGACCGGAGCGGTGATCCGTCCGGCGCTGCTGTGGTGCGACGGCCGCACGACGACCGAATGCCGGGAGATCGTGAGCCGGGCCGGGGCGGGGGGCGAGGCGCGGCTGCGCGAGTGGGTGTGCAATCCGGCGCTGGAGGGCTTCACGCTCCCGAAAGTGCTCTGGCTGAGAAACCACGAGCCCGCCGCCTTCGCCCGGTTGGCCACCGTGCTGCTCGCCAAGGATTTCATTCGGTTCCGCCTGACGGGTACGCTCGCCACCGAGCCGTCCGACGCCTCCGGAACGTTGATGTTCGACCCGGCGCGGCTGCGTTGGAGTCGCGAGATCTTGGAGTCCGTTGGGTTGCCGCTGGCCCTGCTGCCTGCGGTCGGGGGATCGTCGGAAGTGCTCGGACGGGTCCACCCGCAGGGAGCCGCGCTCACGGGTCTTGCTCCCGGCACGCCCGTCGTGGGCGGCGGAGCGGACAACGCGTGCGGCGCCGCTGGCGTGGGCGCGATCACGGCCGGGGAAGTGGTGTCGAGCTGGGGCACCTCCGGAACCGTGCTCGCGCCGACGGCGCAGCCGCGAGTAGATCCCGCGCTGCGAGTGCATACCTTCTGCCATGTGCTTCCGGACGTCTGGTACCTGATGGGTGTGGTCCTCACCGCGGGCGGCGCATTCGCCTGGTACCGCGACCAGTTCGCGCGCGATCTCGCGGGCGCGGACCACCTCGACGCGCGTCTGATCGAGGAGGCGGCGAGGGCGCCCGCCGGCGCCGACGGCGTGACCTTCCTCCCATACCTGCAGGGGGAGCGCACGCCCCACCGAGACGCCTCGCTGCGAGGCGCCTTCGTCGGACTGAGCCTCGCGCACACCCGCCCCCACCTCACGCGCGCGGTGCTCGAGGGGGTGTGCTTCGCGCTGCGCGATTCCGTCTCGATCCTGCAAGAGCTAGGACTGTCCCCGACCCACGTGCTGTTGACCGGGGGCGGCGCGCGCAGCGCGTTCATCCGCCGGCTCCAGGCGGACGTCTTCGGGCTGCCGGTGACGTCGGTCAACCGTGAAGAGGGCCCGGCATACGGGGCGGCCCTGCTCGCGGCGGTGGGGGTGGGCGCGTTCCCCGATCTCGGGGCCGCCGTGCGGTGCACGCTGACGCGAGCGCCGTTGACGGACCCCGATCTGCAGGGGCACGCCGAGTACCAGCCGATCTACCAGCGGTTCCGGGCGCGCCAGGTGGCCGCACGGACGGCTCCCCATGGCGAATCCATCCAGCGCCCTTTCTTGACACCGTCGCTGTGACATGTAGTGTCCCCGCCGAACAACGCGAGGGGAGCACGTGGCCGGCTGGGATTGGGTGATGATTCTGGTGTACTTCGGCCTCCTGCTGGGTCTCACCTGGTGGGTGATCCGAACGAACAAGGACACCGCCGCCGATTACTTCCTGGCGGGCCGCAACCTCGGCTGGTTCCTCGTGGGCGCGTCCATCTTCGCATCCAACATCGGCTCGGAGCACGTGGTGGGGCTCGCGGGCGCGGGCGCGACGAGCGGCGTGGCGCTGGCGCACTACGAGCTGCACGCCTGGTGCCTGCTCGTCCTGGGCTGGGTGTTCGTGCCGTTCTATTCGCGCGCCCTCGTGTACACGATGCCGGAGTTCCTGGGCCGTCGCTTTTCGCCCACCGCGCGGTGGGTGCTCTCGGTCATCACCCTCGCGGCACACGTGCTCACGAAGTTCGCCGTAGCCATCTTCGCCGGCGGGGTCGTGTTCGCCACGCTGTTGCCCGAAGTGGCGTTGAGCGTCGGCGGCACCACGTTCAACAGCTTCTGGATCGGCTCGGTGGCCGTCGTGCTGTTGACGGGCCTCTATACGGTGCTGGGTGGGATGCGCGCCGTCGCCTATACGGACGCACTGCAGACGTTCGTTCTAGTGATTGGCTCGGCGTTGCTTACTCTATTCGGGCTGGCGAAGCTCGGAGGCTGGCACGAGCTGCGCCGCGTGCTCGATCCCGACCTGTTCAACCTCTGGAAGCCGCTGGTGCCGGCGGGGATGGAGGGCACGTGGGCGCCCGTGAAGGAGACCGGCCGCATCGCGTGGTACTTCAACAGCAACTACCCGTGGCTCGGCATGTTGTTCTGCGCGCCGATCATCGGTTTGTGGTACTGGTGTACGGACCAATACATCGTGCAGCGCGCGCTCGGGGCGAAGGACGAGCGCACCGCGCGCCGCGGCAGCATCTTCGCGGCCTACTTGAAGCTGTTGCCGGTGTTCCTCTTCATCATTCCCGGCCTGATCGCGCTGGCGCTCGCCAAGACCGGTCGAGTGCCGGCGCTCGGCACGATGCTGGACGCGCACGGTCACGTCATCCCGCAGGCGGCGCAGGCGGCGTTCCCTCTGATGGTCAAGTACCTCCTGCCCGAGGGCGTCCGCGGCGTCGTAGTCGCCGGCCTGCTCGCGGCACTCATGAGCTCGATGGCCGGCGCCTTCAACGCGTCGTCCACGCTATTCACGATGGACCTCTATCAGAAGTTCCGGCCGCAGGCGTCCCAACATCAGCTGGTGTGGATGGGGCGCGCGGCGACCGCCGCGATGGTGGTGATCAGCCTGCTGTGGATTCCCGTGATCCAGGGCGCTCGGGGCCTGTACGACTACCTCCAGGGAGTCCAGGGCTACCTCGCGCCCCCGATCTTTACCGTCTTTGTGTTCGGCATCTTCAACCGGCGGCTGAACTCCAAGGGATGTCTCGCCGCGTTGATCGTGGGGTTCGTGCTCGGCGTGTTCCGCCTGGCCGTGGACACGCCGGTGAGCTTGCACCTCCCCGGATTCGCCGACGGGTACGCGCCGGGCTCGTTCCTGTGGATCGTCAACAATCTCTACTTCCAGTACTACAGCCTCTTCATCTTCGTGGTGTCGGTGGTGGTGATGGTGGCGGTGAGCTACGCGACGGCGCCGCCGAGCCCGGAGCAACTGGCGGGCCTCACGTATTCGACGGTCACGGTGGAAGATCGCGCGCAGTCCCGTGGCAGCTGGGACCGGTGGGACGTGCTCGCCTCGGGCGTGGTGCTGCTCCTGATCCTCGCGGCCTACCTCTACTTCCGGGGGTAGAGTCAGGGCGTCACTATCGTCCCCATCGCGACCACCTCGAACGCGCTGCCCGGCACAGTCTTGAGCGTGTTCAACTCGCCATCGTTCCAGCGCGCGTCGGGCGCGCCCGAGATGAACCAGTCCCCTCCGTTGTCGGCGACGATCATGCCGTAGGTCTGCAGGGCCCGAAGGATGACGCGGGCGCTCGGTGGGAAACCCGAGGTGTCGTAGCTCTGCTTCAACCGAACGCGCATCCCCATCGGGGGCCGGCTGGCGCTCGTGTCGGAGCTTGCCCAGTGGCGGGCGGGATTGACGTAGGCGCGGCGCGAGTGAACCACGGTGAAGCGCAGGGCGTGGCGGATCTCGCCCCGCTCCACCACCTCGTCATACCGCACGAGACCCGGGAAGATTGGCAGGCCAGCCGCGTCGGCCGAGGTCCAGCCTGCTGGCCGCAGCGCGTCGGACGAGAGATCGAAGATCGCTCCGGAGCCCGCGGTCCAGCCGCTCGAGCTCGGGACCGGAAACGCCGAGAACAACTCGTAGAGCTTCCAGTCGTCGCGATCGATCACGAGTACGTGACGGTCGCCGCTGCTCGCGGAGCCGCCCTCGATCGGAGCGTCGGGGGGGATGGGATACGGCCCGGGGTCGCTCTCGGCCGCATAGCTGAAAGTCACGGTCACGGACGGTGTGCTCCCCGCCACGACGACGTAGGGAATGCCGAACGGCCCGCCCAGGTAGTTCGCACCGAAATCCGGATGCAGGCCCTTGGTGAGCCCGATACTCGCGATCAGGGCGTCGGAGTTCGGGTCCACCGGCGCGCGATCCACCGCTGTATTCCAGGGGTTGTCGTCGGGAAACGGGCGACGGCCGCTCAGGCTGGCATTGGCACCTAGGTCCGGCGCGCCGGGCGGCGTGGTCGCGCCGTCGGTCCGGCAGGCGGCAACGGCCAGGAGGAGGAAACCCCGAGAGACGATGGTGCGGAGCACAGTGCATCATGCGGACTCGTAGCCAGGGTCGGATGTGACCCGGGGCACGGGGCAGATGCGTCAGGCCATCGGGGCCGCCGAGCAACGACTTGGCGGATCCCCGTCACAAGAGATCTCCGGCGCTCACAGCGACCCCCATCGCGTGATAGCCCTTGTCCACGTAGATCGTCGCGCCCGTGATGCCGCTGCCCAGCGGGCTCGCCAGGAATGCGGCCGTCGTACCGACCTCCCACGCCGTGAGCGGCTCGGTGAGGGGAGCGTTTGCGCTGTAGTACTGCACCATCTTCTCGATCTTGCCGATCGCGCTCGCGGCGCGTGAGGCGAGCGGACCGGCCGAGATCGTGTTCACCCGGATGCCGTATTTGCGCCCGGCCTCGAATGCCAGCGTACGGGTGTCGCTCTCGAGCGCCGCCTTGGCCGACGACATCCCGCCGCCGTACCCTGGCACCACGCGCTCGCCCGCCAGGTAGGTGAGCGACAGCGCTGACCCGCCGGGCCGCATCAGCGGGCCCAACCGCGCGAGCAGGGAGACCAGCGAGTAGGCACTGACGCTCACGGCGGTCAGATATCCTGCGCGGCTCGTCTCGAGCAGCGGCTTCTTCACCTCGGGGCCGTTGGCGAGCGAATGGATGACGATGTCCAGCGGCTGCGCCCCGAAGTCCTGCGTGAGGCGCTGCGCCACTCCCGCGACCGAAAAATCGCCCACTTCCTTGTAGCGCTTGTTGCCGCGGATCTCCTCAGGGGCATCCGCCAGCGTGTCGTAGGCCGCGTCCAGCGGATAGATCTTTTCGAAGCCGAGCAGCGAGCCGTCCGCCAGGCGGCGCGACTCGTTGATCTTGCCACGCTCGAGCAGGTTGAGAAAGATGTTGAGCGCCGGGGGCCACGTCCCCGTGCACACCGTGGCGCCCGCCTCGGCGAGCGCCTTGGCGATGGCGAACCCATACCCCCCATCATCGGCGACGCCCGCGACCAGGGCTCGCTTGCCGCGAAGATCGATGCTCAGCATCCACCCCTCCGTTACATGAAAAACCTCGCCGCCACCGGAATCAGCTGCGGATGTTTCAGCAGTGCGTGCGCGAAGATGCGGCCGAGCGTGCGCTGGCGCTGCGGGATCCCGTTCACGGTGCGCGCGAGGGCGTTGAAGAAGTCGTCATCCAGGCCCTCGAGCGCCTGCTTGATGCGATAGTACTTGAGGTGGTCCTCTCCCAGCAGCTCCATCCAGGCGCGGTGATAGGCAGCCAACCGCTGCCCGCTGGTGTCGCCTTCCCGAATCGCGGCGGCGGCGGTGCGGCCGGCGAGCCGCCCGGCTTTCATGGCGTTCACGATTCCGCCCCCGGAAAGGGGGTTGATCATATGCGCCGCGTCGCCCGCCAACATCACGCCGTCCGCCCACGTCTGCTTGATGGTGGTGTGGACGATCACCCCGCCCACGGTATAGGCGGTGCGGGCACCGCGCGGGTAGCGCCGGGCGACCCAGGCGTCGAGGTACTGCCGGGCATTGCGGCCGTCGCTCTTGAGCGCGACGAGCCCGAGCCCCACGTTCGCTATGCCGACGCCCTTCGGGAAGAGCCACGCGTAGCCGCCCGGAGCGATGTGGTCTCCGAACTGGAGGTAGATCGCGTTGGGATCGAAGTCGATCCCTTGGAGGACGTACTGCGCGCACGATTCCATGTCGCGCGCCGGCACCCGGGTGTCGAGCCCCGCCCAGCGCCCCACCATGGTTTCGACGCCGTCCGCGCCGATGACGATCCTGGCCCGCCATGTGGCGGCGCCCTGTGAGCCGCGCGCGCACACCTCCCAGCGGCCATCGACGACGCGTCGCAGCTCCGCCGCCTCGGTGCCCACGCGGAGTTCGGCCCCCTGCGCGACGGCCTGCGCCGCGAGGAACGCGTCGAACCGCGTGCGATCGAGAATCCAGCCTACATCGCGCTCCGCGACCCCGACTTCGGTGTCGTCGGGAGCGATGAACACGACCCGGGTGATCTTGCGCGCTACCCACGGCGCGGCGTCGGGGCTCGCGAACTCGCGCAACCCGGCGTCGCCCACGCCCTCGGCACAGCGCACCGGCGCGCCCACCGCCCGGTCGCGCTCGAGCAGCAGCACGTCGAGCTCGGGCGCGGCGCGTTTCGCTTCCCACGCCGCGACCGCCCCCGCCGGTCCGGCGCCGACGACCAACACGTCTACGTCAGGCATCGGTCATCGCGAGCGCGCCCACGGGGCAGGGCGCGACGCATTTCCGGCACCCCGTGCAGCTCGCGCGGTCGACCACCAGGTCGTCCAGCTTGAGGTGAATGGCTTCAGGAGGACACAGCGGTAAGCACAGCCCGCAGCGGTCGCACACCGCCAAATCCACCACCGCTACTTCGGCCGCCTGCGCTAATCGCATGGCGTACGCTACCCGCGGCCGATAGGGGCGTCAAGCATCAGCCTTGATTGAAGTTACGCTTTACATTAGCTTGAGGCGCCGTGTTCGCGCCCGCCTGACAACCTTCACTCGACGACCTCGTGCGCTTTCGCTGGCCGAATTGGAAGCTCGGTGCTTGGAGCCCGGCAAATGAGATCGCCGTCGATCTGGGCACCGCCAACACCCTGATCTACGTCAAGGGCGAGGGAATCGTCTTGAACGAGCCCTCGGTCGTGGCGATCGAGAAATCCACCGGCAAGATCAAGGGGATCGGGCTCGAGGCGAAGCGGATGCTGGGCCGCACTCCGGACGGTATCCTCGCCGTGCGGCCCCTCAAGGACGGCGTGATCGCCGACTTCGATGTCACCGAGAAGATGCTGCGGTTCTTCCTTAAGACCATCATCGATCGCCACCTGTTCCGGGTGAAGCCGAAGGTGATCGTGTGCGTGCCGAGCGGCATCACGGAGGTGGAGAAGCGGGCCGTGCGGGACTCGGCCCAGTCGGCGGGGGCGAAGGAAGTGTACATGGTCGCCGAGCCGATGGCGGCGGCCATCGGCGTGGGGCTGCCGGTGGAGACGCCCACCGGCAATATGGTGATCGACATCGGCGGGGGCACGACGGAGATCGCCGTCATCGCCCTCTCGGGGATCGTGTCGGACACGTCGATCCGCACCGGGGGCGACGAGCTGGACCAGGCGATCGTGCAGTTCATGCGCAAGAACTACAACCTGCTGATCGGCGAGCCGACCGCCGAGCAGATCAAGATCCAGATCGGGTCCGCGGCGCCGGTCGGCGAGGAGCGCGAGATGGAGGTCAAGGGCCGCGACCTCGTCTCCGGCATTCCCAAGATCGTGCGCGTGCACTCGAGCGAGATCCGCGAGGCCGTACAGGAGCCGATCCAGCAGATCGTGGACGCCGTGCGGCGCGCCCTCGAGATCACTCCTCCCGAGCTGGCGAGCGACATCGTGGACCGGGGGATCGTGATGACGGGGGGCGGCGCCCTCATCCGCGGCCTCGACGTCCTGCTGCAGCAGGAAACCGGGCTGCCTATCCACCTCGACGAGGATCCCATGACCTGCGTGGTGCGGGGCACCGGCCGGATCCTCGACGATCCCGAGAAATACCGTAACGTCCTGACCACCTAGCGGGATGGCGCTCGGAGCGGACCGCTACACCTCACGGGCCGACACCCTCGTCTTCATCGGGTGCCTCCTGCTCTCCATTGCCGCGATGGGTCTGCCCGACCGGCTGCGCGAGCCCTTCGCGCGGGCGCTGCGCCAGTCGGTGCTGGCCCCCCTGCTCGCGCTCCAGCAGCAGACCGAGCGGCTCTCCGCCTCGCTCGAGCGCTACGACGCCGTGGTCGCGCAGCGGGATTCGGCCGCGCTCGCTGCCACTTTCCTCACCGAGCTACGCAGCGAGAACCAGCGACTCCGGGGCCTGCTGGGCCTCGGGCCCCGCCTCGGATCGGGTTACGTCCCCGCCGAGGTGTTGCATCAGGCGGAGCCGACCAACGCCCTCACCTTCCTCATCTCGGCGGGGCGCCGGCAGGGGGTGAAGCCGCTCGCGGCGGTAGTGAGACCGGAGGGGCTCGTGGGGCTGGTGAGCAGCGTGGACGCCCAGACCAGCGTGGTGGTCACGTGGGCGCATCCCGAGTTTCGTGCCAGCGCCATGGCCGCGGACGGCAGCGTGTACGGCATCGTCGCGCCCCACGGCACCGACGGACCGCGCGCTTGGCTGCTCGAGCTGCAAGGGGTCGCTTACCGCCAGCTCGTTCCTGACGGGACGGTCATCCTAACCTCGGGCCTGGGCGGCGTGCTGCCCCGCGGGATTCCGATCGGCACGGTAGTGGGTGTGGCGGGTGAGGCGGAAGGGTGGGAGCGCACCTACCTCGTGCGACCCGCCGTGCACCCCGCGGTCGCCACCCACGTGATGGTCCTCACCGGACCGCCCGTCAAGGGCGACCTCCGGTCGCTGTTCGAGCCGGGTGGGGGAGGGCCGACACCATGAGGCGGAGCGACCGGTATCGCTTCTACATCATTCTGCTCGGGCTGGTGGTGCTGCAGTTCGCCGTCACGATCCGCTTGTGGGGCCGGCCCGTGGGTCCGGACTTTCTGTTGCTCGGGCTGCTGATGTACTCCATCCGAGCGCAGCCGGGCCGAGGCGCGAGTGCGGGGTTCCTGGTCGGATTGCTACGGGACGCCCTCACGCCGGCGTCGTTCGGCGCCGGCGCGCTCGCCCACACGCTGGTCGCGTACCTCGCGGCGTGGGGCAAGGCGGTGTTCTTCGCGGAGAACGTGTGGGTGAACGGCTACCTGTTCTTCGCGGGCACCTGGCTCCGCAACCTCGTAGTCGCGATTGCGTCGGGCAAGCTCAAGGGCACGCTGCTGGGGTGGGAGCTACTGGTGTGGTCGCCACTCCAGAGCGCGACCACCGCGGTGGCCGGAATGCTGGTGCTGTGGCTGTTCGGGCGCCATCTGTCGATTCGCCTGGGCGAGGCATGAGCTCGTTCCATCCCCATCTGCTGGATCGTCGCCTGCGCGTGGCTCGCGCGGTGGTGTGGGGCGTGATCGGCATCATGGTAGCCGTCTTCTTCCGCACCCAGATCCTCGAGCACGGCAAGTACCGACTCCAGTCCGAGCAGAACCGGCTGCGCCCCATCCCGCTGCCGGCGCCGCGCGGCATCATCATGGACCGCAACGGCAGGATCCTCGCCGAGAACGTGCCCGGTTACACCGTGTCCCTGCTGCCGGGCGACGAGGATTCGCTGCGCGCCACGCTGGTGCGCCTCGCGCCGTTCGTGAAGCTCGACGCGGCGGGCATCGAGCGCGTGCTCGTGCGCTACCGGCGCGCGCCGTACCTCCCCGTGAGCGTGCTCGGAAGCGCGAAGCTGGAGCTCGTGTCGGCGCTGGAAGAGCGGCGCCTGATCTTCCCGGGGCTGGTGATCCAGCCCGAGCCGAAGCGGTACTACCCGGATTCGGGGATCGTGGCCCATCTCGTGGGCTACGTCGGAGAGGTCACCGAAGCCGAGCGGGGCCAGCCGAAGTTCGCCCCGGTGCGCTTGGGCGGGTTGGTCGGAAAGGACGGGCTCGAGCTGCAGTACGACGACTCGCTGCGCGGCGCGGACGGCGTGCGGTTTGTGGAGGTGAGCGCCCTGGGGCACGTCGTGCGGGAAGCCGGGGCCGGTCAGACGCTAGCCCCGGTACCGGGACGCCCGCTGCACACGAGCGTGGACCTGGAGCTGCAGCGTTACGTGGCCCAGATCTTCCCCGCGGGACAGCGCGGTGCGGTGCTCGCCCTGAATCCCAACACGGGGGAGATCCTCGCGTTCTACAGCTCACCCGGCTTCGACCCGAACGCCTTCGTCGGCGGGCTCGACCCAGGGTACTGGCGCCGCTTGAGCGAGAGCGAGGCCAACCCGCTGTTCAACCGAGTGATCAAGGCGCGCTATCCCCCCGGCTCCACCTGGAAGCTCGCCATGGCGGCTATGGCGCTCAAGCGCGGCCTCGTGACGTTCCGCTCCCACATGCCGATCCCCTGTCGCGGCGGGCTGCAGTTCGGCAATCGGTTCTTCCACTGCTGGTCCACCCGCGGGCACGGCGACCTCACGCTCAGCGAGGCGATTGCGCAGAGCTGCGACGTCTACTTCTACCAGCTCGGGCTCAAGATCGGCCTGACCTCGCTGCTCGAAGACGCCAACGCCTGGGGATTCCGCCGCCCCACCGGGATCGATCTGCCGGGCGAGAAGGCACCCGAGTTCCCGGCGGGGAGCGAGTACTACGACCGCTTATACGGGGCGCGCCGCTGGACGGCCGCCGTCACGTTGAACCTCGCGATCGGCCAGGGCGAGAACTCGCAGACGCTCGTCAACATGGTGCGGTTCTATCAGATGCTCGCGAGCGACGGGCGGGCCCGGCCGCCCTATCTCGTGCACCCCGCCAGCGCCACCACGAGCCTCGGTCTGGCCCCGGAGCAGCTCGCCGGGCTGCGCCTGGCGATGCTCAACGTGGTGCAGCGTGGCACGGGGCAGGGGGCTCACCTGCGGGCCATCACGATCGCCGGCAAGACCGCCACGGCGCAGAACCCGCACGGCCCCGACCACGGCTGGTTCATCGCCTTCGCCCCCGCGGAGCGGCCCGAGATCGTGGCGGGCGCGATCGTCGAGGCCGCCCGGCACGGCTCGTCCATCGCGCCCCTGGTGGCGCGGCTGATCGCTCGCTACCTCGGCGCCGATACCACCGCGGCCGCACGGATCCAGGAGACCCTCCCGGCCGATTCGGCCCCGCACGCGACACCGATCCTCCCCGGGCCGGCGGTCGAGGACACCACCGTCACCGATACGATCGCCACCACTCGCACGGACACGACCCCTGCGCCCCCGACTCCGCGAAATCGATAGGCCGCTCGCCGGCGTGGTCGCGACGCTCGCCGCCTGCGGGCTGGTGACGCTCTACTCGGCGGGGCAGACCGACGTGCCCACCTTCGTGACCACCATCTGGCAGCGGCAGCTCATCTGGCTGGGCGTGGGGGCGCTCGCGGCCTTCCTCATGTTCGGCCTGTCGCCCCGCCTCCTCGAATGGGCGACGCCGTACGCCTACGTGGTCGGCGTGCTGGTGCTGCTGGTCACGCTGGCCGTGGGGACGGGAGGGGGCACCGCCGCGAGCAGCAAATCGTGGATCACGATCGGGGGCGTGCGCATGGGCCAGCCAGCGGAGCTGGCCAAGCTGGCGATGATCCTCATGCTGGCGCGCTGGCTCGCCGAGCGGCGCGCGCCGCCCGCCACGCTGCGCGAGCTCATCCCGGCGTGCGTGATCGTCGGGATCCCGTGCGGGCTGGTCGTGCTGCAGCCGGACCTAGGGAGCGCGATCGTCTTCATCGCGATCATGTTCGCGATGCTCTACTGGGCCGGCACCAAGCCGTCCCTCCTGCTCCTCCTGGGCTCGCCGGTGATCGGCTTGGTCCTGGCGTTCTCGACCGCCGCGTGGGGTGCCTGGATCATCCTGCTGTTCGGGCTGCTGCTGTGGTGGCGGCCGTACGTGTGGGAGGGGCTGACGGTGATGCTGGCCAACATCATTATGGGCGTCATCGCGGTGCCGTTCTGGCGCCGCCTCGCGCCCTATCAACAAAACCGGCTGCTCGCCTTCCTGAACCCCGAGGTCGACCCCCGGGCGACCGGCTGGCACGTGATCCAGTCGAAGATCGCCATCGGGTCCGGGGGCTTGTTCGGCAAGGGGTTCACCCAGGGGCCGCAGAAACGTCTGGCGTTCCTGCCCGCGCAGCACACCGACTTCATTTTCCCGGTGGTGGGTGAGGAGCTCGGCTTCTTGGGCGTGGTCGTGGCGCTGGCGCTGTTTGTGGTGCTGATTCTCGTGTTGCTGCGCGTCGCCCGGCGCGCCACCGATGCGTACTCCAGCCTGTGCGTGTTCGGGGTCGCCAGCCTGCTGTTCACGCATATCGTCGAAAACGTGGGGATGACCGTGAACCTGCTCCCCATCACTGGGATCCCGCTGCCGTTCTTCTCCTACGGGGGCTCGTTCCTGCTGGCCTGCTCGACCGCCGTGGGGTTGTCGCTGCGGGTCGCCTGGGAGTCTCGCCAGTCTGGCTACGCTGAATTGTGACAAGGAGTTACGAGGTCAGGACTGGCGCGCCCTCGGGCCCCCTCCCAAATTTGTCGCCTTCCGAAACCCCCCTATGGCACGAATGGCCTGGTTTAAAAAGGAGCGCAAGCCGCGCACGTCCGAACGGGTAAAGCTGGAGATTCCAGCTGACGCCTGGGAAAAATGCGACGAGTGCGGCCACATCGATATCAAGGACCGGTTCGTCCGCGCGCTCAATGTGTGCCCCAACTGTGGGCACCATCGCCGGATCAGCGCCCAGGAGTACATCGACCTGCTCGTCGACGAGGGCTCGTGGCATGAGCTCGACCCGCGGCTCAAGTCCACGGATCCACTCGCCTTCGAGAGCTATCTGGATCGCCTTCAGCTCGCCGAGAAGAAGGCCGGGCCGCTCGAAGCGCTGCGGTCGGGCTACGCGCGCCTCGACGGGATGCCCATCGACCTCGCCGTCATGGATTTCAACTTCATGGGGGGCTCGATGGGGTCGGTGGTGGGGGAGAAGATCGCCCGGCTCACCCGGCGCTCGGCCGAGAAGCACGTTCCCCTCATCATCGTCTCGGCGTCGGGGGGCGCCCGGATGCAGGAAGGCGTGCTGTCCCTGATGCAGATGGCCAAGACCTCCGTGGAAATCGCGCGACTCCGCTCCGCCCGCGTCCCCTTCATCTCCATCCTCACGAATCCCACCACCGGCGGCGTCTCCGCGTCGTATGCGATGCAGGGGGATGTCATTCTGGCGGAGCCGGGAGCAGTGATTGGGTTCGCCGGCCCGCGCGTCATCAAGCAGACCATCGGGCAGGACTTGCCGCCCGGGTTCCAGACCGCCGAGTTTCTGCTCGAGCACGGGATGGTGGACGCGGTGGTGCCGCGCAGCGAGCTCCGCGATACCACGGCCCAGTTACTCCGGCACATGGCCGGCCGGCGGCCGGCGGAGGCGGCCGACTGAGCCGGTTGTCCTTCCAGGACGCCTGCCGCTTTCTCTTCGCGCGACAAGGGAGCCGCATCAAGTGGAGCCTCGGGCCTACCGAGGGGCTGTTGGACGTGCTGGGACATCCCGAACGACGCTTTGCTTCCGTCCACATCGCCGGCACGAACGGCAAGGGCTCGACCTGCGCCTTCGTCGCGGCGGAGCTGCGCGCCCGCGGCCTGCGAGTGGGGCTGTATACGTCGCCGCACCTCGTCTCGGTGCGCGAGCGCGTGGTCGTGAACGACGTGCCCATCAGCGAAGAGGCGTTCGCCGAATGGGCGAGCGTGCTGCAGCCGCACATCGAGCGCCTGGACGCGAGCTTCTTCGAAGCCACGACCGCGATCGCGTTCGCCGACCTGGCGGCGCGCGGCGTGGATATCGGCGTGATCGAGGTGGGCCTGGGAGGGCGACTCGACTCCACCAACGTCATCACCCCCCTCGTCTCCGTCGTCACGAAGATTGCCCGCGAGCATACTGACTACCTGGGTCCCGATCTCGCGTCCATCGCGCGGGAGAAGGCGGGCATCGCGAAGCCCGCTGTGCCGTTCGTCACGGGTGAACGAGATCCCGACGTGCGCCGCGTGTTGGTTGAGGAGGCGTCGCGCCGGCGAGCGGATCCCGTCATCCCGGTCGACACCGACCGCTCTCCCCCGCCGCACGCCCCCCCGCTCGGCCTGCAGGGCCGGCATCAGCACCAGAATGCCTGGGTGGCGCTCGCGGCGGTGAACACGCTGCCGCCACCCTTCGGCCCG
>MNIR01000057.1 GCA_001919865.1 Gemmatimonadetes bacterium 13_1_20CM_4_69_16 | reverse complement strand
AGGACGCCAAGACGACGCCGAGCATTTGCCCGTTCTGCTCGGTGGGATGCGCGACCCTGATCCACACGGTCAACGGCAAGATCGTGAACATCGAAGGCGACCCGCGCAGCCCACACAACGAGGGCACCCTCTGCCCCAAGGGCGCGGCGATCTACCAGCTGCACATGAACCCGAACCGCGCCACCAAGGTCCTGCACCGCAAGCCGGGCGCCGGCGACTGGGAGGTCGTGGAGCTCGAGTGGGCCATGGACCGGGTGGCGGAGCTCATCAAGAAGACGCGGGACGAGACGTTCATCGAGAAGCTCCCGAACGGGAAGCTCGTGAACATGACGCCCGCGATGTTCGCGCTCGGTGGTGCGACGCTCGACAACGAGTTCAACCACACCTGCCAGAAATTCTGGCGGGGGCTCGGGGTCGTCGCCATCGAAAATCAGGCCAGGATATGACACAGCTCTAGCGTCCCCGGTCTGGGGACACGGTTCGGTCGCGGCGCGGCGACTCTCTATCCGCGCAACCTCGAGCACACCGACTGCTTCGTCGTCATGGGCTCGAACATGGCGGAGTGCCACCCGGTGGCGTTCCGCTGGCCCATGAAGGCCAAGCTCAACGGCGCGAAGCTCGTCCACGTCGATCCCCGCTTCACCCGCACCAGCGCGGTCGCCGACCTGCACGTGCCGATCCGCGCGGGCTCGGACATCGCCTTTCTCGGCGGACTGATCAACTACGTCGTCAACAGCAAGCGCTGGAACTCAGATCCTTTCTTCAAGGAGTTCGCGGTCAACTACACCAACGCCGCGACGATCATCGGCGACGACTTCAAGGACACCGAGGATCTGGACGGCGTCTTCTCAGGGATCGTGAAGTTCACCGAGCCGGCGTTCTGGCCCTACAACGGGCTCGAGGGTCGGTACGACAACGCGAGCTGGGCCTATAAGCGCGGGCCGAAGCCTCTGGGCCCGGCCACGAAGGATCTGATCGCCAAGCGCGCCGGCCCGCCGTTCGACGACCTGGTGCGCTCGCTCAAGCCCGGGCCGGCCGAAAAGGATCCGACGCTGCAAAACCCGCATTGCGTGTTCCAGATCCTGAAACGGCATTTCAGCCGGTACACGCCCGAGATGGTGGAGCAGGTCTGCGGCTCGCCCAAGGAGAAGTTCATCAGGGTGGCCGAGATGCTGCTCGAGAACTCAGGGCGCGACCGTACCAGCGCCTTTGCCTACGCGGTCGCGTGGACGCAGCACACCTACGGCGTACAGATGATCAGCTGTTGCGCGCTGCTGCAACTCTTGCTCGGCAACATCGGCCGGCCCGGTGCCGGCGTGATGGCGCTGCGCGGCCATGCGGCGATCCAGGGCTCGACCGACGTGCCGACCTTGTACCACAGCATCCACGGGTACATGAACGCCCCCTCGGCGCTCCGGCCGCACGAGACGCTGCGCGATTACATGGCGGCCGAGACCAGTCCCACGAGCTATTACGGCAACACCCCGAAGTTCCTCGTGTCGTACTTGAAGTCGATGTACGGCGCCGCCGCGACGGCGGAGAACGACTTCGGCTACGACTGGCACCCGAAGATCCTGGGGGACCATTCGCACATCGCCACCTTCGCTGCCATGGCGGACGGCAAGGTCAAGGGGATGTGCTGCGTCGGCCAGAATCCTGCCACCTCGCTCAATGGCGGGGCAACCCGGCTGGCGATGCGCCAGCTCGACTGGCTGGTGGTCAAAGACAACTGGCTCACCGAGACCGCCACGCACTGGTATCTCGGCCCCGAAGTGAAAAACGGCGAGGTGAAGATCGCGGACATCAAGACCGAGATCTTCTTCTTCCCCTCGACGCAGATCGCCGAATACGACGGCAGCTTCACCAACACGCAGCGCATGCTGCAGTGGCACTCCAAGGCGGCCGACGCGCCGGGCGACTGCCGCACCGACACCTGGTTCTACCACAACCTGGCGAAGCGGATGAAGAAGCTGTACGCCGGCTCGAAGCTGTCGCGCGACCAGGGGTGGAACAACCTCACCTGGGAGTTCGACTTCGATCCGGGCGTGAAGCCGATCTATCCGGGAGAGCCCGACGCGCTCAAGATTCTGCGCGAGATCAACGGGTACCAGACCACCGATGCGAAGCAGCACCTGAAGGGGTTCGGCGAGCTGAAGGACGACGGCTCCACCACCTGCGCGTCGTGGATCTATTGCGGCTGCTACCCGGCGCCGGATCAGAACATGACGGCGCGGCGCGAGCCCGATCCCCCGGGTGTGCCCGGGGCGCATCTCAAGTGGGGCTGGGCGTGGCCCGCCAACCGGCGCGTCATGTACAACCGCGCGTCGGCCGACCTGAAGGGCAACCCCTGGAGCGAGCGCAAGCGCTGGGTCTGGTGGGACGCGACCTTCGTGAACCCGCCCGACCCGAAGACCAAGAAGCCGGTACCCAAGGGAAAGTGGGTGGGCTACGACGTACCCGACTTCGCGGTGACCAAGGCCCCCGACGCGCAACCGAAGCCGGACGGCATCGGCCTCGACGCCCTGTCGGGCACCCAACCGTTCATCATGAGAGCCGACGGGAGGGGCTGGCTGTTCGTACCGGCGGGTCTCGTGGACGGACCGCTGCCGACCCACTACGAGCCGCACGAGTCGCCGATCCAGAACCCGTTGTACAAGCAGCAGACCAGCCCGGTCCACAAGGTCTGGGCGCCGGGCAAGCCGTACAATAAGCTCGCCGCGGTGGGCGACCCGAAGTTCCCGTACGTGATCAGCACGTACCGGCTCACCGAGCACTACTTGGCGGGTGCGATGAGCCGCTGGCTGCCGTGGCTCGCCGAGCTGCAGCCCGAGCTGTTCATCGAGATCGGCAAGGGGCTCGCCGCCGAGAAGGGGATCAAGAACCTCGATTGGGTGGTGATCAGCAGCCCGCGCGGTCACGTCCGGGCCAAGGCCCTGGTGACCGATCGCATCGGCGTGATGAAGGTCGGGGGCAAGGCGATTCATCACGTAGGCATGCCCTGGCACTGGGGCTGGATGGGGTTGAGCACTGGCGACGTCGTCAACGACCTCACGGCCTGGGTCGGCGATCCCAACGTATCGATCCACGAAGGCAAGGCGTTCGTCTGCAACGTGGAGAAGGCGTGATTATGGCCGAAGCGATGGGGTTCTTCACCGACACCACGGTTTGCATCGGCTGCAAGGCGTGCGAGGTCGCGTGCAAGGAATGGAACCAGCTCCCGGCCGAGAACGGCGGCGTCCGGGAGCTGAGCGGCGACAGCTACGACAACACCCGCCGGCTGGACGGCATCCACTGGCGGCACGTGCGCTTCATCGAGCAGTTCAAGGGCCCCTACGACGGGCGCTGGCTGATGATGAGCGACGTGTGCAAACATTGCGTCCAGGCGGGATGCCTGGAAGTATGCCCCACCGGCGCCATCATTCGGACCGAGTTCGACACAGTGGTGATCCAATCGGACGTCTGCAACGGCTGTCGGGCGTGTATCGCCGCTTGCCCGTTCGGCGTCATCGACATCAACCCGGTGTCGGGCACCGCCCAGAAGTGCACCCTGTGTTACGACCGCCTCAAGGTGGGGCTCGAGCCCGCCTGCTCGAAGGCCTGTCCAACCGACTCGATCCAGTTCGGCTCGATCGCCGAGTTGCGCACGCGCGCTCACAAGCGCGTCGACCAGCTCAAGGCGCAGGGTGTCAAGGCCGAGCTGTACGGCGCCGACCCGGACGGGGCGCTGGGCGGGCTCAACTCGTTCTACCTGCTGGTGGACGAGCCGGAGGTGTACGGGCTGCCGCGCAAGCCGCAGTTGCCGACGCGCAGTCTCACGAAGAGCGCAGGGTTGTCTGTGGCGAGCGCGGCCGTCCTCGGCGTGCTGGCGCTCGTCGGCCTGCGCAAGCGCCGGATGGACGATAAGGGCGGCCCGGAAGGGGGAGGACAGAACTGATATGTCCGACACCTTCTTCAGCGGCGCGCCACATTGGACCTGGTTCATCATCCCGTATTTCTTCGTGGGCGGGCTCGCCGGCGGTGCCTACTTCCTGGCGGCGTTGCTGGAATGGTTCGGGCGGCCCGACGACCGCCCCGTCATCCGCACCGGATATCGGGTGGCGGCCGTCGGCGCGATCCTGAGCGGGCTGTTGCTCACGATCGACCTCGGACGACCCTTGCGCTTCTGGCACATGCTGTTCCAGTCCGCGAACTTCCCGGCCATCATGTTCAAGAGCTGGTCGCCTATCTCGTTCGGCGCCTGGGCGATCCTCCTGTTCGGCCTGTTCTCGGTCCTTTCGGCGCTCGGCGCAATGGCGGAAGAGGGGCGGCTCCAGAACCCGGCCCTTCGAGCCGTGGGCGGTGTGATACGCGGGGGGATCGCCAAACTCGTCGCGGGAATCGGCGGGCTGCTCGGTTTCTTCGTCGCCGGCTACACGGGGATTCTCCTGTCGGTCACGAACCGCCCCATCTGGGCGGACAGCCCATGGCTGGGCGCCCTGTTCGTGGCGTCGGGCGCCTCGACGGGAGCGGCTGCCCTGATCCTGCTCGCTCCGGCGCGCGGGGCGACCGAGCAGTCGCTCGCCCGCCTGTCAGCGTTCGACACCAAGGCACTCGTCGTCGAGCTGCTCGTGCTCGTCCTTTTCGTAGCGTCGCTCGGCTCGGTCAACCGCGTCTGGATCGGGTTCTGGGGCTTGGTATTGCTGGTGGGTGTGGTGGGACTCGGGATCGTCGCACCGCTCCGCCTGCACGCGCAACGGCGTCCACTCGCGAGCGCCGCCAAGCTGGTCCTCGTCGGCGGCTTCCTGCTGCGGCTCGCCACGATGCTCGCCTCCGAAGGAATCGACCGCTACCGCGTGGCGGCGGGGATGTAGGATGACTCAGAGACAGCGCTGGTGCTTGGCGCTGGCCCTAGCCGGCGTGACGGGCTGTGCCAGCCCCGAGGCCGCCCGGGTACGGGGAGGTGGACCGGGTGGCGATCCGGGCAACCACGACCCCGTCGCCCAGCTGCACGCTGGCGCGCAGATGTATTATCGGACGCCCTGCCGCACCGTGAAAGTGAAATGCACTGGCCCCCTGCCCGTTTTCGGCGCCCGCGGAACGTAGTGATCGAGCAGCGGCTGGCGCACGCCCGCCGCGAAACTCCCGAGGCCGAGGCGTGGCTCGAGCTGTTGGAAGCAGCGCTCGAGCAGAGCGAAGACGGCGCCGCGTGGGAGGCTGCCGTGCCGACCGTTGCGACGGACCGCCCGGTCAAGGCGCCGCTGTTGTCATGCGCGCACATCACGGTCGACGGGCGGGCCGCGCGGGGTTGGGTGCGCCGACTGCTCAAGCTCGTCGCGCACGACAACGGGCGCCGCATCGACGGCGTGGCGTTGCTCGAGGCCGCGCTATGCCTTGACGACGCGGGCATCGACCGGCTCACCGCCGGAGCGGGCGCGGACCCGCAGGCGGTCCGTGTGGTAGGACAGATGGCGGTATTACCCCTGCTCCAGGCGTGCGGCCGCGGCCTCGCACCAGAGGTGCCGGTCACCTGGTGGGAGGGGTACTGCCCGTTGTGCGGCGCTTGGCCGGTCGTGGCGGAGTACACGGGGCTCGAGCGCAAGCGCCAGTTGCGCTGCGGGCGTTGCGGTACCGGGTGGGCGATCCCGTTGCTCCGCTGCGTGTTCTGCGATGAGATCCAGCACGACAACCTCGCCTACCTGACGCCCGAGGGTGGCGAGCAAACGCGTAAGGTCGAGGTGTGCAACACGTGCCAGGGATATCTGAAGGCAGTCACCACCGTGCGCGCCGCCGCTCCCTGGGCGATCTTGCTCGATGACCTGATGACGGTCCCTCTGGACGTCGCGGCCCTGGAGCGGGGATATCGGCGACCCGAGCGGCCGGGATACGCGCTCGCGGCCCGGGTTCTGGAGGATGGTGGAGGTGGGTGGAGGATGTGGAGGCCGTGAGGAAGCAACCTCCACAAGGGGGCGACGCGCCGGCCCGCCCCGCCGCCGTGTGCCAGGAGCTGCTCGCCGCCCTCGACGCGTCGGAGGGGAGGCGCCGGCGCCGCAAGCGCGACACCACTCCCGACGCCATCGGGTTGGCGATCAAGCTCGACCTGCTGCAACGCGCGATCGCGGCCGACCCGGAGCCGGACGAGTTCGAGGCCTGGCTGCAGCAGCAGTGCCTCGCCGCCGGTCCGAGCGAGGGCGGCGTGCGCGCGATGGCGCTATCGATCTTCGAGGAATGGCGGCTCGCCGCAGAGGCAGACTACTTTCGCGATTGGCTCGCGCGTGGCGCGCCGTCGGACGACGCCCCGCGCGATCGGGCCGCGCGCTAGCGCGAGGGGAGGGGGGAAGTCATGAACGTCCGCCTGAGCGTCGCATTCCTGCTACTCGTGGGCTGCGGCGGCCGTGGTGCGAGCCCGCCGGCCGCCGCCGCGCCGCCGCCCGAGGTGGTGAAGGCCCTCCAGGTGCCGGAGAATCCGTACCGCATCATCTACACCCCGCCGGTGAGCCTGGCAAAGCCGCCGGATACCACCGCCCACGCGCGCAAACCCGGGGGGGGGGGCACATAGCGGCGGTGGCAGGCGTCGATATCCGCAATCTGAGAAAACAGTTTGGTGACCTCTGCGCGGTCGACGGGGTGAATCTCTCGATCCGCGAGGGAGAGTTCTTGGTTCTGCTCGGCCCCTCGGGGTGCGGCAAGACGACCCTGCTCCGCATGATCGCGGGCCTCGAGCGACCCACCGGGGGCGAGATCCACATCGCGGGCGAGCGCGTGGACGGCGACGTGCCCCCCAGGGCACGGGGGATCGCGATGGTGTTCCAGAGCTATGCCCTCTACCCGCACCGCACGGTGTTCCAGAACATCGCCTTTCCGCTCGAGGCGAGTCGGCTGCCGCGGACGCAGATCGCGGAGAAGGTGCAGCGCGCGGCCGACATGTTCGGCATCTCCCGCTACCTCGATCGCTATCCGCGCCAACTGTCTGGGGGAGAGCGCCAGCGCGTCGCGCTGTGCCGCGCTCTCGTGCGGGACCCCAAGGTCTTCCTGCTGGACGAGCCACTCGCCAACCTCGATGCCAAGCTGCGCAACACCGCGCGAGACGAGCTGAAACGGTTTCAGCGACAGATCCGGACCACGACCGTGCTGGTGACGCACGACCAGGTGGAGGCGATGGGTCTCGGTGACCGGATCGCGATCATGGACCGCGGCAAGGTGCGGCAGGTGGGGACGCCGGAAGAGGTGTACGAAGATCCCGTCGACACGTTCGTGGCCACCTTCGTCGGCCAGCCGCCGATGAACCTGCTCGACCTGGGCGACCCCGCGTTGCCGCCTCGCACCCTATTGGGTTTTCGCCCCGAGCATTTTCTTCCCCGGAGCGTCTTCCAGCCGGACGAAGACGTCCGGGCCTTCCGCTTCTCGGTGCGCCGTGTCGAGTACCTGGGCTCGGATCGCTACGTATACGGCTCGATTTCCGATGGCGCCGCGACGGACACCACGGTCATCGCAAAACTTCCAGCGACGATCGCCCTGGCCATCCCGGAAGGGGAGCAGCAGGAGTTCGCTGTGCCGCGGCGGGCGCTGCGCTACTTCGACGCCGCAACCGGCTCGAGCCGCAAGATATGATGGAGCGGCGAACCTTCGCCGACCGCGAGGACGTGCTGGGAGCGGTGATGCTCGCCCCCGCGCTCGCCTACGTGATCGTGCTGGTCGGCGTCCCGTTCGTGCTCGCGATCGTCCTCAGCTTCAGCAACGCCACCGCCGGCAGCCTCAGCTTCGGGTGGGCCGGGCTCGGCAACTATGCCGCAATCCTCGGGGATCCGATCTTTCTCCGGGCCCTGCGCAACAGCGCGGTCGTGACCGTCGGCACGCAGCTGCTCGTGGTCATCCTGGCGACCGCCGCCGCCCAGGTGTTCCGCGCAACGTTCCGGGGGAAGCGCTTCGCCCGATTCGTGCTCCTCTTGCCTTGGGCCGTGCCGGTGTCGCTCGCAGCGATCGCATGGACGTGGATCTTCGATTCGACCTTTAGCGTGATCAACTGGACGCTCAAGGCCTCCGGGCTGCTGCACGGCTGGCTGTACTGGCTCGGGGACCCGGGGCTCGCCCTCACCGCCATCATCATCGTGCAGGCCTGGCGGATTTTCCCCTTCGCCACGGTGATCGTGCTCGCCGGGCTGGCGTCGATCCCGCAGGAGATCGTCGAGGCGGCGGTCGTGGACGGCGCCGGGTTCTGGCGCCGCTTATTCCAGGTCGAGTTGCCGTTGCTGCTGCCAGTCGTGGCGGTCGCCGTGCTGTTCGGCGTGGTGTACACGGCGACCGACCTGGGTGTCGTCTACATCCTCACGGGCGGCGGGCCGGCCAACACCACCCACG
This sequence comes from Gemmatimonadetes bacterium 13_1_20CM_4_69_16, assembly GCA_001919865.1. GTDB lineage: Bacteria > Gemmatimonadota > Gemmatimonadetes > Gemmatimonadales > GWC2-71-9 > 20CM-4-69-16. The sequence continues at coordinate 1,352 of MNIR01000057.1, read as the reverse complement.
TGCTCCCGACGCTCGCTTTCCAGCGGGGGATCCTCGGAGCGGATCTCGGCCAAGGGGCCGCGATCGCGGTGTTTCTGCTCCCCTTCTTGATCGTGGTCGCGGTCGCCATGCTGCGGCTGGCGCGCCGCGCGGAGGTGGGAGGGGCGGCCCGATGACGCGCGCCGCGCTGCGTCGGCTCACGCGGCGCGCGGCGCTGTACGCCGCCGCGCTCGGCTTCATCGGCTTCGCGGGGTTCCCCTTCTACTGGATGCTGGTCACCGCATTCAAGCAGAACCGCGACCTCTACGTCGGCGCCTCCGACCTGAGTCACGTGCCTTGGATCTTCAACGACCCGCCGACGCTCGAGCACGTCAAGCTGCTGTTCGGCCAGACGGACTTTCCCCACTGGGTCCTGAACACGCTGTTTGTGGTAGCGGCGGTCGTCATCATCACGGTAGCGGTGGCGGTCCCGGCCGGCTATAGCCTGGCGCGGCTCGCGGGCCGCTGGGGCGAGCGCCTGGGGATGGGAATCTTCTTCACGTATCTCATTCCTCCCACGCTGCTCTTCGTCCCGTTCGCGCGGCTCGTGTCACTGCTCGGGCTCCAGAACTCGCTCGCCTCGCTGGTCCTCATCTATCCGACCATGACGATCCCGTTCTGCACCTGGCTCGTCATGGGGTTCCTCCGCTCGGTCCCGTGGGAGATCGAGGAGCAGGCGATGATCGACGGGTACAGCCGGCTCGCCGTGATCGTAAAAGTGGCGCCGCGCCTCATCGTTCCGGGGATCTTGACGGTGATCGTGTTCACCTTCACGCTGGTGATGCAGGAATTCGTCTACGCCCTTACGTTCATTAGCTCGGTAGACAAGATGACGGTGAGCCTCGGAGTTCCGATCGCGCTGGTGCGCGGCGACGTCTATCACTGGGGGGCGCTCATGGCGGCCGCCCTGTTCACCAGCATCCCGCTCGCCATCGTCTACAACGTGTTCATCGACCGTTTCATCCAGGGGTTCACGATGGGAGCGGTCAAGGGATAACCACGATGAGCGTGCGGCTCTGGCGCATCCGGTCGGACCGGCTCAAGATGGAGCCCCCGGGTGACGCGTATCCACCTTCTCACATGAGGGGGAAGTCATGAGAAAAGGAGTGGCATCGTTCTGTGGGCTCGCCGTGTTCGTGATCTCCGTCCTGGCAGGGGCACGCTCCGCCCCCGCCCAGCAGCCGACCGGGCAGGTCGTGAAGCTGGGAGAGGGGGAGACGCTCACGATCAGCGGCTTCATCAACGCCACGATGTTCACGAACAGCGGGCTGTTCGGCGGATTCGGCCAGGGGCAGAACGCCGAATTCGCAGCGGCGCCGGCGAGCCAGCCCACG
>MNIR01000044.1 GCA_001919865.1 Gemmatimonadetes bacterium 13_1_20CM_4_69_16 | reverse complement strand
TCAACCAGCCCGGCGCGACGGCCAGGGTGCTGGCCGGGGAGCGCGTCGGCACCATCGTCACATGACCACGGTCACCAGTCTCACGGACCACGTCAAGCAGGCCCGGCAGGCGATGGACAAGGCGGTGGAGGCGGTGAAGCGCGAATTCGCCACCGTCCGCACGGGGAAGGCGACCACGTCGCTGCTCGATCTCGTGCGCGTGGAGGCGTACGGCAGCGAGGTGCCGCTCAACCAAGTCGCCAACGTGGCGGCGCCCGAGCCGAAATTGCTCACGATCCAGCCCTGGGACAAATCGCTCCTCAAGGCGATCGAGAAGGCCCTGCTCACCTCGGACCTCGGGCTCACGCCGTCGAACGACGGCGTCATCATTCGCATTCCCATTCCTCCGCTCACCGAGGAGCGCCGCCGCGAGCTGGTGAAGGTGGTGCACAAGTTTGCGGAGGAATGTCGCGTCGCGATCCGCCACGCCCGCACCGAGGCGATCGGCCGGATCAAGAAAACCGAGCACGTCTCGGAAGACGAGAAGAAACACGCCGAGAAGGACGTGCAGAAGGTGCACGACGACCATCTCAAGCTCGTGGACGGCGCGGTCAAGGCCAAAGAGGCCGAGATCATGGAGGTCTAGGGTGGCCGACGACCTGCTCGCGCAGATCCGCTTGAGCGGCCCCGTCCCGCGCCACGTCGCCATCATCATGGACGGCAATGGCCGCTGGGCGCGCGAGCGCAACCTGCCGCGCCCCTTCGGGCACCGCGCCGGCATGAAGGCGGTGCGCGAGGTAGTCGAAGGAGCGATCGAGGCGGGTGTCGACGTGCTCACGCTGTTCGCCTTCTCGGACGAGAATTGGCAGCGCCCCCCCACGGAGATCTCCGCTCTGATGAGCCTGCTCGAGGAGTACATCGCGGCGGAGGTGCGCGAGCTGCGCGACCAAGGCGTGGTGGTGCACGTGCTGGGGGACCGGTCGCGGCTGGCGCCGGGAGCCCGCGCCGCCGTGGACCGGGTGGAGCGGGACACCCGGGGCGGCCGCCGGCTGGCGCTCAACTTGTGCATCTCGTACTCGTCGCGCGCCGAGCTGGCGCGGGCGGCACGACTGCTCGCCGAAGAGGTATTGAAGGGCACGAAGAAGCTCGAGGAGATCGACGAAGAAGCGCTGCGCGGCAAGCTCTACACGGCCGACTGGGCCGACCCCGACCTGCTGATTCGCACCTCGGGCGAGCTGCGGATCTCGAACTTCCTGCTGTGGCAGCTCGCCTACACCGAGCTGTACATGACGCCGGTGCTCTGGCCCGATGTCACGCGGCGCGACCTGTTCCAGGCCATCCTCGAGTACCAGCGGCGCGAGCGGCGGTTCGGCAACGTCACGGCGTGATGTCCCGCAACCTGCTGGTGCGCGTCGCCGTCGCGGTCCCGGCCATTGCCGCGTCCGTCGTCGTGCTGTGGCTGGGAGGCTGGGTGCTGGCGACGGCCCTCGCCCTCCTGGGCGTGCTCGGCACGCGCGAGGTGTACGACTTGGCGCGTCGCGACGGGATCGAGCCGCTCGAGAACCTCGGGCTCGCCGCAGCGGCGGTGGGCCCGCTCGCCACGTTCTGGGTGAAAGGCTACGCCGACTGGGAGCCGGTGCTGTACGTCGGCGCGTTGTGGCTGCTCGCCGTGATGGTCCTCGCCATGGCGCGCGGGCCGGCGCGCCGCCCGCTCAGCGCCGTCGCCGTCACGGTGTTCGGCAGTCTGTACGCCTCCGCGCTGCTCGCGTTCACGATCGCGATCCGTCACGGCCCTCACGCCGACGCGCACCCCCGCGGATCGGTGGCCTTGGTGTTGCTGCCGCTCATAGTGACGTGGGTGTGCGACACCAGCGCCATGGCCGCCGGGACCCTGATCGGCGGCCCGAAGCTCGCCCCGGTGCTGTCGCCCCGAAAGACGTGGGCGGGCGCCGTCGGGGGACTCGTCGGTGGGCTCGTTGCGGCGCTGGTGTACGGTCCCCTGGTGCTCGATCGAGTGGCCTTGCGGCTCGACGTCTTGCAACTGGCGACGGTGGGAGTGGTGGTGGCGGTGACGGCCCAGGTCGGCGACGTCGCCGAGTCGCTGTTCAAGCGTGAAGCGGGCGTCAAGGACTCCTCCTCTCTCATCCCCGGCCACGGGGGCGTGCTCGACCGGCTCGATTCGCTCTACTTCGTGATGCCCGCGAGCGCGGCGTTGTTCCGACTGTTCGGCATCGCATGAGCGACGGCGTCGCGATCCTCGGCTCCACCGGCTCGATCGGCTGCTCCACCCTGCAGGTGCTGGCGCGCCAACGGGAGCGGTTCCGCGTCGTGGCGTTGACGGCGCACTCCAACGCGGAGCTGCTCGATCGACAGGCGGCCGAGTGGCAGCCGGCCTATGTCGGCCTCGTGAACGGCGGCAAGCGCGGCTCGGGGCCCGGGACTCGGGGTTCGGGGACCAGCTGCCTCGTGGAGGCGGCGACGCATCCGGACGTGCGGATCGTCGTGAACGGCATCGTGGGCGCGGCGGGGCTCGAGGCCACGCTCGCGGCGCTGCGGGCCGGGAAGCGCGTCGCCCTGGCGAACAAGGAGACCCTCGTCATGGCCGGCGAGCTGGTCACCCGCGCGGCGCGCGAGGGGGGCGGGGAGATCGTGCCCGTCGACTCCGAGCACAGCGCCGTGCTGCAATGCCTCGCCGGCCGCAGCCCCGCCGAGCTGGCGCGGCTGATGCTGACCGCGTCGGGCGGGCCGTTCCGCACCTGGACTCGCGACCGTATCGCCGCGGCCACCGTGACGGAGGCTTTGCAGCATCCGACGTGGAAGATGGGGAAGAAGATCACGGTGGACTCTGCCACCCTCGTCAACAAGGCGCTCGAGGTGATCGAGGCGCACTTCCTGTTCGGCCTGCGGTACGACGCCGTCGAGGTGGTGGTGCACCCCCAATCGGTGGTGCACGCATTCGTCGAGTTCGTGGACGGCTCGGTCCTGGCACAGGTCGGGTTCCCCACCATGGAGCTGCCCATCCTCTACGCCCTGACTCATCCCGCGCGGGTGCCGGATGCGGGGACCCGGCGCTTCGACCCGGTTGCCGCCGGCAGCCTCACGTTCGAAGCCGTCCGCGCCGAGACCTACCCGGCGTACGGCCTCGGGCGCGCCGCGGCCGCGAGCGGCGGCACCGCCCCCGCGGCGTTCAACGCCGCGAACGAGGTGGCGGTAGAGCTGTTCCTCGAGGGAAGCATACGGTTCGGCCGGATCGCCGAGACGATCGCGCGAGTATTGGACGCGTGGCGCCCGGCCGACGCCGGCACGCTCGACGCCGTGCTCGACGCCGACGCCGAGGCGCGGCGCCGGGCCCGGGAAGCCGCCTGCTCGTGACCACGGTCCTCGCGTTCCTCCTGGTGCTCGGCGTGCTCATCTTTGTGCACGAGGCAGGGCACTTCGTGGCTGCGAAGGCGGTCGGCATCCAGGTGCTCCGCTTCTCGCTCGGTTTCGGCCGACCGCTCCTCCGGTGGCGTCGCGGCGAGACGGAGTACTGGATCTCCTGGATCCCGTTCGGTGGCTACGTCAAGATGGCGGGGTTGGAGGACGAGGGTGTAGCCGGGGAGCTGGAGGGTGGGCGGAGCGCAGAGCCGGTCGACCCCGCCCGCGCGTTCGACCGCAAGCCGGTGGCGGCGCGGTTCGTGGTGATCGTCGCCGGGGTCACGATGAACGCCCTGTTCGCCGTCGCGACCTACACGGGTTTGTTCGCCACCGTCGGCGCGGATCGCATCGCCACCACCCAGGTCGACACGGTGTATGCGAGCGAACTCCCGGACGGGGCGCGGGCGCTCGCCACCCTGTCCCGTGGGGACCGCATCGTGGCCGTCAATGGCGACTCCGTGTCGTCGTGGGGCGACCTGCTCGAGCGCCTCGTCACCAGCCCGTTGCCTCTCACGATCCGCGTGGCGGGCCGCCCGGCGCCGCTTCGCATCGACCTGCCGGCCCGCAATCCGGAGGCACGGCTCGCGTTGACGCGGGCGCTGGAGGTGTACTTCCCGGCCGTGGTGCAAACGGTCGGGCCGGCGAGCCCCGCCGCCCGGGCGGGCTTCCAGCCGGGAGACCGAGTCGTCCGGGTGGAGGGAAATGCCATCTCGTCGTGGGCGCAGTTCACGCGCATCGTGCGCGCGAGCCCGCACCGGCGCCTGACCGTTGCCGTCGATCGCGGCGGAGTCATCGTCAACGTCGCCTTGATCCCCGAGCTGCGCTCGTTCCCCGATTCGCGGACGGGCGAGGTGGCGATGCGCGGCTTCGCCGGGCTCGGGCCGGTCCAGCCGATCCTGCGAGAACGCTACGCGCTCGCGGGCGCGCTGCGAGCGGGCGCCAGCCGGGCGGCGCGCGACGGCGTCCAGGTGCTCCGGTTCCTTAAAGGATTGCTGGTCGGCGAGGGGTCGCTCTCCGAGGTCGGCGGCCCCATCACGATCGGCCGGCTCTCCGGCGAGGCCGCGCGCCAAGGGGTGCCGTCGTTGCTGGCGCTCATGGCCGTCCTCTCGGTCAACCTCGCGCTGCTCAATCTCCTGCCGATCCCCATCCTCGACGGCGGGCAGCTGACGTTCCTTTTGGCGGAGGCGGTGCTCCGGCGCCCCCTGTCGCTGGGCTTGCGGCTGCGCCTGACGCAAATCGGATTCGCCCTCGTCGCCACGATCATGCTCGTCGTTATCGGCAGAGAGGTCCTGGGCCTCTTCGGGCGTTAGGGCGGGTTACCACCAGCGCCACCGGCGCCACCAGGCAGCCGCGCGCGGTGGGACCTCACCGACGCCCAGATCGGCGAGCAGGCCGGCGCCGTCCCGGTAGCGGTCATCCGGGTGCTTGGCGAGACACTTCATCACCACTCGCTCGAAGTGCTTCGACAGCTCCGGCCGCCGCTTTCGCAGCGAGGGTGGCGGCCGCTCGACATGCATGCGTGCCAGCTCGAACCAATCGGTGGACGCGAAGGGAACCTCGCCGGTCGCCGCCTTGAAGAGCGTGACGCCGAGCGCGTAGAAGTCGAGGCGCTGGTCGAGCGGGCGCCCCTGCGCCTGCTCGGGGGAGAGATACTGCGGGGTCCCGATGGTCATGTTCACGCCCGTCGAGGCCACGTAGCCCGACACCGCGCGCGCGATGCCGAAGTCGGAGATGACCGCACTGCCGTCGGAGCGGATCAGGATGTTGTCGGGCTTCAGGTCGCGGTGAATCACACCCTGCCCGTGCGCGAACCCCAGCCCCTTGCCCACGTCTGCCGCCAGGCGGAGGATGGCCGCCTCCGGCAGGGGGCCTTCGCGCGCGATGCGCGCCCCGAGGCTGTCGGCGCACAGATCCATCCCGAAGTAGACGTAGCCCCCGGCGCGCGCCACGAATCGAATGCGAATGATGTTCGGGTGCTGGAGCTTCGCGGCGGTCTCGGCCTCGTTCCGGAACCGGCTCTCGAACTGCGGATCGCCGGCGTAGCGCGGCTTCAGCACTTTCACCGCTACCGGCGTCCCGTCGGGCTCGCGGCCCGCGAACACCCAGGCGAACCCGCCCTGCCCGAGCAAGCGCTCGAGGCGAAGCGGGCCGACGGTGCGGCCGACGAGGTCGGTGGGGGCGTTCGTCACGAGGGCTTTACAAACCGGCGCTGCGCGTCTAAGTTAGTGCGCTCTCAATAATTAGGGAACAGGAACGGATGTACGACAAGACGACGCCGGTCAGGAAGTACGGGCAGCACGCAGGAGACACGGGGTCGGCCCCGGTCCAGGTCGCGCTGCTCACCGAGCGGATCAACAGCCTCACCGATCACTTCCGGGTCCACGCCAAGGACTTCCACGGGCAGCGCGGCCTCCTCAGAATGGTGAGCCAGCGCCGCCGCCTGCTGGAATATCTGAAGCGCTCCGACCTGGAGCGCTATCGGCAGCTCATCGACGAGCTGGGTCTCCGCCACTAATGCAAGAGGCGTCGCGCACGGCGTCCCGGCCAGAGCACCGGGGCGCCTGGCGTATTCTATGGTGCTCTAGACAGGCAATATGGTGAAGCACGTCGAACGAAATTTTGCGGAGCGCCCCCTCAAGCTCGAGGCCGGGCGGCTCGCCAAGCAGGCGGCAGGATCCTGCCTGCTGCAGTTCGGGGAGACGGTGGTCCTCGCGACCGTGACCGTGTCGGACAACGTTTCGACCCTCCCCTTCTTCCCCCTCACCGTCGAGTATCGCGAGAAGGCCTATGCCGCCGGCAAGATTCCCGGGGGCTTCTTGAAACGGGAGGGCCGCCCGTCGGACGAGGAGATCCTCTCGGCCCGGGTGACGGACCGTTCGATCCGGCCGCTCTTCCCGGAAGGATTCAAGAACGAGGTGCAGGTATTCATCTACGTCCTCTCGGCGGACCAGCAGAACGACGCCGACGTGCTGGGCGTGACGGCGGCCTCGGCGGCGCTCGAGATGTCCAAGGTGCCCTGGAACGGCCCCATCGCGGCGGTGCGGGTGGGCCGGGTGGAGGGCGCCTGGATCTTGAACCCGACGTTCCAGCAGCTCGAGTTCTCGGACGTGGACATGGTGGTGTCCGGCTCGGCGGATTCGATCGTCATGGTCGAGGGGGGCGCGCTCGAGCTGACCGAGCCCGAGATCGTGAAGGGGCTCGAGGTGGCGCACAAGGGCATCCGGGAGCTGCTGGCCGCCGCGACCGAGCTGGTGGCCGACATGCGGCAGCCCAAGATGGAATGGACCAAGGTTGAGCCCCCGGCGGACCTGGTGGCGCGGGTCAAGGAGCTGGCCGAGCCGCGCATCGCGGAGGCGCTGAACCTGCCGGAGAAGGCGGAGCGGACGCAGGCGCTCGCCGCGCTCAAGTCGACGATTCAGGAGCAGCTCGCGGCCGAGTTCCCCGAGAAGTTGAAAGACGTGGCGGCGGTGATTGAGGAGATCGAGTATCGCACGATGCGGGAGCAGGTGCTGGCGAAGGGCGAGCGAGTGGACGGGCGCGATCTCGCCACCGTGCGGCCGATCAGCTGCGAGGTGGGCGTGCTGCCGCGTACTCACGGCTCCGCGCTGTTCACGCGCGGCCAGACGCAGGCCCTCGTCTCCGTGACGCTCGGTACCGTGAGCGACGAGCAGCGGATCGACTCGATCGACGTGGCCGAAGAGACGTCCAAGTCCTTCATGCTGCATTACAACTTCCCGCCGTTCTCGACCGGCGAGGTCCGGCCGATCCGCGGCACGTCGCGCCGCGAGGTGGGACACGGGGCCTTGGCCGAGCGGGCCCTGCAGGCGCTGCTCCCGCCCTACGACCAGTTCCCCTACACGATCCGCATCGTCTCCGACATCCTCGAATCCAACGGCTCGTCCTCCATGGCGACGGTATGCGGCGGCTCGCTCGCCTTGTTCGACGCGGGCGTGCCGGTCAAGGCGTCGTGCGCCGGGGTCGCGATGGGCTTGATCAAGGAAGGCAGCCGCGTCGCGGTGCTCACCGACATCCTCGGCACCGAGGATCACCTGGGCGACATGGACTTCAAGGTGGCGGGGACGCGCGAAGGTGTGACCTCGATCCAGATGGACATCAAGATCGAAGGGCTCGACTTCAAGATCATCGCGGAAGCGCTCGACCGGGCGAAGCAGGCCCGTGTGCACATCCTCGATATCATGGATCGGGCGATGCCGCAGCCGCGCTCGCAGCTCTCCAAGTACGCGCCGCGCATCATCACGATCCAGATCCCGACGGACAAGATCGGCGACATCATCGGACCCAAGGGAAAGACGATCCGGTCGATTCAAGAGCAAACCGGCGCCGAGATTAACGTGGACGACAACGGGCTCATCACCATCTCCGCCGTGGGGGAGGGGGGGGAGCGGGCGCGCGACATCATCGCGTCGATGGTGCAGGTGCCCGAGGTTGGCAAGGTGTACGAGGGCATGGTGAAGAGCACGACGGCGTTCGGCGCCTTCGTGGAGATTCTGCCAGGCGTGGAGGGCCTGCTCCACATCTCCGAGCTGCAGCACGGCCGGACCGAGCGCACCGAGGACGTCGTGAAGAAGGGTGACCAGGTGCGGGTCAAGCTGCTCGAAGTCGACGAACGCGGCAGGATGCGCCTGTCCCGCAAGGCACTGCTCGACAAGCCGGAGCCGGCCCCCGCCCGCTCGCGGTAATGGAGACGGTCCGGCTCGACCGGGAGATCCACCAGACCACCGCGCCGAGCGGCGTCATCGTGCTGTCGGAGCGGGTGCCGAGCGTCCGCTCGGCGGCGGTCGGCGTCTGGGTACGCAGCGCCAGCGCCCACGAGCCGCGCCCCAAGATGGGCGTGTCCCACCTGCTCGAGCATATGGTGTTCAAAGGGACCGAGCGCCGCACGGCCCAAGAGATCGCGCTCGCGCTCGAGGTCCGCGGCGGCTCGCTCGACGCGTACACGTCGCGCGATACGACCGCGTTTCAGGCGCGCGTGCTCGACGCCGATCTGCCACGTGCGCTCGACGTCCTCACCGACTTGGTCCGCCACCCCGTGCTCCGCACCAGCGACCTGGAGCTCGAGCGCAACGTCGTGCTCGAGGAGATCAACACGGTCGAGGATACCCCCGACGACCAGGTCTACGACCTCTCCTACCAGGCCTTGTGGCCCGAGCACCCCTACGGGTACACCATCCTGGGCACGCGCGACACCGTGAGCGCGCTCTCGGCGGCGGACCTGAAGCAGCTGCATGAACGCGCGTATTTTCCGGCGAACTGCGTCATCGCCGCCGCGGGGAACCTCACCCACGAGCAGCTGCTCGACGAGCTCGCGAGGCAAGGGTGGTTCGATCGCGCGAGCGGCAACGGACAACGGGTAACGCCTCCCGTCACGCCCGTCGCGCCCGCGGTCCGGAGCACCGAGTCGCGCCACGAAAAGGACACCGCCCAGACGCACATCGTCTTCGCCACGGACACCATGCCCTATGCCGACCGGCGCAAGTACGCCTTGCTGGTGCTCGGCAACGTGTTCGGCGGCGGGATGTCGAGCCGGCTGTTCCAGCGCGTGCGCGAGGAGCTGGGGCTCGCCTACGCCATCTATGCGTTCACCAGTTTCTACCGCCAGATGGGCGTCGCCGGCGTGTACGTCGGAACGCAGCCCAAGACCGCGGAGCGGGCCGCTGCAACGATTCGCGAAGAATACGCCAAGCTGGCCACCGAAGGTCTGCGCGGCGATGCACTCGCCGAGGCGAAGCAGCAGACCCAAGGGCAGCTGATGCTCTCCCTGGAGAGTCCTTCCGCCCGGATGTATCGTTTGGCGGGCTTTCCGGTTCACGGGGAGCCGTACGAGAGTCTCGACCAGGTGCTGGCGACACTCGCGGGGCTGACGGAGGACGAGGTGGCGAGCGTCGCGGCAGAATTCTTCGCTCCTGAGCGGCAGACGGTCGTTTGGCTGGGGCCTGCAGGCGGACCTTAGACGCACGCCGCGCAGACCCTAGACGCACGCGGTCACGAGTCGCGGCTGAAGCCGCGGCTCGGCCCGGCCGCTGAAGCGGCAATTGCAGGCCCGTTTACGGGCAGACGCCGAGCCGCGAGTTCACTCGCGCTTTTCGGGCACGGCGGCGCGCAGAGGAACTAGGAGCAGCGATGATTGTTGGCGTCCCAAGGGAGATCAAAACCGCCGAGAATCGCGTGGCGCTGGTGCCGGCGGGAGTGGAGTCGTTGGTAGGCGACAGCCACACGGTGCTGGTCGAGCAGGGGGCGGGGCTCGGGTCGGGGTTCTCCGACGAGGCCTACCGTGCGTCCGGGGCGGCGCTCCTCCCTCGGGCGGGCGACGTGTGGTCCAAGGCCGAGATGGTCGTCAAGGTGAAGGAGCCGATCGAGCCCGAGTGGCCGTGCATGCGGAAGGGGCAGGTCGTCTTCACCTATTTCCATTTCGCAGCGTCCGAGGCCCTCACGCAGGCGGTGGTCAAGTCGGGAATCACGGCGATCGCCTATGAGACGGTGCAGCTCAACTCGGGAGAGCTGCCGTTGCTGACGCCGATGAGTGAGGTGGCGGGACGGATGGCGGTGCAGGAGGGCGCGAAGTACCTGGAGAAGGTGTACGGTGGCTCAGGCATCCTGTTGGGAGGCGTGCCGGGAGTGCTCCCCGCCGAGGTGCTGATCCTGGGCGGCGGGGTGGTCGGCGCCAACGCGGCCAAGATGGCGGCGGGTTTGGCGGCGCACGTGACCCTGCTCGACCTGTCGCTCGACCGGCTGCGCTACCTCGCCGACGTGCTTCCCCCCAACGTCGATCTGTTGTACTCCAACCGTCACAATCTGCTCGACCAGCTGCGCAAGGCCGACGTCGTGATCGGTGCCGTGCTGCTCCCCGGCGCGAAGGCGCCGAAGCTGGTGCGGCGCGAAGATCTCAAGGTCATGAAGCCCGGCTCGGTGATCGTGGATGTGGCGGTGGACCAGGGCGGGTGTATCGAGACGACCAAGCCCACGACCCACGAGAATCCCACCTACACCGTCGACGGTATCATCCATTACGCCGTGGCGAACATGCCGGGTGGCGTGCCGCGCACCTCGACGCTGGCGCTCACCAATGCCACCTTCCCCTACGCGAAGCGACTCGCACGGAACGGCTGGAGGCAGGCGTGCCGGGACGATGCGGCACTGTTCCTCGGCCTCAACGTGATCGAGGGTAAGATCGTCTATCCCGCAGTGGCCGAGGCGTTCGGGCTGCCCCACACTGATCCCCGGACGTTGCTGGGCTGACATCGAGGTCGCCGCTAGGAGGCATTCCCGTGCACGCCATCGAGCGCGAGGTACGCATCCTCAGGATGTACGAACCGGTGCGCGTCTTCGTCGGCCGGGACCGTAGTAAGTCTGCGGTGGTGGACCTGACCGACCTGACAGGCCACACGCGCGCCCGCTTGCTCGTCGACTCGCTCGGCTCGGCGCGACTCGAGTTTCTCGACGCCGGGGGTCACGTCGTCCATGCCGTCCCTGACTCGACCCGCGCGCGATGACCGAGCGCAGAACCCTCGCGATCTTGGTCGGTGGCGGACCGGCGCCGGGCGTCAACAGCGTCATCGGTGCGGCCACCATCCGGGCACGGCTGGAGGGGGTCGACGTGCTCGGCGTGCGGGACGGGTTCGAGTGGATCATGGAAGGCGACATCGACCACGTGACCCCGCTCGACATCGGCGAGGTGAGCCGGATCCATTTTCGGGGCGGCTCCTACATCGGCATCTCGCGCGCCAACCCGACGCAGAACCCGGCGCATCTCGACAACGCGGTGCTGGCGTTGTTGCGCCTCAACGTCTCGCAGCTCATCACGATCGGCGGGGACGACACGGCCTATTCGGCCATGAAGCTCGAGGAGCGAGCGGCGGGGCGGCTCCAGATCGTCCACGTGCCGAAGACCATCGACAACGATCTCGACTTGCCACCGCACGTGGACACCTTCGGTTTCCAGACCGCGCGCCACTACGGCGTCGAGATCGTCAAGAACCTGATGGTGGACGCCAAGACCACGTCGCGCTGGTATCTCGTCATCACGATGGGCCGCAGCGCCGGGCATCTCGCCATGGGAATCGGCAAGGCCGCCGGCGCGACGCTCACCCTCATCCCGGAAGAGTTTCTGGGACGGCGCATCCGGCTCAAAGCGGTCGTGGACACGCTGGTCGGCGCAATCATCAAGCGGCTGTCCTACGGCCGGCTCGACGGCGTCGCGGTGGTCGCCGAAGGGCTGGCGCTCGGCATCGACCCCGCGGACCTCGCGGGCTTCGAGGAGGTGGAGCGGGATACCCACGGGAACGTGCGCATCGCCGAGGTGAACATCGGTGAGATCCTCAAGGCCGCGGTGCAGAAGCGCCTCAAGGAGTTCGGGCTGAAAGCCACTATCGCGGCGAAGAACATCGGCTACGAGCTGCGTTGCGCGGATCCGATCCCCATCGACATGGAGTACACGCGTGACCTCGGCTACTGCGCCGCCAAGTACGTGTTGGGGGGCGGCAACGCGGCCGTCATTTCGTTGCAGGCGGGTCGGTTCGTCCCTATCCCGTTTGCCGCGATGATCGAGCCCGCGACGGGCCGGCCGCGCACGCGGCGGGTGGACATCACCTCCACGCGCTACGCCATCGCGCGCCGCTACATGATCCGCCTGCGGCGCGACGACTTCGACGACCCGCACGAGCTGGCTCGGTTCGCCGCGACCGCCCACGTGTCGGTGGAGGAGTTCCGCCGTCAGTTCCAGTACGTGATCGAGGAGGAGCCGCCGCCGCTCGTGCTCGATGCGGTGGTGGAGCGAGATCCCGGGGCGCTCGCCTGATGCCGCCCCCTCCGGTCGTGCAGGTGCGTCGCCTGGCCCATCACGACGGGCTGCCGCTCCCCACGCAGCAGTCCGCAGGCGCGGCCGGGTACGACGTGTGCAGCGCCGAACCGGACCTGGTGCTGCAGCCGTTCGAGCGCCGGCTCATTCGCACCGGACTCGCGCTCGCCATCCCGCACGGCTACGAAGCCCAGGTGCGGCCCCGCTCCGGGCTCGCGCTCAAGCACGGGCTGACGCTCCCCAACGCCCCGGCCACGATCGATTCCGATTACCGTGGCGAGCTGATGATCCCGATGATCAACCTCGGAACCGAGCCGGTGGCGGTGACGCGCGGGATGCGCATCGCGCAGCTCGTGTTCCAGCGGGTCGAGCAGGTGGAGCTGGTGGAGGTGGCTGAGCTCCCGGGGAGTGCGCGGGGCGGGGGAGGGTTCGGGAGCACGGGAGTCTGAGTCTGGTCCGCCTCGATGGCGAACCGGAGTGAACGGTGGTAGCCTCTCTGACACATGCGCGCCTCGAGCTTGCTCGGATTGTCGACGGTCATCGCGTCTCTCGCGGTCGCGGCCGCTCGAGCGCCTGCGCAACACCCGTCGTTGGGTGTCTTCCAAGGCCAAACCGACGTGGGCCAAGTGAGCAGGCAAGGCTCGGTCACCTACGACGCCGGGCGGGAGCGGTACATGATCGCGGGGTCGGGCGCGAACATGTGGCTCGACCGCGACGCTTTCCACCTCGTGTGGACGCGCATCACGGGGAACTTCATCCTGACCGCGCGGGCAGGGTTCGACGGGCCAGGCGTGGAGCCGCATCGCAAGTTCGGGTGGAGCGTGCGCTCCGACCTCACGAGCGGCTCGCCGCACGTGACGGCGGCGGTGCATGGAGACGGACTCGTCGCCCTACAGTTCCGCCGCACCGCCGGGGGCGCGACCGAGGAGATCCGATCGCCCGTCACCGCACCGGACATCATTCAGCTCGAGCGGGTGGGAGACAGCTATGTCCTGTCCGCGGCCCGCTTCGGCGACACCCTGGCGGCGGTACGGATCGCGGGCCTCGCGCTCGGCGACCAGCCCTATGTCGGGCTGTTTGTCTGCGCGCACAACGACACCGTGGTCGAACGCGCCACCTTCCGAGACGTCCGGATCACCGCACCAGCGCGCGCCGGGTTCGTGCCGTACCAGGACTATATCGGGAGCAATCTGGAGATCCTCGATGTGGTCAGCGGGGACCGCACGATCGTGTATCGCTCGCCCGAGTCGCTCCAGGCGCCCAACTGGACCACGGACGGCAAGGCGCTGATCTACAACAGTCGAGGTCTGCTGTATCGCTTTGACCTGGTGGATCGGCGACCGGTCGTCGTGAGCACGGGGTTCGCCACCAGCAACAACAACGATCACGTCCTCTCCTTCGATGGGCGGACGCTCGCGATCAGCCACCACAGCGCGGAAGATCACAACGCGTCCATCGTGTACACGGTACCCGTCGGGGGCGGGACGCCGCGGCGGGTCACGAGCCGGGGCCCGTCGTATCTGCACGGCTGGTCGCCCGACGGGAAGTTTTTAGTCTACACCGGCGAGCGGAACGGGGAGTTCGACGTGTACCGCATCTCCGTGGATGGAGGAGACGAGACGCGTCTCACGAGCGTCCCGGGGTTGGATGACGGGCCGGAGTATTCGCCCGACGGGAAGTACATCTACTTCAATTCCGTCCGGAGCGGGACCATGCAGATCTGGCGGATGCGAGCGGACGGCAGCGCCCCGGAACAGCTCACGAGCGACCAGTACAACAATTGGTTCCCCCACGTGTCGCCTGACGGCCAGTGGATCGTGTTTCTGTCGTTCATGGCGGACGTCGCGCCGAGTGAGCACCCCTTCTATAAGCAGGTGTACCTGCGCCTGATGCCGGTGGCGGGCGGCAGGCCGCGCGTCGTCGGCTATGTGTATGGCGGCCAGGGGACGATCAACGTGCCTTCCTGGTCGCCTGACAGCCGGCGGGTGGCGTTCGTCAGCAACACCGATCTGGGACGGTTGCCCTAGAGGGAGCCGGCTGCCAACCAGTAGAGACGGGGGTCATTTATGGATCGACGAGCTTTCCTTCAGGACACCGCGGCCGGAGCAGTGGCGCTCGCCCTGCCGGACCGCACTCGAATCACTCACGGCGATGATCTCTCGCCCGTGTTCGCGCAGGTCGAAAAGCGGCACGACGAGGCCGTGCAGCGACTGCAGGAGTGGATCCGCCAGCCGTCGATCGCGGCCGAGCACCGGGGCATGGACGAGGGGTGCGAGCTCACCATGCGGCTGCTGCGCGATGCCGGATTTGGGCAGGTCACCAAGGTGGCTAGCGACGGCCAGCCCGGGATCTTCGCAACGCTCGACGCCGGTGCCCCGCGCACGCTCGGCCTGTACTTCATGTACGACGTGAAGCAGGCGGACCCGACCGAGTGGACCTCACCGCCGTGGGCGGCCGCGCTTGTCGACAAGCCCGGTTTGGGAAAGGCGCTGGTCGGCCGGGGCGCCGTGAACCAGAAGGGTCCGGAGGCGGCGTTTCTCGCCGCGCTCCACGCTATCCGCGGCGCCGGCCGCAAGCCGCCGGTGAATTTCGTGCTCGTCGCGGAAGGAGAGGAGGAGATCGGCTCACCGCACTTTCCCCAGATCGTGCGCCGGCCGGAGGTACTCGCGGCGCTGCGGCGCTCGGTGGGGATCTTCATGCCGGCTGCCACGCAGGGCCTCGACGGACAGGTGACCATCACGCTCGGCGCCAAGGGCGTGATCGAGTGCGAGCTGGTGTCGAGCGGTGAGCGCTGGGGCCGCGGCCCGCGCCAGGACATCCACTCGAGCAACAAGGCACGCGTGGACAGCCCGGCGTGGCACCTGGTGCAGGCGCTCGCAACGCTGGTCTCGGCCGACGGGAACGAACCCACGATCGAGAATTTCATGAATAAGGCCCGGCCGCTCTCCGCGGACGAGAAGGCGATGATCGCCGAAGCGGCACGTCGCCTCGACGAAACCGCGGCGAAGAAGCTGCTCGGTGTCGAGCACTGGGTGCGCGACGTGAGCTGGCCGGAGGCTCTGGAGCTCTTGATGTCCCGGCCCACGGTCAATATCGAGGGCCTGGTCGGCGGGTACACGGGACCCGGCGGCAAGACCATCCTGCCCCACAAAGCCGTCGCCAAGCTCGACCTGCGGCTGGTCCCGGACATGACGGCTGCCGAGTCGCTGGCGGCGCTGAAGGCGCACCTGGCGAAGCGGGGCTTCGGGGATATCGAGGTGAACATGACCGGCGGCTATGACCCCACCAGCACCGCCGCCGACGCGACGCTCATCAAGCTGCAGCAAGCTGTGTATCGGCACTCCCGCATCGACCCGATCATGCTGCCGCGCAACGCCGGCTCCTGGCCGGGCTACGTGTTCACCGGCGATCCGCTGCGACTCCCCGCGGGTCACTTCGGACTGGGCCACGGCAGCGGAGCGCACGCCCCCGACGAGTACTACCTCATCGAGTCGACGAACTCAAAGATCCAGGGGATTGATGGTGCCGTGCGGTCGTACGTCGAGTATCTCTACGAGGTCGCGCGCACCGGGTGAACGGTGGCGCATCGGTCCGCGAGGTGGCACATGTCCAATCTGCATGACCGTATCATCCCGAGACTGCTGCACGTGTTCCGGACGCTGCTCGTGTGCCTCCTGCCGACCGCTGTTGCGCAGGCGCAGGGGCTGCCGCGGGCTCGGCCGGACGAGGTCGGCCTGTCCGGCGCGGCGCTGCAGCGCATCGCGCCGGCGCTTCAGGCTTACGTAGACTCCGGCAAGCTGGCGGGGGTGGTGGCGGTCGTCGCTCGACACGGCAAGCTCGCCTACGTCGCGTCCGCGGGCGCCATGAATCGGGAGCGCGGGCAGGCCATGAGGGCCGACGCCGTGTTCCGCGTCTTCTCCATGACCAAGCCGATCACCAGCGCGGCCGTGCTGCAGTTGTACGATCAGGGCAAGCTGCGCCTCGACGACCCCGTGTCGAAGTACATCCCCGCGTTCGCCACGGTGAAGGTGTACGCCGGCGGCAGCGCGGCACAGCCGACCGTCCGCGACCCCGACCGCCCGATCACGATCGCGGACCTCTTGACCCACACGGCAGGCCTCACGTACGGCTTTTTCGGGAACACGCCGGTGGATTCCATCTATCGCCGCGCGAACCTCGGGAACCCGCGCTGGACGAACGCGGAGCTCTCGGACAGTCTCGCACGGCTCCCGCTGCTGTTCTCGCCCGGCTCCGCGTGGAACTACAGCTTCGCCATCGACGTGCTGGGACGCGTCGTGGAAATCGTCTCTGGCATGCCGCTCGACCGCTATCTCGAGAGCGGGATCTTTCGGCCCCTGGGGATGCGCAACACCGGCTTCCGGGCCACGCCCGGCATGGACGGTCACATCGTGACGGCATACCACCGCGGTCCCGGCGGAACGCTCCAGGCCGACTCGCCACTCGTCACAGTGGACTACACGCCCGAGGGCCGGATGTTGTCCGGCGGCGGTGGGCTCTTGTCCACCGTCGGCGACTACCTCCGGTTCGCGCAGATGCTGCTCAGGGGCGGTGAGTTGGAAGGGCGGCGGATCCTCAAGCCCGAGACGGCGGCCGTGATGCTACGGAACCACCTCCCCGCCGCGCTGACTCCGATCGCCTCCCCAAGCCCCGATTGGCCGCCCGGTAAGAACGGATTCGGGTACGGGGGCGCCGTACGGCTCGACTCCGCGACGAGTGTCCCGGGTTCGCCCGGCACGTTCCGCTGGGCCGGATACGGCACCACGTTCTTCTGGATCGACCCGAAGGCAGATCTCATCGCGATGGTCTGGGCCCAGTACCTCCCGGTGATGGAGATGTGGCGGCTGGACGCCGAATATCAGCGGCTTGTGTACGCGGCCGTCAGCGAGACACGTACTGCCGGGCGCCGCTGAGCCGCCTGGGCGAAGGGAGATCTGATATGCGACCGCTCTCCGTGATCGCGCGGCGAGTTCGCGCGGCCATGCGACGGCCGTAGTGAGTTAGCTCGACGCCGACCGGCTCCTTGACGCCCCCTTGACGGGGGCGTATTTCAATCTCCGCAACGCCGCAGCGACAAGGGCAAACCCGGCGAAAGCCGGGGGCACAAAGCCACGGGTCCTCGCCTCCTCCGCGACGCCGCAGTAGGCGACGCCACGAGGGACCCACGACCGCCGAGCTACCGCACCGGTTGGCTCGGCGGTTGGTTTTTCTTTGGAGGTAAACGCTTTCGTGCAGAAGGAGGGTCGTCCGATGAAGAACCGCAATGGCAGGCTGATGAGCCTGGCCGACTTCCGGGCCGAACTGACGCGGGCGCCGAACACCCTGTTCGCCGTCGCAGGCGACGAGCGCCTGCTGGCGCAGCTGCCGCAGGGGAACTGGATTGGCGGCACCATTCCTTACCTGATGACCGACGAGGACGGCGGGCTCACCACGCGCGACTCCCTGATGGTGCAGGAATTGGTTACCGACGAGCGGGCAGCTCCCCACATCGAAGTCTACGACGCGAACACGATCGCCCGAGTCACGCAGGACGCGCCGCCCAACGGCTACACGTTTCTGATGATGCCGGGCTTTTCCGAGGTACATCTGGCTTACGGCAAAGACGCTCCCCGCTTCAAGAACCTGTTCGACCATCCGATCATCGGCTGGGTCACCGGCATCCACCTGAACGACCTGGGCAAGGAGAAGCCCAAGGTGTTCAACGGGAAGACGGGGGAGGTCTTCGCCGACAAGGCGCTCGCCTGCCACGTGTCGCTGCCCGCCGGGAAGTCGGCGGACGTGGAGATCGTGAACATCTTTGAGCGCTCCGACGGCCCGGATATCCGCTTCGAGACGGACGGCTTTGGGCCCGTCACCGACTGCTGGATCGACGGCAAGAAGACCAACTTTGCCCGTTGGCTGACGGACACCAAGGTGGATACGCAACTGCCCCTCATCGCCGACTACAACGGCGCGCTGATCAACGTCAGCATCCAGGGCGTAGATGCCAAGGCCGGCACGGTCTCACTCTACGCACCCGTCTTCAAGGACAAGACGTACCGCCTCGCCAAGCCGATGCCGGATTATGTGCAAGGCTTCGGCTCAGTCACCGCAGGCCCGACCCATGACGTTGCCTTCGCCTGCAACTGCACTCTGAACTATGTCTACGGCAAGCTCGACGGAGCGCGGGTCGGACTGCCCGGGCCATTCACGTTCGGCGAGATCGGATACCAGCTGCTCAACCAGACGATGGTCTACTGCGATGTCGTCGACGCGGGCATGCCGCACGAGGGAGGACGCTACTTCGCCCATCGCGCGGCGAGTTCGCGCGGCCATGCGACCGCCGCAGTGAGGTCGGGCGCCGGAACTCTCCTCTTCAGCGCGATCCTCGCCCGGCTGGCCGTCGCGCAACAGCGCCCCTGCGACCCGCCGACGCCGCTCGGCCCCAGCCACGATCTCTATTGCATCGAGCTCGTGGCCGCGCCGGGAATAGCGGGAGTCTCCGGGCGGGTCGAGCTCGCCCATCCCCCAGGACCGTTCACCGTCGCGGTCACCTCGGACGGCCGGTCGCGCTACATCCCCATCGTGTCGCTCGAGGGCCTGCCGCCCGCATCGTCGATGGCCAAGTCGCCGTCCGCCGCCTACATCGCTTGGGTCGCGCCACCCCAGATGGACACGGTGATCGAGTTGGGCGAGGTGCGGAGCGGCAGCACGACACTCCGCGCGGTGGATCTCGAAAAGTTCGTGGTGTTGATTACAGCGGAGCGCGACCCGCGAGCGGGCGAGCCGAGCGGCCGTGTGGTGCTGCGGGGCCAATCGCCCAGCACTCGGCTCTTCCCTCCGGATCTGCTCGAGTTCGCGATTGGCGCGATGGGGCAGCCACCCGGCGCGGGCCATCATCGGCACGGTGACTCGGACGGTAGTCCGGACAGCCTGCACTGGCCCATGGTGCCCATGCCGCCCGGACTGACCATGCTGCCAGCGGAAATGGCGCTCCGACCCCGGGTCACGCCGTACCTGCCAGTTGGCACGCCGCCGTTCGCGCGCCCCAGAGAGCTGATGCGGCTCGCCGAGGGTGACACACTCCGGCTCGAGGCGAGCCGGGTGCGCCGCAGCCTCAACGGACAGACCTACACGATGTATGGCTTCAACGGACAGTACCCGGGGCCGCTGATCGAGGTCGCGCGAGGCTCCGAGATCATCGTGGCGTTCACCAACCGCCTGCCCGAATCGACCACCGTGCACTGGCATGGCATCCGACTCGATAACCGGTTTGACGGCGTGTCGGACCTCACCCAGCCGGCCGTTCCCCCAGGCGGTGCCTTCACATACCGCGTGCGCTTCCCCGACAGTGGGATCTACTGGTACCACCCACACGTGCGTGAGGATGTCCAGCAGGAGCTCGGCCTCTACGGAAACGTGCTGGTGCGTTCGCCCGACGGGGCGGAGTACGGTCCCGCGAACCGGGAACAGGTGCTGATGCTCGACGATCTCCTGATGGGCGCAGCAGGACCGATCCCGCTCGGCCGCGAGTCGCCCACGCACGCGCTCATGGGCCGGTTCGGCAACGTCTTCCTCGTGAACGGCGCGCTCGACTACCGCCTCGCGGTGCGGCGCGGAGAGGTGATTCGTTTCTTCTTGACGAACGCTTCGAGCACGCGCACCCTGAACCTTTCCTTCACGGGCGCGCGCATGAAGGTCGTGGCATCCGACGCCGGGCCGCTCGAGCGCGAGGCGTGGGTCGAGAGCGTGGTGATCGCCCCGGCCGAGCGCTACGTCGTGCACGTGCGATTCGACCGGCCTGGAGGGGTCGCGCTGGTCAATCGGGTCCAGGGTCTGGACCACCTCTTTGGCCGTTTCCTCGCGGAGGTGGATACGCTCGGCACGGTCGAGGTCGCACCGGAGCGGGTCGGAGACGACCGGGGGCTCCCGCCGGTGACGCAGCGGTTGCTGCAGCTCGACTCGATCTACTTCGCACCCGTCGAGTGGAGCGGCACGATGCCGATGATGAATTGGGCATCCACCGGCCGGGAGGTGCATTGGATTCTGCGTGACCCCGCCACGGGCCGGGAGAACATGGACATCGACTGGCGGTTGCGTCGGGGCGAACCGCTGAAGCTCCGGCTCGTCAACGAGCGATTGAGCTTCCACGGGATGCAGCATCCGATGCACGTACACGGCCAGCGGTTCCTCGTACTGGCAGTCAACGGCGTGCCGAACGACGACCTCGTGTGGAAGGACACCGTGCTGGTGCCGGCCGGTTCCACGGTGGATATTCTGCTCGACACTTCCAACCCCGGTCGCTGGATGCTGCACTGCCACATTGCTGAACATCTGTCGGCCGGGATGATGATGGCCTTCACGGTGGAATAGCGAGGAGTCTCTCATGCGTCCCCCCCCCGCTTTCGTCCCACTCGCTCTCGTTGCGATCGCTCCCGTCGCGCTCTCGGCGCAGCGCCCGGACTCGCTCGCCGCTGACGTCCGCCAGTACGTCGCGGTGGATACGGCCGTCGTAGCGCTCACCCACGTGCTGCTCGTGGACGGTACGGGGGCCGCTCCCAAGCCGGACCAGACCATCGTGATTCGCGACGGCCGGATCGCCGAAGTGGGGCCGGCGGCGTCGGTGCAGGTCCCAGGGGGCGCTCGGGCGATGGACTTGAGTGGGTCTACGGTAATCCCGGGACTGGTGGGGATGCACGACCATCTCTTCTATACCGCCGCGGGCGGCCGTGCCGTGCAGATGTCATACACTGGGCCGAGGCTGTACCTGGGCTCGGGGGTGACGACCATCCGCACCACAGGGAGTCGGGCGCCGTACGCCGAGATCAACCTCAAGGACCAGATCGACCGAGGACTCACCCCAGGGCCGCGCATTCATCTCACCGCGCCCTACATCACCGGGCCGCAGGGCGGCGGCAGCATGGCCGTGCTGAGCTCACCGGAGGCCGCCCGGCGGTTTGTCGCGTATTGGGCCTCGGAGGGGGCAACGTGGATAAAGGCGTACACTGACATCCGCCGCGCCGAGCTGGGCGCGGCCATCGCTGAGGCGCACAAGCGGGGCCTCAAGGTGACCGGACACCTCTGCTCGGTGAGCTTCCAAGAAGCCGTGGCGCTCGGCATCGACAACCTCGAGCACGGCATGCTCACGTCGTCCGATTTCGATCCGACAAAGCAGCCCGACGTCTGCCCTGTCACCCTGCTGGGCCGGCTCAACCAATCGGACCCTCGGGGGGACGTCGCCCAGGCCACTATCCGGACTCTGGTGCAGCACAGGGTTTCGATGACGTCCACCCTCGCCGTGTACGAGCCGTTCGTGGCGCATCGCCCCACCAAGGATGCCCGAGTCCTTCAGGCGATGGCTCCCGAAGTGCGCGCGAGCTACACGAGGATCCGGGACGAGATTGACTCGACCGGCCACGGGCCGGTGACGCAACAAGGCCTTCAGAGCGCGATGGCGTTCGAGAAGGCGTTCGTCGAAGGCGGCGGACTCCTCGCCGCGGGCGTGGACCCGACCGGCATCGGCGGCGCGTTGGCGGGATTCGGCGACCAGCGCAACTACGAACTGTTCATCGAGGCGGGCTTCACGCCGGCACAGGCGGTGCGCATCATGACCGCGAACGGAGCGAGAATCTTGGGCGTCGACAACCGCCTGGGAACGGTCGAGCGCGGCAAGCTCGCCGATCTCGTGCTGCTGCACGGCGACCTGGTCGCCGAGCCGTCGGTCATCCGAAACGTCACCCTCGTGTTCAAGGACGGCGTCGGGTACGATTCTGCAAAACTGATCGGGTCGGTGCAGGGAAGGGTGGGGGTGAACTGAGGGGAACATGAGAACGCACACAGCTTCATACGTTGCCGTGATGGTGGTCGGTCTGGCCGCATTCTCGACCGTCCCCCGAACCCGAACGCCCGTCCACCAGCCGCCCGAGCCAGCCGCCCGCAGCGACGGCGACACGATTGGCGGAGTGGTCACCGGCCCGAGCGGGCCCGAAGCGGGAGTGTGGGTGATCGCGGAGACGAGCGAGCTCGCCACCAAGTTCGTCAAAATCGTGGTCACGGACGACCAGGGGCGCTACCTGCTGCCCGATCTCCCCAAGGCGACGTACCGCGTGTGGGTGCGCGGCTACGGGCTGGTAGACTCGCGCGCGGTGCGCGCTACGCCCGGAAGGACCCTTAACCTCACCGCGGTCGTGGCGCCCGACGCCCGCGCGGCCGCGCACTATTACCCAGCCGGTTACTGGTTCTCCCTGATCCGCGTGCCGGCGAAGAGCGAGTTCGGGTCCACCGGAGCCGACGGGAACGGCGGCGCGTCGCCCAACGTGAGGAGCCAGGCCGAGTGGATCAGGATCCTGAAGTCGGGCGGCTGCTGGGCGTGTCACCAGCTGGGCAGCCTGGGGACGCGGGAAATCCCCAAGGCTCTGGGCACATTCGAGTCTTCCACGGCGGCGTGGCTGCGGCGGCTGCAGTCGGGACAGGCCGGGGGCCAGATGATCGGCACCGTGAGCCAGCTCGGCGCCAAGCGCGCGCTGGCGATGTTCGCCGACTGGACGGATCGGATCGCCGGCGGTGCCGTCCCGCCAACCCCGCCCCGGCCACAGGGCATCGAGCGCAACGTGGTCATCACCGAATGGGACTGGGCCGATCCGAAGGCGTACCTGCACGACGAGGTCTCGACCGACCGCCGCAACCCCACGCTCAACGCCAACGGCTCGATCTACGGGGCTCTCGAGTTGAGCGCCGACTACCTCCCGGTGCTGGACCCGGTGCGCAACGCCACGAGCCGGGTCCCGCTGACAGTGCGCGATCCCAACACCGAGCCGGCCGCGGGACCGCCGACTCAAGCCTCGCCCTACTGGGGCACCGCGGTGCTGTGGACCAGTAAGAATAACGTGCACAATCCGATGTTCGACGAGCGGGGCCGCGTCTGGCTCACCTCCACCGTGCGTCCGCCCGACAACCCGGCGTTCTGCAAGGCGGGGTCGAGTCATCCCTCCGCGAAGTTGTTCCCGCTCACTCGGGCGGGGCGCCACCTCGCCATGTATGATCCCAAGACCCGGAAGCTCACCCATATCGGCACCTGCTTCAGCACGCACCACCTGATGTTCGCGGAGGATGCCAACCGCACACTGTGGACGTCGGGGGGCGGCCCCGTAGTGGGGTGGCTGAACACGAAGTTGTTCGACGAGACGGGCGACGAGGAGAAATCGCAGGGCTGGACCGCGTTGATCCTCGACGCGAACGGCAACGGCAAGCGGGACGCATACGTCGAGCCCGACCAACCCGTCGATCCCGCCAAGGACAAGCGGATTGGCGGCGGTTTGTACGCCGTCGCCCCGGCACCGGACGGCTCCGTCTGGGGATCGGTGTTGGGGTTCCCGGGCGCCGTCATCCGGCTCGTTCCCGGCTCGAACCCGCCGGAGACGGCACTCGCGGAGTTGTACGAGCTCCCGCTCGACCGGTCCGGTGTGCCGGTCGAGGGGTTCTCCCCCCGCGGCGGCGACGTGGATCGGAATGGCGTCTATTGGACGGCACTCGCGAGCGGGCATCTGGCCAGCTTCGATCGCCGCAAATGCAAGGGACCGCTCAACGGACCGACCGCGACGGGCCAACATTGTCCCGAGGGGTGGACCTTCTATCCCGAGCCGCTGCCACAGCTCCAGGGGGTGACGGATCGGGGCAGCGCGGAAGCCAGCTACTACACCTGGGTCGATCAGTTCGGCGTGCTCGGCCTCGGCAAGAACGTGCCGATCAACACCGGCAACGGGTCCGAAGGGTTGCTGGTTTTACAAGATGGGAAATGGGTGGTCCTGCGCGTCCCGTATCCGCTCGGGTTCTATACCAAGTGGATGGACGGCCGCATCGACGATTCCACCGCCGGGTGGAAGGGCAAGGAGCTGTGGGCGACCGTGAGCACCCGCGCACCGTTTCACATGGAAGGAGGAAAGGGGACGACGAGCAAAGTGCTAAGATTCCAGCTGCGCCCCGACCCGCTCGCGCGGTAGCCGCGCTTTCAACTGATGTTCTACGGCGCGACGATCGTCGCTCGCCTGACCTGGTCCAGCTCGGGGAACGCGCGCTCGAGGTAGGCGTTCCCTTCGGCCTGGATGCGGCCCTGCTCGGGGCCACGGCCGCCCGGCGCGCCTTCGCCGTATCCCCCGTACAACCGGTCCACCACCTCCATGCCCTCGGCCACCCGGCCGAACGGGGCGAACCCCATGCCGTCGAGCTGGCTGTTGTCGCGGTAGTTGATGAAGAGCTGCGTGGTACGCGTGCCCGGACCGGCGGTCGCGAAGCTCACCATGCCGCGCGCATTCCCCTGTCGCACCGGGTCGTCCGGGATCCGCGCGTCGCGCCACACGGCGGATACCTGCGGATCGCCATGGATGCCGAACTGCGCCATGAATCCTGGGATCACTCGGAAAAACCGCACGCCGTCGTAATAGCCGCTCTTCACGAGGTTGTAGAACCGATCGGCGCCGAGTGGGGCCCAATCGCGCTGGACCTCGATTACGAAGGCCCCCTTGCTGGTCTCGAAGCGGGCGCGGAACGTCGCCGGAGCCCGCGCCGCCATAGCGGCACTTCCGGGGGCGCGGAAATCAGCGGGGCCGGCCGGGGTCGTGGTGGCCGAGTCGGCGCGGGCGGTCGCGGCGCCCTGCCGCGCCTCCCGACCGCAGCCGACTACGAGGAGCGCCAGAGCAGTTAGCGGAACCGAGCTCCAGGGGCAGCGGCTCATCGATGCTCCGTCAGGGTGAAGAGTTGTAAGATAAGCGGAGGATCTCTTCAGGTTTGAGCGCGGACTCTGCAAAGGGCAGAGCGAACGGCGCTAGAACTCCAGCTTGCCGAGAAACTCGTAGTCCCGCTTGGCGCTGGCCAGCGGATCGGTAGCCCCCTCCTGCTCGACGTAG
Source organism: Gemmatimonadetes bacterium 13_1_20CM_4_69_16 (assembly GCA_001919865.1). GTDB lineage: Bacteria > Gemmatimonadota > Gemmatimonadetes > Gemmatimonadales > GWC2-71-9 > 20CM-4-69-16. Next base: position 6,829 of record MNIR01000044.1, on the reverse strand, counting down.
CACGGCTTGCGATCGATGTCCGGCACGGCCGCCAGCAGGCGTCGGAAATCGAGCGTGCCGGTGCCGAGCTCGGTGTCGCGCGAGCGATCGGCGACGACGTCCTTCAGGTGGAAGCTCCAATAACGGTCGCGGTACCGCTGGAGATAGGCGAACGGATCGCCGCCCCCCATCACCATGTTGCCGACGTCGAGCTGGAGGCGGACGACGCTCGGGTCGGTTCGCGCCACGAACACGTCATACGGCACCATGCCGTCGATCGGCGTCATGTGGTCCGACTCGTTGTGGAAAGCGAGCCAGATGCCCGCGCGCCGCGCGGCAGCCCCGGCGGTGTTGAAACGATCGGCCCACTCCCGCCAGTCGTCGAGCGAGCGCGAGGTTTCCCCCGTGAAGCTGGGCACGATCAGGTACTCGTGCCCCAGCCGGTGGGCGATATCGAGACTCCGCTCCCACCCGACGAACAGCGCGATCGGCGAGATGTGAGCCGAGGGCGCGCGCAATCCTTCGCGATCGAGGGTGGCCCGGACTTGCTCCGTCGTGCGGCCGAAGTTACCGAACGACCAGAGCAGCTCGACGTCGCTGTACCCTATGGCGCGCACCGCGGCGAGGGTGCGCTCGGGGTCCCGGCCCATCGCGTCTCGTACCGAAAACAGCTCGAGCCCGATACGGTTGAGGCGGCGAGCGGAGTGAACGATGCGCGCCGCCCACGGTCCGCTCGCGAGCGACGCGCCCATGGCGTGGACGAAGGTTCGCCGGTGCACGCCTGAAAGTGTGACGAGCGAGGGGGCGTGACAAGGCGCTACCGCAGGGCAATCGTTGTAGTCTGGCGACGCAACCGGCTTCGGGATATATTCGGGGTCCCTACTTACTGAGGTGGTCCCATGTCTACCCGCGAATTCTGCCTCACCCGCCGCAAGGCGGAGATCCCCACGTTCACGAAGGTGCTCAAGGCCGTGCCGCAGGCCAAGCGGGACTATCGACCGGCCCCCCAGTCGCGCACCGCTGGCGAGCTCGCCGCCATGCTCGCTGCCTCGGAAGCGGCGCTGCTCACCCTGCTCGAGACGGGCACGGTGCAGTGGCAGGACCCGAAGGCACCGGCCCCGAGCATCGCGGACATCGTGACAGCCTACGAGAAGAGCGCGAACGCCGTGAATCAGCGGCTCGAGCGGCTCGACGACAAGGGGTGGACGAAGAAAGGACGGCTCGTCATGGAAGGCGCGCCGCCGTGGGAGGACACGATCGAGAACTTCGTGTGGGGGTGGCTGTTCGATTCCGTGCATCACCGTGGACAGCTGACCACGTACCTGCGCCCGATGGGTGGCAAGGTGCCCGCCATCTACGGGCCCTCGGCGGATGACCCCGGCGGCTCGTGAGCGTCTCACGTGGCGCGGCGGAGGAGGAGACATGGCCCGAGTCCTGATCATCGACGACGACGTGTCGCTGCGGCAAACCCTGGCGAAGTACCTCGAGCGCGCCGGCCACGACGTACGGCAGGCGGGCGAGGGCGACGCGGGGATCCGCGCGCACCAGCAACGCGCCGCCGACGTCGTGATCGTGGACATCTTTATGCCCGGCCAGGGTGGGCTGCAGACCATCGACCAGCTGCGCCGCCAATCGCCCGCCGTGAAGATCGTCGCGATGTCCGGAGCACCCAGCACTGCGTCGCTCGACGTGGCGGGGCACGCCGTGGCGCTCGGGGCGGATCGGTTTCTCGCGAAGCCGTTTGAGGCCGACACACTGGTGGCGCTGGTCGCCACGCTCGTCGGGGAAAAGAAAGGGCAGTGACGCCACGTCAGGCAGCCCGGCCGGGTGGGGGCCGGGCTGGCTGGCAGAGCGCATTGCGCCCGCCACGAAAGGCCGGCAGCTTAAGCACGGCCTAGGCTCGGTCTGTGCGCCGCGCTCCACAGGAGGTCGACATGCCCCCCGAGGGGAAGTACGCCCTGATCACCGGCAGCTCCCGCGGCATCGGTCGAGGAGTCGCGTTGAAGCTGGCGGAGCAGCGTGTCAAGATCGCTGTCCACTACTACCAGAACGAGCGTGCCGCCAACGACACACTGGCCGAAGTGCGCAAGCGCGGTTCCGACGGTTTCGTCGTGCAGGCCGATGTGTCGCGACCGGACCAGATCAAGCAGATGTTCGGCAAGGTCCAGACGCAATTCAAGAAGCTCGACATCTTCGTAAGCAACGCCCGACCTGAGGTCCCGACGTTTTTCCAGGCGCCGATGGACATCACCCTGGAGCAGTGGGACACGGCGTTCGATTCCCAGGCGAAGGCATTCCTGGTCGGGGTGCGCGAAGCCGTTCCCCTGATGGGGAACGGTGGGAGAATCCTCACGGTCACCTATGCGGAGGGGAGCCGCACGGGCGGGCTGCAACCGTGGGTCGGGATGGGATCCGCCAAGGCGGCGCTCGAGTCATTGGTGCGTTACTTCGCGGTGGCGCTCGCCAAGCGTGGTATCACCGTGAACGCCATCAGCCCCGGGTGGACGGAGAACAGCGTCTTGAACACACTGCCACCTCAGGCTCAGGATCTCATCAGGAATTGGCATGTGCGCGGGTGGACGCCTATGGGGCGCCTGGGAACGCCGGAAGATGTCGGCAACGTCGTGACGCTCTTCTGTTCGGAGCAGGCGAGTTGGATCACGGGACAGGTGATTTATGCGGATGGCGGCGCCTCGTTGATGAATCCCGAGGTTCCTCCCGAAATACAGCTGGCGTAGCCGCGCGCGCGCACTGCTTGACACCCCGGGACGCGCGCCGCAAGCTTGCTGCCCCTCAACGGAGCCCATGTCCGAGCTACGCGCGGCGCTCGAAGCCGCGCTCGGCCCGATCTATCGGATCGAGCGCGAAGTGCGTCCCGTCGGCAACTGCCGCCTGTTCGTCGCGGTGGGTACACCCGCCGCCCCCGAGCTCCTGGTCAAGGTGCTGCCGGCCGAGCTCTCGCTTGCCGTGGATGCGCGTGCATTCGAGCGGGAGGTCGTGCTGCTGGCCGACCGGCTGGGACACGCGGCGATCGTCGCTCCGCGGGGCGCGGGCCGGGCCGGGGCGGTGGTGTATCACACGCGCCGCTTCGTCGAGGGCACGACCCTGCGGGCGTGGCTCACCAACCACGGCGAGCTGCCGCTGCGCCGGGCCGTGGAGATTCTGCGCGACGTCCTGACCGCCCTCGCCCACGCGCACCACGCCACCATCGCCCACGGTGACCTGAAGCCGGAGAATGTGGTGCTCGCCGGTGGGCGGGCCCGCGTCGCGGACGCCGGCGTCGTGGATGCGGTCGAGCGGACCCTGTCGGGCGGCGCTTCCCCCCCCGGCGCCGTGCGCGCGGCATTGTGCGCACCGGCCTACCTCGCGCCCGAACGCCGCGACGACGGATCGCCGGGCGGGCCGCGCGACGACATGTTCGCGGTGGGCGTGCTGCTGCACGAAATGCTGACCGGCCGGCCTCCGGCGGGGGGGGCGGAGGGACTGGAAGAGGTGCGGGCCCTGCCACCCTGGCTCGCCGCGTTGGCACGCCGCTGCCTCGCGGAGGAGCCCGCCGCGCGCTGGCCCGACGCCGCCGCGGCACTGGAGGTTGTGACTCGGTCGGCCGGAGGGGGAGGCGCGGGGAGCGTGGGGTGACCCGCACACCGGTACTCTGCTATCACCGCATCGGCGGACCGCCCGAGCTGGGCGTGACGCGCGTCGCTCGTGGAGTGTTCGAGCGGCAGATGGCGACGCTCGCCCGGGCGGGGTGGCGAACCCAGACGCTGGACCAGTTCGCGTCCGCCGTCAGACGTGCCGTCGCGCCGTCGGGCGACGAGTTTCTGCTCACGTTCGACGACGGCTACGCCAGCCTCGCAGCCCATGCCTACCCCGTCCTCGCAAGGCTGGGCTTCACCGCCACAACATTCCTGGTCACGGATCACGTCGGTGCCACCAACACCTGGGACGTGCGCTACACGTGGCGCCGGTTGCCGCACCTCGACTGGCGTACGGTCGAGGAATGGCGCGCCCGCGGGTTCGACTTTGCCTCCCATACGGCCTCACACGCGCGCCTCACGTGGCTGGGCGACGCCCGCGCAGCCCAGGAGCTGGGTCGCTCCCGCGACGCGCTGGTGCGGCGTCTGGGGGCCGCGGCGGGCCGCGCGATCGCGTATCCGTTCGGGGCAGCGGACGAGCGCATCGAGCGCCTCGCTCGCGCCGCGGGATACGAGCTCGGCTTCGGGGGAGTGCACGCCAACGGCTCAGGACTGCGCGTCCCACGGGTCCCGGTCTACTGGTGGGACGCGTGGAGCGTGCCGTTCGGGTTGCGGAGCGATGCCCTCGGCACGCTGGGAAGAAGCGTCGCGCACGCGGCGAATCGCTGCGCGGTGGGGACGAGCTGGATGTTGGCCCTACGCCGCGGGCCGGCAGCCACCAGCGCATAATGCGTCGCGGCCTGCCCGCCGGGGTGCTGCTGTGGGGCTCGATCGCCGGCGCACTGCCGGCCCAAACGCCCGATTACCTGAACCAGGACCTCCCCTTCGAGCGACGTGTGAACGACCTGGTGGGCCGCATGACGCTCGAAGAGAAGGTGTCGCAGATGAAGGACGTCGCGCCGGCGATCGAGCGGCTGGGGATTCCGGAATACAACTGGTGGAATGAGGCGTTACACGGCGTCGCCCGGTCCGGTCTCGCGACGTCGTTTCCCCAGGCGATCGGCCTCGCCGCCACCTGGGACGACTCGCTGATTTTCCAGATGGCAACCGTCATCTCGGATGAGGCCCGCGCGAAGCACCATGAGTACGTGCGCGCGGGGTCGCGCCAGCGGTATCAGGGCCTCACCTTCTGGTCCCCCAACATCAACCTGTTTCGCGATCCACGCTGGGGCAGGGGTCAGGAGACCTACGGGGAGGATCCGTTCCTCACCGGCCGGCTCGCGGTGCAGTTCATCCGCGGGATGCAGGGCGACGATCCGAAATACCTCAAGACCGTGGCCACCGTGAAGCACTTCGCCGTGCACTCGGGCCCCGAGCCGGAGCGACACTCGTTCGACGCGGTCGTGAGCGAGCGCGACCTGCGCGAAAGCTACTTGCCGCATTTCGCGGCGGGCATCCGCGAGGGCGGCGCCTACTCGCTGATGTGTGCCTACAACCGGGTGGAGGGCAAGGCTGCCTGCGGCAGCGACATGCTGCTCGAGGTCATCCTCCGGGGCGAGTGGGGCTTCTCGGGCTACGTCGTGTCCGACTGCGGCGCCATCGACGACATCTACCTGCGCCACAAGGTCGTCGCCACGGGCGCCGAGGCAGCGGCGCTCGCCGTGAAAACGGGCACCGATCTTGAGTGCGGACGCGTCTATACGAACCTCGTCGATGCAGTCAAGCAGGGACTGATCACCGAGCAGGAGATCGACACGGCCGTCAAGCGATTGTTCCTGGCGCGCTTCAAGCTGGGTATGTTCGACTCACCGGATCGGGTGCGCTGGGCGCAGATCGCTTATGGCGTGCTCAACCGGCCGACGCATCGGGAGCTGGCTCGGCGGGTCGCGCGGGAGTCCATCGTCCTGTTGAAGAACGCGGGCGGCGTGCTCCCGCTACGCAAGGACCTCGCCACCCTCGCCGTCCTCGGGCCGAATGCCGATCAGTGGCGCATGCTGCTTGGCAACTACAACGGCATGCCGGCGGACCCCGTGAGCCCGTTGCGCGGCATCCGCGAGGCGGTCGGGAGGGGAACGCACGTGCTCTACGCGCGCGGGGCGGACCTGGCCGACGGGTTCCCCGGGACGGATGGCCCCTCGGTCCCGGCCGAGACGCTCGCCGTCGAGGCGGTGAAGGCGGCACGGCAGGCGGACGCCGTCGTGCTCTTCCTCGGACTGACGGCGCGCCTGGAAGGCGAGGAGATGCGGGTCGAGCTCGAGGGCTTCCGGGGCGGCGACCGCACGCGGATCGATCTGCCGGCGGCGCAGGAGCGCCTGCTGGAGCGCATCGTGGCGGTCGGCAAGCCCACCGTCCTGGTCCTGCTGAACGGCAGCGCCCTAGCGGTCAGCTGGGCGCAGCAGCACGTCCCGGCGATCGTCGAGGCGTGGTACCCCGGTCAGGCGGGCGGAACCGCGATCGCGGACGTGTTGTTCGGCGACTACAATCCGGGCGGCCGGCTGCCCGTCACGTTCTACAAGAGCGTCGACGACCTGCCGCCGTTCGACGACTACCGCATGGAGGGCCGGACCTACCGATTCTTCAAGGGCACGCCGTTGTACCCGTTCGGCTACGGTTTGAGCTATACCAGCTTCGCGTACAAGCAGCTGCGCACGAGCGCGGGAACTCTGAGAGCCGATGACACTCTTACCGTCCGTGTCGACGTGACGAATACCGGTCAGCGGGAAGGCGATGAAGTCGTGCAGCTGTACGTGCGGCATCTTGGCTCGAGAGTCACGCGACCGCGGGAGGATCTCCGGGGGTACCGGCGCGTCACGCTCCGGCCCGGCGAGACCCGCACCGTGCAGTTTCCCCTCGTGGCGGCATCGCTCGCGTACTGGAACCCCGACTCGCACCGGTGGGTGGTCGAGGACGAGCCGGTGGAAATCGCCGTGGCCTCCGCCGCCGCCGACCTCCGGCTCAGGCGGACGGTCAGAGTGGTGGCCCGGCCGTGAGCGTAGCCGGCGCGGTCGTCACGCTCCTCGCGCTGCTCGTCGCCCCGTACACGCCGGCGGCGGCACAGCGCGAGCGCGCGACTCTCCGCTTCGACCGCGCTTGGCGATTCCACCTGGGCGACGTCCCCGGCGCTCAGGAAGGGACGTTCGACGATTCCGGCTGGCGCACCCTGAATCTGCCGCACGATTGGAGCATCGAGGGAGAGTTCAGCGACACGAACCCCG
>MNIR01000061.1 GCA_001919865.1 Gemmatimonadetes bacterium 13_1_20CM_4_69_16 | reverse complement strand
GAACTGCCCGGCTACCACATCAAGCCGTGGAAGACCTCCTTTCTGGTGAAGCTGCCCAAGGACGGGGCCGTCGACAAGTACACGTTCGACGCCGATCTGCAGGCCACGCGCTTTGTCACTCTGGCCGCCACAGAGAAGGGGGCGCCCGTCGTGGACGCCACGGTTAGCGTCAACGACAAGGAAATAGGCAAGACGGACGCCGGGGGCGAGCTTGTTTACGAGTACAAGAACCTGCCGAAGACGGGCGTCACGCTCACCGTCAGCAAGACCGGGTACGCAGCTTGGCAAAAGACCGGGGCGCTCCAACCCGGGGAGCGGCTCGCCGTGGCACTTTCCCGGCGCTCAATCGTCACAGTGACCGCGCTGACCGAGCAATACGGCCACACGAGCGCGGTCGCGGGCGTGGCGGTGAGCATCGATGGAAAGGCGGTGGGCAAGACCGACGACCGCGGCGTCTACGCGTACGCGTATGACGGCACGCCGGGCAAGCGGGTGGAGCTGGCGCTTTCGTTTCCCGGCTATATCCCGGAGCAATGGAAGACCGCCGTCACCCTGGCAGGGCCAATCACCATCCAGCGATACTTCTACCCGACCACGCCGAAACAGATCCGGGTCGGCGTGTATCGATTCGGGGGCAACACCCTCGGCGTGGATCTCAAGGAAATCGTCGCCCAGACCGAGAGCGCGGTCTCGAGCCAGCTCTTCAAGTATTCCGTCTTCCGTGAGGTGCCGAGCGCGGAGCTCGAGGCCGAGGTCAAGCGCGCCAAACTGGGCATCGACAGGATCACCACCAAGGGCTGGCAGGACACACCGCTGCGCAGAACGGTGGACATGATCGTGCTGGGCAGCGTCGCCAAGGACGACAAAGGCTTCGTCATCGAGGCGAAGTTCTACACCTCCGGCGGGCAGTTGATTCTGAGCCAGGTGAGCCGGGCCAGGGACACCGGCGCCATCACCAGCGCTGCGAGAGAGATCGCCGCGAACATGATGGAACGGTTCCCCTTCGAAGGGACGGTCGTCGCGGTCGAGGACGGGTACTACCGCATCAATATCGGCAAGCTGTATCGGATCAGCCGGGGCACGGACCTCACCCTGACTGCCGCCACCCTGGGCGAGGCCGGCAAGGTCGTGAGGTATCGCGAGACCGGCCGGCTCAAGGTCAAGCGGGCGGAGGACGCTGGATCCGTGGCGGAGGTCGACGATCTCAAGAAGGGCGAAGGGATCAAGATCGGCGACCGGGTCGTGCGCCGGGTACGCCGCGAGGGCGACGAGGAACGTGACAGGACCTATTTCATTCTTGCCACGAGGGGTGGACTCGCGCCTGACGTGGCGCCGCTGCCCCGGGTGAATGTCTACCTCAACAACGAGTGGGCCGGCTCCACCGGCGCGGACGGCAAGGCCGAAGTGTCGATACGCCTGGGCAAGAGCTACGAGCTCCTGCTCTACCGGCACGGGTACCAGCAGGTGAACGAGAAGATCAAGGTGGAGAAGAGCGGGGACACCCGGGACTTCGTGTTGAGCGTCAACAATGCCTTGTTCAAGGTGGAGTCGGAGCCGTCCAGCGCCGGCGTGTTCGTCGACGGGGATCAACTCGGCAAGACACCGATTCTGGAGGGCAAGCCGGTCGGCCTCGGGTTCCACACAGTGCAGCTCACCCTGGGTGAGGATTATCGAGATTGGGAAGAGGTCGTCGAGTTCGACAAGAAGATCGAGGATCGCACTGGCGATCGGAGGATCGCGCTGCACCGGGACTATCTCAAGCTCGGGGAGAGGGCGACGCAGAAGGGCGATACCGACGGCGCCATTCAGGCCTACGCCAGTGCCGACAAGAGGCACCCGGATTACTCCGAAGCCCACCACCGGCTCGCGCGGATCTATCTGGACGAGAAGAACGATTACGATGCGGCGATCCGCGAGTTCGAGAGCGTCCTTTCATTGCCCCAGAACCAGCAGCTCATCTACAAACAGTTCGCCGTGGCCTTCACCAATCTCGGACACGCGTACTACGAGAAGGGGAACAGCCTCGTAGAAAAAGACCGGGAAGCCGCCGCGCAGTCCTTCGCCAGAGCGATACAGAATCTTCAAATCGCGAAGCAGAACACGCGCTTCCTGCCGATCGCACACTACGACGAGGCGCTGCACGACACCTATTTCTATCTGGCACTGTCGTATCACAAGCTCTATCTGGTCACCAGAAAAGACGCCCTCGTGAACAACGCGCACCTCGCGTGGCGCGAGTACTTCGACTTCTTCCCGAAAAAGCTCGAAGGGGACCCCGTCTTCGAACGGAATCGCGAGGCGGCGCGGAAGTATTCGGCTCAGATCAAAGATCCGTCGTAACGGAGAAAGGGCGTCGGGGTGAACGGGAGCAGCGTCCGGATCGGTGCCTCAGGCGTGCTGCTCGCCGCCGCTGTCATCGCCGCCCTCGGTCTGGCGGCCGAGTCGGTCGCCGAGCTCGAGCCGGCCGAGAATCCGCCGCCCGTGAGGAAGCCGGCGGCGATCGAGCCTCTGTACGTGCGCCCGCTGATGCCGGTCGAGTCCGGTCGCAACGATTCGAATCCCGTCTGGTCTCCTTCGGGATCGCTGATCGCCTTCGAGCGCAGCCGGGGGGACAAGAAAGAGATCGTGATCGCGCGCCCGGATGGCGCGGTGATTCAGACCATTTACCATCAGCTGTCCGAGAACAGCGTGGAGCCGAGGTTCTTTTTCCCCGGGGTCGTCGAGGACGTCAGCTACAACGCCGGGATCACGTGGTCACCCACCGGTGACCGCTTGGTCTTCATGAGCAACGGCGGAGGCGGCAACTACGATCTCTATCTGCGCAATGTCGACAGCAAGACCACGCGGCTGACTGATCACAGGGAAAAGGACGGCCAGGCGCACTGGTCGCCGGTGGCCGATCAGCTGGTCTTCGTGTCGGGCCGGAGCGGCAAAGGGGATATTTACCTTCTTGAGGTGGCGACGCGCACCGTGACCCGGCTGACCTGGGGCACCCAGCCGTACTTATACCCGCAGTGGTCGCCGGACGGTCGGAAGATCGTGATGATCAGCGGCAGCAACGAAAACCATGACGTCTATCTGATCGAGGATGTGCGGAGACCCGGAGAGACGCTCAAGGCCCTCACCACGTGGGTCCATGACGATCTCCGGCCGGTGTGGTCGCCAGACGGTAAGAAGATCGCGTTCTATTCCAACTACAACCCGGCAGGCGACCCCAAGGCATGGGCCATCCTCGTCATCGCCGCCGACGGCTCCGACCCGTCGCAGGGCGGGCGGCTCGCCGCCAAGGTCGTGGCGACCGATGTGGTTCCCGACGTGGAGCGGGGCCCGGCGTGGACGCCGGACAGCAACAGCATCGTGTACGTCAGGAACGATCGACAAGAGTACAACCCGATCTATATCGCAGATCTCGTGCGGAAGACCAACCTTCCCCTCAAGACCGACACGAGAATGAATCACGATATCGCCAGCTCAGCCCACGGGGTGATCGCGTTCCGCGCTCAAGTCGACCAGTGGGACCAGATCTTCCTCGCGAAGTTGAAGGATTAGGACGTGGCGCGTCTGAGCGCGGCGCTCGTGGGCATAGTGGTCGCTCTGATGGCCGGGGCGGCGTCGGCGGCGGACGACGCGGTAGCGCGCGCGATGGCGCTGTATCAGCGGCGTCATTATGAGGAGGCGGCCCGCACACTCCAGGCGGGCCTGCCGGTGTTGAATCCAGCCAGTCGCGCGACCGCATATCTGACGCTCGGCATGATCTATCTCGACAACGCCCGGCTTCATCGCGAGCTGCGTGAAGCGGGAATCGCGGTCCAGCTCGACTATCTGAAAAGGCTGGCGGCCGTTCGCGGCACTGGCGGAAGTCGGTTCGCGAGTCTGTATCTCGGCAGCATGCTGCTCGAGAGCGGCAACTCCGGAGAAGCGACGAGATACCTGGAGCGGTTCAGCGCGCAGCCCGGGGTGGAGCCTCGATACCGGGCTATCGCGGAGGCCAACCTCGGTCTGTGTCATTTCCTGCGCAAGGACGCGCAAAAGGCGCGAGCCCTCTGGGCGGGCATCGACACCGCGGATCCGGAGGTCCAGTTGGCGCTCGCCGCCGTCTACAGCAGGGCCGGGCTCCAGGAGAGGGATCCGGTGGCCATGGGTGACGCAGCGCTGAAGAAGGTCGGCTACAGCCCGTCGTCGCGCATGCTGGAAAACCTTCTTACCGTCTACGTCCGCGCGGGCTTGACCGACAAGAGCCTGGAGCTGGTGAAGCAGGTAGACCTGAAGGCTGCCTCCTACACCGAGGTGCTCGGCCAGACCAAGACGATCAATTTCTACGATATTGCCGCGCTTGGTGATTTGGCGACGCTGTACCGGCAGGCGAGCGTGCTCTATCTGGAGAAAGCGGCCGCCGAGGCTCAGCTCAAGCCGACGGCCGACTACTACCTCGGCGCGGCCCATGCCGACGCCGGGAATGTGGAGCGGTCGCTCCAGGCGACCGGCGCGTTTCTGTCCGTCTCGCCCGCTCCGCCACGGTATCAGGATCGGGCACGGGTCCGGTACGCGACGGGCCAGTATCTTCTCGGTAGGCGTGGCGAGGCCATGGCGGTATGGGAGGAATTGGCCCAGCGACAGCCCGCCGATCCCGAGCTGCTGGCGGAGATCGTCCTCGGATGCGCGAAGGCGAAGGCTGATTGCGCCCAGATCGAGCCATGGGCGATGCGCGCGATCGAGGCCGGTGAAGGGAAGAAGACACGTCCGCTGAACATCGCCCTGGGCCAGCACTATCTCTGGCGACGAGACTATGACCGGGCCGTCGCGTATCTGGAGGCGGGACGGGACAAGAGCAACAAAAACCGGATCGAAGCGAACGATCCGGTGATGCTCGTGAACCTGGCGGAGGCGTACTACCGCCGCCGGCAATTCTCCGAAGGGCTCGAAATCTACTTCGAAATGAGCAAGCACTTCCCGGTGGTCCGCCGGATCCAGGAGGCCACGCAGAGTATCTACTCCATGGAGCACAAGAGCGCGGGAGACGTGAGGATCTTTTAATTCACCTGTCAGAGCGAGGCAGAGAGGACCATGAAAAGGATACTCATCGTCGGGCTGTCGATCCTCGCCATCGTGGTCGGGACGTCGCTGATGTCCCCGGCGGCGCCCAAGAACGATGGCCGGCCGGACGGCGGCACGCTCGGCTACGGCGAATACGGCCGGCCGTCGACTCTCGATCCGATCACCAGCAACGAGATGATTTCGCTGCGGATCACGGAGTTGGTGTTCAACGGTCTGGTCGGCATCGACGAAAAGCAGCAGATCGTGCCCGAACTGGCGGAGCGCTGGGAGGTGTCCAAGGACGGCCGCGCCTACACCTTCTTCTTGCGCAAAGATGTGACGTGGCACCCGAAAGAGGGAGAGGACTCGAAGCCGTTCACGGCTGATGATGTCGTGTTCACGTACAACATCATGATGCACCCCAGGACGATCACGCCGCTGAAAGTACGCTATGAGTTCATCGACAAGGTCGAAAAACTGAACGACTACACGGTGCAGTTTACTCTCAAGCGGCCAATCCTGAACGCTCTGGCCAAGTTCAGCTTCAAGGTGCTCCCCAAGCACGGCCCGTCCAACCCGCTGTACCTCACGCGAGAGGATCCGTTCGTCCAGCATCCGATCGGCACCGGGCCCTATATCTTGAAGACGATTACGACCGACCGGGAGATCGTTCTGGTGGCCAACGAGAACTACTTCAAGGGCCGCCCGCACATCAACAAATTCATCTCCAAGCCATTCGCGGATCAGAACATCATGACCCAGGCGCTGATGTTCAACGCCATCGACATGGTCGTGCTGGTGAACCCGCGGGACATCCCGGAGCTCCAGGGCGACAAGCGTTTTATTCTGCAGCCGTACAACGCCCTGTCCTACGGTTTTTTCGGCTACAACCTGCGCAACCCGTTGCTGGCGGACAAACGCGTGCGCAAGGCGTTCACCTATGCCGTGAACCGGCAGGAGATGCTGGATTCGTTCTTCAACGGCCAGGGGACGATCATCTCCGGTCCGTTCGCGCCCGGGAGCTGGGCGTATAACCTGGACGTCCAGCCGCTGCCATTCGATCCGCAGAAAGCGATCGCGCTGCTGAGGGAGGCCGGGTTCAACCCCGGCCCCGATGGCGTCATGCAAAAGGACGGCAAGAAGCTCACTCTGTCGCTCAAGGTGCCGATCGAGAAGGAAAGCGAAGCGGTGAAGCGGGTCGTGCTCGCCTTCCAGAATTACCTCAAGAACATCGGGGCCGCGGTCAAGGTCGAGTTCAAGGAGTGGCAGGCGTGGAAGGAGAGCGTGTTCCTGGAGCACGACTTCGACATCGTTTTCGCCTCGTGGGTGTTCGATGACTCTGCCGATATTTCATCCTTGTTTCACTCGGCCGAAATTGGCTCGTGGAAGAACAACTTCGGCGCCTACTCCAATCCGGAGGTTGACGGCCTCATCGTGGAGAGCAAGCTGACGCTCGATCACGAAAAGCGCCGGACCATCAATCGGAAGCTGCATGCCATCCTCTCAGACGAGGCGCCGTACACCTTCCTGTGGACACTGACGAATTACAGCGGCCACCACAAGAAGCTGCGCCGCGTGGCCATTCATCCTTACAAGTTCTTCTCGTTCGCGGATGAGTGGTTCATTCCGGTAGCGGACCAGAAATAGGCGCGCCGGCCTTCCCGGCCGGAACCGTGAAGCTCGCCGCGACTAAACCCATCACCCTGGTGCTGGCCAGGGAGCTGGCGCTCGCCGCCCTGCTGCTCGTGGGCGTGAGCTTCGTCGTGTTCGTGATCCTCTACCTCTCGCCCGGCGATCCATTCAGCGTGCTGCTCGAGGGGCAGATATCGAACCACGCAGCGCGCGCCGGCCTCCGCGAGGCTTTGGGCGTCCCCAGGACGTGGTACGTCCAATACCTATCCTGGCTCGGTAACCTGCTCCAGGGAAACTTCGGCACGTCCATTCGCACGGGCCTGCCGGTGTTCGGCGAGATCGCGCGGGTGGCATTGAGCACGCTCTATCTCACCCTCGGCTCGATGCTGGTCACGCTCCTCATCGCCGTGCCCATCGCTCTGCATTCCTCCGTGCGCGGGACGACCGCGCTCAACTGGCTGCTCACCATGCTGGCCTATGTGGTGTCGGCGTTGCCCGTGTTCTGGCTCGGCTACGTCGCCGTCTATGTCTTCATCCACCAGTTCGGCGTGTTCCCGCTCACCGCGCGGATCGCCGCCTCATCGGAACGGACCTGGCCCTTTTCGCTGCTGCCCATTTTCGTGCTGGGCATCGGCAACGGCACCGTCAGCGAGGTCGTTCGCCACCTGCGCGAGGAAATGAGCCGCGTCATGGGTGAGGATTACATTCGGACGGCGCGTGCCAAGGGCGCCTCGGTGTGGCGGCACGCCTTCAAGGAAGGCCTTCTGATCCCGATGACCGAGATCATTGCCTCCAAGATTCCATTCATTCTGGGCGGCGCGGTGATCGTCGAACAGGTGTTCAACTGGCCAGGCATGGGGCGAATGGCGTGGCAGGCGGCCCAGGACCGCGACTTCCCGGTGATCATGGGGATCGCCATGATCGCGGCGACGTTGGTGCGTCTCGGGAGCCTGCTCCAGCGCGTGGTGTACGTCGCGGTCAATCCGCGGGCGTCGAACGAACGGCGGGGGGCGGCGTGGGCCGAATGAAACGCTACTCCCAGACCACGGGTGAAGTCGGCGAATCCTCGGACCTGTCCCCGTGGAAAACCGCGGACGCCCTGGATCTGGTCTACGTTGGCTACGGACTGCTGATCGTCGTCCTGGTGCTGGTGTCGTACGTCCTGGGCGCATTCACGTGGCTGCCGTACGATCCCGAGCAGATCAGGGTCGACCTCTTGAACGCCCCGCCGGGAAGCGCCGGCCACCTGCTGGGGACCGATTTCCTCGGCCGGGATATCCTGTCCCGGCTGATCGTGGGGATCCAGGCGTATTTTCTTCCCGGACTTCTCGCGATCGTCATTTCGCTCCTGCTAGGCACCACGCTCGGCGCGCTGGCCGGCTACCGGAGCGGCGAAGTCGAGACGCTCGTCACCTATTTCAACAATCTGGTCGATTCGTTCCCGCGCCTGGTGCTGATCCTGCTCGTGATCGCGGCCTTCAAGCCGGGCATCTACTACATCATGGTCGTCGTGGGCGTGACCGGCGTCCCCGCGGTGGCGTCGCTGATCGCAGGCAAGATCGAGTTTCTGGCCCAGAAAAATTTCATCGAGGCGGCCCATGTCCTGGGTCTGCCGTCGCGCGTGATTCTTCTCAAGCACATCCTGTGGCATCACTGCATGCCGCTGCTGGTCATCCAGGCGACCATCGGCATGGGCGAGGCGATTTTGATCGAGACTAGCCTCAGTTATCTCGGCTTTGGCGTGCAGGAGCCCACGCCCTCGTGGGGCAACATGGTCCAGGCCGGGGCCAACTACTTTTTCCAGGGCAAGTTCTGGCCGTCGACAGCGCCGGCGCTGTCGATCCTGTTCACCATCCTCGGCTTTCACCTGTTGGGCGACGGGCTGAACGGCATCCTCGAAGGCAGCGCAGGGAAGTAGTGGGCGCGCCGCTTCTCGAGATCGAGAACCTGCGCACCTACTTCCACTCTCGAAGCAAGCGGGCCTTCATTCGCGCGGTGGATGGGGTGACGATGGTGATCGCCCGGGGCGAGACCCTCAGCGTGGTGGGCGAGAGCGGCAGCGGCAAGAGCGTCACAGCGCTCTCGATCATGGGTCTGCTCGACGCCGGCCCGGGCGTGATCAGCGGCAAGATCACGTTCCGAACCGACGGGGGCGAGCGAAACCTGCTCCATGACCTCGAACATTACGTCACTCTGGGGGAGCAGGACGGCAGGATCATGGAGGTCTCCAAGGATGAGGCCGGCTGGCGCAAACAGGTCGAGCGCATCATGGCTGAGGTACGAGGGAAGGAAATCGCCATGATCTTCCAGAATCCAAAGTCGGCGCTCAATCCTTTCGTGACCGTCGGCCACCAGATCACCGAGGCCATCCGGCTGCACACGCCGACGAAACATCCGAGGGAGGCCAAGGAGCGCTCCCTCTACTGGCTCGAACGGGTCAAAATGGATTCCCCGCGCCTGCGGTTCGACAATTATCCGTACGGCCTGTCGGGCGGCATGTGTCAGCGGGCCATGATCGCGATGGCGCTCTCGTCCGAGCCGGCCCTCCTCATTGCGGACGAGCCGACCACCGGGTTGGACGCCACGATCCAATCCACGATCGTAGGTCTGCTGGCCGAGCTCAAGTCGGAACTCGGAATCGCGACGCTGCTGATCAGTCACGATATCAGGGTCGTCTCGCGGCTTGCCGACGACGTGGCCGTGATGTACGGCGGGACGGTGGTGGAGTACGGGCCGGCGCCCGAGATTCTTGGCGCGCGATTCGGCCTCAAACATCCGTATACGGCGGCGCTGCTCGCGTCCAGACCGAGCGCGCAGAACGTGGAGGAGAAGGGCGGGCTTCCCGCCATCGAGGGCGAGGTGCCGGATCCGATCGATGTGCCCCGGGGGTGCCGGTTTTACGCCCGATGCAACCGTGTGACGGAGGACATCCGGGACGCTTGCGCGCGCCACGAGCCGGCGTTGAAGGAGCTGACACCGGGCCATCACGTGCGCTGCTGGCTGTACGGTGATTGAGCCCCGACCCGGAACCCCTGCGTCGCGCATGATCCTCGAAGTCACCAATCTGCGAAAACACTACCGCCAGCGCGCGGGCATCTTTCCTGCCCTTCGATCGCGAGAGCGGTTCATCCCGGCCGTGGACGGAGTGAGCTTCTGTCTCGAGGAACACGAGACCGTGGGGCTCGTCGGCGAATCGGGCTGCGGCAAGACGACCATCGGCCGGGCCATTCTCCGGCTGACACCGGCGACGTCAGGCCGGATCGTCTTCGACGGGCACGACATCACCGCGATGTCCGCGCGAGAGCTGCGGCCGCTGCGCAGCCAGATGCAGATGATCTTCCAGGACCTGGACGCGGCGCTCAATCCCAAGATGCGGGTCCGGGCCATCCTCGCGGAGGCGATCACCACGCACCATCGGCTGAGTGATGGCGAGGTGGCGCGAAGGATCGGCGAGCTGCTGGAGCAGGTGAATCTGAAGGCGAGCAAACTGTCGAACTTCCCGCGGGAACTCGCCGGTGGCGAAAAGCGTCGCGTGGGCATCGCGCGTGCCCTGGCGGTGGGGGCGCACTTCATCGTTGCCGATGAGCCGACGAGCGCGCTGGACGTTTCGATCCAGGCTCAGGTAGTGAACCTGCTCCGCGATCTGCAGAGACAACTCGGCCTTTCCTATCTCTTCATCTCTCACGACCTCGAGGTGGTGCAGCTCATCAGCCGCCGGGTGGCGGTGATGTACCTCGGGAAGATTGTGGAAATGGGGCTCGCGGACCGTATCGCCCGCGCGGCTCGCCACCCGTACACCCATCTCTTATGGTCTGCGCTTGTGGAAGGACAAAGCAAGGAGGCCTCGCACGCTCCGCTGAACACGCGGACAGGCGCTTGGGAACCATTTGATTTCGAGCGGCCCGTGAGTGGCTGCCGGTTCGCGCCGCGTTGTCCGGTGTACGAGGCAAGGGGCCGGCCAGCCGTGTGCACCGACGCGGCGACCGAGCCACAGCTGCACGATATTGGCGGCCGCCACTACGTCGCGGGTCACTTCCCGGTCTGAATGGGAAGCGAAGATAATCAACGTCACGTCAACGTCACATTTGGTTCCTGTTGCGAGGGTGGTACCACACCGAGACTCAAGACGCCTCGCCCCGGCTGGGGGGCCACCGGCCGGCCCAGGCACCCAATCAGCGAGCAATACGATCGTGGACTTGAATTCTGTAAGTTCGAACGCGCCCGGTTGGGGCCACCAAATTGTCTTTGTTGGTGTTTTTCGCTCCATGTTTGAGGAACTTCGAAAGTTCCTAAAACAGGAATCGCCCCCGCGGGTTCGCGATCCCCCCAATGCGCGCCTGAATCGTGGTTCGACTTTCGTTGCGCTCGACGAGCATTCGCGTCGCCTGCTCCTCGTAGAACGAGACGGCGCGTTTAAGCTGCGGCGGTCGAATGCTCGTGTAGATCTATTCAGTCCGTGCGTGGTCGAGCAAACGCGCGCACCTGCTCGAGGTCGTGATGCTGCTCGAGAACCTCCATCGCCACGCTGTGCCGGAGATCGGGTGGCTTTAACTCGGGACAGCAGATGAGGCGGGCCGCGGTCTATTTCGACCCGCTCTTCAAGAGTGCCAAGCCCGGCGATCTTCCCGTCGAGCAGCCGACCACGTTAGCGTGGGCCGGCTGGTCCGTCGCTTGACGCGCCCCCACCGGCAGGACAAGATACGGGAACTTCACCGGTCGAACCGTCAAAGTTGTCCACCAAACGGAGGCGCGACGCCGATGGCCAATTCGGCTCGTAGCGGGCGCCACTCATATGTCGATCGCCGAAGCTTCCTGCGGACCGCCGCCGCCGGTGCCACGGCGGCGGCCGTCGCCATCGGCGGACGTCGGGCCTGGGCTCAGACGGGTGGCACCCTCACGGTCACCAGCTATGGCGGAC
>MNIR01000016.1:18371-44378 GCA_001919865.1 Gemmatimonadetes bacterium 13_1_20CM_4_69_16 | reverse complement strand
GCGGCGCCGTGGACGGGCTCAACATGATCGTGCCGCATGGCGATCCCTTGTACTACCGCGAGCGGCCGCGCATCGCCGTGCCGCAGGAGGACGTGGTCGACCTGGACGGCTACTTCGGCCTGCATCCGCGCCTCGCGGCCCTGAAGCCGCTGTGGGACAACAAGAGTCTCGCCGCCATCCACGCCATCGGGTCCCCCGACTCCAGCCGCAGCCACTTCGACGCCCAGGACTACATGGAGTCGGGCACCCCCGGGAGCAAGGCAACACCGGACGGCTGGCTCAATCGCTATTGTCAGCACGACCAGGAGCACCAGGACACGCCGTTCCGGGCGGTCGCGTTCGGGCCCCAATTGCCTCGCATCCTGGCCGGCACGGCGCCGTCGCTCGCGATCGATGACCTCCAGGCCTTCGGCCTGCGGGCCCCCCAGCCGGCGGCCCGCGACCGCCTCACCCGCGCGTTCGAAGAGCTGTATGCGGGCTCGGCGACGGGACTGCTCTCGGCGTCGTCGCAGGAGGCCTTCCAAGCCGTCCAGATGCTGAAACACGTGGACCCCGGGCAGTACCAGCCGGCAGGCGGTGCCGACTACCCGCGCGGTCGGTTCGGCAGGGCGCTGCTGCAGATCGCCCAGCTCATCAAGGCCGACCTCGGACTGCAAGTGGCATTCGCCGACGTGACCGGCTGGGACACCCATGTGAACCAGGGGTCGAGCGAAGGGCAGCTCGCCACGCGGCTCGCCGAATTCGGCCAGGCGCTCACCGCGTTTGCGCAGGACCTGGGAGAGAAGCTGCGGGACGTCGTAGTGCTCACCATGTCCGAGTTCGGGCGCACGGTGCGGGAGAACGGCAACTCGGGCACCGACCACGGGCACGCCACCGCGATGCTGGTGATGGGCGGGTCAGTGAACGGCGGCCGCGTGCTCGGCAAGTGGCCCGGACTCGACCCGGCGAACCGGTTCGAGGGCCGCGACGTGGCCGTCACGACGGACTTCCGAGACCTGTTCGCGGAGGTTCTGGCACGACACCTCGGCGCCCAGAACCTCGCCGCGATCTTTCCTGGATTCGTCCCGGACCAGACGCGCTTCCCGGGGGCGATCAGGAGCTAGCAGGCGGTGCGTCGTCCGGCGTAATCGCCAGTTCCAGCTTGTCGGCCTTCCGGAGAATGACGACCGTCGTCGGAATCCCGATCCGGTCCGACGCGAGCAGCCGATGTAAGTCGTCGATGCCCGTCACGGGCTTGTCATCGAACCCTACGATGATGTCGCCCGGCCGGAGGCCGGTACGCCCGGCGGGGCTCGATTCGTCGACGCCCGTCACGAGCACGCCGCTGTTCGCTTCCAGGCCGTGTGCCCGCACCGCGAGCCGCAACAGCGGCACGTTCTGCCCTGCGACGCCGATCTTGCCGCGCCGGATCTTGCCGTGCCGGATGAGCTGGCCGGTCACGAACTTAGCGGTGTTGATCCCCACCGCGAAGCAGATCCCCTGAGCCGGCAGGATCACCGCCGTGTTCACGCCGACGACACGGCCCCGCGAATCCACGAGCGGCCCGCCAGAGTTCCCGGGATTGAGCGCCGCGTCGGTCTGGATCACGTCGTCTATGAGGCGCCCCGTGACCGACCGGAACGAGCGCCCCAGCGCGCTCACCACACCGGCCGTCACCGTACTCTGGAATCCGAGCGGGTTGCCGATGGCGATGACCAGCTGCCCTACCCGGAGCGCCCCCGAGTCGCCGAGCTCGGCGAGGGCGAGGGAAGGCGGGTCGACGCGGATCACAGCGACGTCCGTATCCGGGTCGTCCCCGACCAGCTCGGCCCGCAGCCGGCGCCCGTCCGCGAAAGCCGCATCGATACGCGTGGCGTCGTGCACAACGTGGCTGTTCGTAAGGATGAAGCCGTCGGGAGTAAACACGAATCCGGAGCCATGGCCGGGAAGCTCCCGGGCGGGGCGACCCCCGCGCTCGACGCGGTGTCGGACTTCTACGCTGACCACGGCAGGGCCGACGTTCTCGGCCGCGCCGGTCACGGCGCGGGAGTAAGCGTCCAGCAGCTCAGCGTCGGGCTGCTGGCCTTGCGAAGCGTGGTTATCGGAATCGCCGGCGCGCGGGTCGGCGAGCAAAGCAACTGTCGCGTTCATATCTGGGGAACGCGCTTGGGTTCCCGCGACGTCCCTCCGTGACGTAGTTTGAAGTGATGATCGGTCCCATCCGGCGCCTGCTCATCGAAGCCGGCCGCGCGAAGCAGGCGCGGGCCTTCTGGCAAGCCAGCGCTGAAGTCCTCAGCGACTGGGCCGGGGGAGCGCACGTGCGGCTCGTCTACAAGGGACTGAGCGAGTCCGGAACCGCGGAAGCGGGGTCAGCCGCCCAGGCAGGCGAGTCCTGCATCGCCGATTACCACGACGCGGAGGGTCAGCACGTGCAGGCGACGTTCCGGGGGCTTCCCGAGGGCGTCCCCACGGAGCCGTTGCGCTCGGGCGTGGAGATCGCGACGCACCTCGCGGTAATGGTGGCACGGCGCGCCACGTTGGAGCGGGAGCGGCGGCTGGGGACATTCCTGGTCGAGCTGTCGCGTTGGCTGCTCGCCGCGCCGGAACGCGATCTGTTGCTGCGCTATACGCTCCAGAGCGTGGTGAGCCTGGTGGAGGCGCAAGGGGCCTTCGTGGCACTGCGACAGCCGGACGGCGATACCTTGCGGATCGCGGCGACGGTCGGTCAGTGCGTGGAGCTCGACGGAGCCGACATCGGGCTTACGACCAGCACGACCGGCCGCGTGGTGCGCAGCGGTGAGCCGTTGCTCACGGACAACCTCCTCGCCGAGCCGGATGCCCAAGTCGCGCTGAACCCCGCGCGCAGCGCACGTGGCGCGATGATCGCGCCGCTCAAGACCTCGAGCGGCGTCGTCGGGGCGGTGGGGGTGGTGCGGTACGACCAGCCGGACGCAGTGGAGCCCGCGCCCCCGGCGTTCGGGCTCGTCGATCTGCAGTACCTCGCGGCGGTCGCGGCGTACATCGCGGGCGGGCTCGAGCTGTCCGAGGCCGTGACCGGCGCGCGGGCGGCGGCGGAGCGGGCCCATGCCATGGTGGACTCGAGCCCGCTGCCGCTGGCGCTGGTCGACCGGCAGGGCCGCGTCCTACAAGTCAACCAGGCCGGGTGTCGGCTTTTCGGCATCGCCACCGAATCGCAGGCGCTGGGCCTCCACCTCGAGGCCCTCGGGTTGTCGCCCAGCGAGATCTCGCTCCACCTCGTCCTCGCGCGACCGCGCATCGGGGAGCCGTGGCGCGGCCGCGTGCTGGTCACCCAGCCGGGGGGAGACCGCCGCATCTGCGACTGCACCATCACGGGGCTGTCGGGGGTCGGGCGCGACAGCCTGCTCCTGGCGCTTTACGACCGCACCGACGAGCTGCGCGCGCAACGCGAGCTGATCGCTCGCGAGAAGCTGGCCACCGTGGGCGAAATCGCGAGCGGCGTGGCGCACGAGGTGAACAACCCGCTCGCCGCGATCCGCATGGAGGCGGAGCTGCTCGGCCGGGCCAGCAAGGACCCGGAGACCAACACCACCGCGATGACCATCGCCCGGGAGGTGGACCGCGCCGCGCGCATCGTGCGGAGCCTGCTCCGCCTCGCGCGGCGGGCCGACACGACGCCTACCCGCGTCCAGATCAACGACCTCGTGCGCGACGTCGCGGAGATCCGGCAACGAGTGCTGCGCGTGGAGAACGTCGAGTTCCGCACCGGGCTCGACCAGTCCGCGCCGCCGGTGCTGGGCCTGGGACAGGAGCTCCAGCAAGTAGTCATCAACCTCGTCACCAACGCCGAGTACGTGATCAAGGGACGCCAGCCGTCCATCATTCAACTGACGACGCAGGCGCGCGAGGGATGGGTGCGGCTCACGGTCGAGGACTCCGGACCGGGCATCCCACCGGAGATCCGCGGTCGCATCTTCGATCCGTTCTTCACGACCAAGGGCCCGGACGAGGGCACCGGCCTCGGTCTCGCGATCTGCCAGCGGGTCGTGACCGAGGTGGGTGGTAAGATCTGGCTGGAGGACTCCGAGCTGGGCGGTGCGAAGTTCGTGGTGGAGCTGCCGGCCGCCCCCGAGAACGTCGAGGCGACGGCGATCGGCTGAGCCTCCCCGCCGCCTCTCCGCCCCCCGTCAGTGCTCGAGGATGCGCTTGCGGTAGATCCCGAGCACCACCAAGCCGGAGGCGCCGAGCGCGACGAGCAGCGCCGTGAGCCGCCAGTCGAAGCCGAACCGGGCGGCGCCGGCGAGCGCGGCGACCAGCCAGGCGGCGCTGGCGAGGAAGCCGAGCGTCACCACTTCCTTGCGCGCCATCAGGATGCCGAACACGTAGCCCCAGCTGAAGCCGCACACGACTAGAAACAGGATGCCGTGCGGGATCTTGACCGGGTCGATCAGGTTGAGGGTGCCGGCGAAAAAGCAGAACAGCCCGAGCACCGTGTAGCTCGCGAGGTGCAGGGCCAGCGGCAGGGGGACCGTCCCCATTCGGTTGAAAGTCATGGCTGTTGGTGGTGTCGGGACGGCGTAAAATTACCTACATGCAAGCCACCCGTACATATCTCGAGCTGACGAGCCCCGGC
The DNA here is from genome assembly GCA_001919865.1 of Gemmatimonadetes bacterium 13_1_20CM_4_69_16. GTDB lineage: Bacteria > Gemmatimonadota > Gemmatimonadetes > Gemmatimonadales > GWC2-71-9 > 20CM-4-69-16. Next base: position 39,787 of record MNIR01000016.1, on the reverse strand, counting down.
CAGTTCAAGTCCGCCTTAGGTCAGTTCCCCAACCTCGTGCTCGAGCGGGTGGCGCGCCCGACCCCCGCGCTGTACCGCGACTGCTACCGCACCGTGGGCGCAGCCTATCACTGGCGCGACCGCTGGGACTGGACGGACGACGACATTCGGACGCATCTGGCGAACCCGGAGATCACGCTGCACGTCGCGACGCGCCAGGGTGCGCTCGCGGGGTGGTACGAGCTGCGCCGGGTGGCGGAAGACGACTCGGTCGAGATCGCGTACTTCGGTCTGGCGCCAGCCGCGATCGGCCTCGGCCTTGGCAAGCACCTGCTCTCGTGCGCGGTGCGCGACGCGTGGGCGCTGCGTCCCGCGCGCGTATGGCTTCACACTTGCACGCTCGATCACCCGCACGCACTGCCGAACTACCGGAAGCGGGGGTTCATACCCTACAAGACCGAGCAATACGAGGTGGAGTACTGAGTGGGACCCTTTCCCGCTAGATTCCCCCGCGTGACCTTCACGCTGACTCGCAGGCGCAAGCTCATCATCGCCGCCGTCGTGCTCGCGCCCATCGTGTTCTTCGCTCTCTATACGTGGAGCGCCTTGACTTGGAGCTACTCGAAGGGGGAGCGCGCCGGATACGTCCAGAAATTCTCCAAGAAGGGCTGGGTCTGCAAGACGTGGGAGGGAGAGCTGGCCATCGTTTCGATCCCGGGGACCATGTCGGAGAAGTTCTACTTCACCGTGCGGGACGATTCGGTGGCGGCGCGGATCAACCAGTCCATGGGCAAACGCGTCGCGCTCACGTACCAACAGCACATGGGCATCCCGACGAGCTGCTTCGGAGAAACCGGGTACTTCGTGGTGGACGTGAGGGCGGTCGAATGACGACGTCGAACAGTTTCGGCACGCGAGCGCGGCTGACCGTCGCCGGGCGCAGCTTCGAGATCTTCCGCCTAGGCACGCTCGAGCAGCGCGGATTCGCTATTGGGCGCCTCCCCTATTCGCTCCGGATCCTGCTCGAGAACCTGCTGCGTCTGGAGGATGGGCGCACGGTGCGCGGCGCGGAGATCGAGCGGCTGGCGCGCTGGGACCCGAAGAAAGTGCCGGACGACGAGATCGCCTTCATGCCGGCGCGGGTGCTGATGCAGGACTTTACCGGCGTCCCGGCGGTGGTGGACCTCGCCGCGATGCGCGACGCGATGCGGGCGATGGGCGGTGACCCGACGCACGTGAACCCGCTACTCCCGGTAGAGCTAGTGATCGATCACTCGGTGATCGTGGACGAGTTCGGCACCCGCACCGCGTTCCAGGTGAACGCCGACCTCGAGTTCCAGCGCAACCGCGAGCGCTACGCCCTGCTGCGCTGGGCGCAGCAGACGTTCCAGGGTTTCCGCGTCGTGCCGCCCGACACCGGCATCGTGCACCAGGTGAACCTGGAGTACCTCGCGCGCGTGGTCTTCACCACCTCGGGGGGGGAGCGCACGCCGCAGGCCTACCCCGATACGCTGGTCGGCACCGACTCGCACACGACGATGATCAACGGCCTCGGCGTGCTGGGGTGGGGCGTCGGCGGTATCGAAGCCGAAGCCGCGATGCTGGGTCAGCCGGTCTCGATGCTCATCCCCCAAGTCGTGGGCTTTCGGCTCACGGGCAAGCTCGCCGAAGGCGCTACCGCCACGGACCTGGTCCTCACCGTCACCGAGATGCTGCGCAAGCAGGGGGTGGTGGGGAAGTTCGTCGAGTTCTACGGCCCGGGGATCGCCACCCTGCCTCTCGCCGACCGCGCGACCATCGGCAACATGGCCCCCGAATACGGCGCCACGGTGGGCATCTTCCCGGTGGATCAGGAGACGCTGCGCTACCTCGAGTTCACCGGTCGCTCGCCGGACCAGGTGAAGCTCGTCGAGGCGTACATGAAGGAGCAGGGCTTGTTCCATTCTCCAGATGCGCCGGAGCCCGTCTACTCGGACACCCTGGCGCTCGACCTTGCGACGGTCGAGCCCAGCCTCGCCGGGCCGCGGCGCCCGCAGGATCGCGTGCCGCTGCCTGAAGTAGGGAAGGCGTTTTTGGCGGCGCTACCCACGCTGGTCAAGCCGACCTCGCCCATCGCGCCGCCGGCCGACGTGCGCAACCACTGGGAGGCCGAGGGCGGCCAACCGTTCGGTGGGGGAACGGCCGTGGCCGCGCCGCCGGCCCGCACGCACGTGGACCTGAAGCTCGAGGGCGTGGACTGCAAGCTGCATCACGGATCGGTCGTCATTGCCGCCATCACGAGTTGCACCAACACGTCGAACCCGTCGGTGATGATCGCCGCGGGCCTCGTCGCCAAGAAGGCCGTCGAGAAGGGGCTCCAGTCGCAGCCGTGGGTGAAGACGAGCCTCGCTCCCGGCTCGAAGGTGGTGACCGACTACTTGCAGCAGGCGGGGCTCATGCCCTACCTCGAGCAGCTGCGGTTCCACCTCGTCGGCTACGGCTGCACGACCTGCATCGGCAACTCGGGACCGCTCCCCGAGCCGGTGTCCGCCGCAGTCGCCGAGGGGGAGCTGGTCGTCTGCGCAGTGCTGTCGGGCAACCGCAACTTCGAGGGGCGCATCCAGCAGGAAGTCCGCGCCAACTACCTCGCCTCGCCGCCGCTCGTCGTCGCGTACGCGCTCGCGGGCCGCATCGACGTGGACCTGCAGCAGACACCGCTCGGCACAGGTAAGGACGGCAAGCCCGTGTATCTCAGGGATGTCTGGCCGTCCGCCAAAGAAGTGGACGCCGTCATCCGCTCCTCGATCAAGTCCGCGATGTTCCACAAGGAGTACGGAGAGGTCTTCCAGGGGGACGCGCGCTGGAACGGCCTTCCCGTGCCCGCAGGGGACCGGTTCGCGTGGGAGCCCGACTCGACCTATATCCGTCGGGCGCCCTACTTCGACGGGATGCCGCCCGCGCCCGCGCCGATCGCGGACATCCGGGCGGCGCGGGTCCTGTGCTTGCTCGGAGACAGCATCACGACGGACCACATCTCGCCGGCGGGCTCCATCCGCAAGACCAGTCCGGCCGGGAAGTATCTCGTGGACCGGGGCGTCCAGCCGCAGGACTTCAACTCTTACGGCTCGCGGCGCGGCAACCACGAGGTGATGGTGCGCGGTACGTTCGCGAACGTGCGTCTCAAGAACCTGCTGGCCCCTGGCACCGAGGGACCCGTCACGGTCCATCTCCCCGACGGGGAGCAGATGTCGATTTACGACGCCTCGGTGAAATACCAAGCGGAGCGCGTGCCGCTGCTCGTGATCGCCGGCAAAGAGTACGGCGCGGGCTCGTCGCGCGACTGGGCGGCGAAGGGGCCGCGGCTGCTCGGCGTGCGCGCGGTCATCGCCCAGAGCTACGAGCGGATCCACCGCTCCAACCTCGTAGGGATGGGCATCCTCCCTCTCCAGTTCCTCACCGATCAGACCCCCGCCACCCTGGGACTCACCGGGAAGGAAACCTTCGACCTCACCGGCCTGGCCGAGGTTCTGGCTGAGGGTTTCCCGCGCGGGAAAGAGCTGCCAGTTAAGGCCAACCGGCCCGATGGATCGCCCCTGCAGTTCCGCGCGACCGTGCGGATCGATACGCCGCAGGAGCTCGTGTACTACCGGCACGGGGGGATCCTCGAGTTCGTGTTGCGACAGCTGCGACAAACGTCGCCCTAATCGCTCGCCGCCGTCTCTTCGCGCTCGCGGCCGTCACAGCCGCGGGATTCGCGCCGCCCGTGTCGTCTGCCGGGCAGGCGACCCCGTCGGAGTGGCGCCCGCGGACTGTCCCGCTCTTCGGCGCGAGCTACTCCCCAGACGTCGGGCTGCTCCTCGGCGCCGGGCTCGCCCACACGCGGTACGGGTTCCGCGCTCTGCCTCCAAGCACGCGCCTGCTCGCCACCGCCGAGTATGGGACCAGCGCGCGCACTTACCGCGCGACCGTGGAGGGTGAGTTCCGGCGGCCGGTGGCGCCGGCGATCCTCACCATCGAGATGCTCTCCTCCGGGCTCGAGCTCATCCGATTCTACGGCTTCGGCAACCGGAGCGACGCCTCGCAGCCCGACAGCGTGTACCGCGTGCATCAAAGGCAGTTTCTGCTCGCGCCCGCCGTGGTGGTGCCGCTGGCGCCGCGACTCCGCCTCGCGCTGGGGCCACTGGTGCGCTATGTCCGCACCCGCCCGGACTCGAGCACGTTGCTTACCAGCACGGGGCCGTACTACGGTGCGGCGGACTTTGGCGAGCTCGGAGTGCGTGCGGTGCTCGAGCTTGACACGCGGGACATGGCGGCGGCTCCGGCCCGCGGCGCCCACCTCCGACTCGCGGGTCAGGGATACCCGGCCGCGTGGGACGTGGTCGAGTCGTTCGGAATCGTGTCGGCCGAGGCGTCCACGTACCTGTCGGTTGGCGACCCGCCGATCGGGACTCTCGCACTCCGCGTGGGGGGGGCGCAGGTGAGCGGTACCGCACCGTTCAACGACGCCGTGTACGTCGGCGGGGCGACGACGGTTCGCGGCTACGCAGAGCAGCGGTTTGCCGGGAGCTCGGGGGCGTACGCGAACGCCGAGCTACGACTGCGGGTCGGTGCATTCTCCGCTGGGGACGTCGGGCTGCTCGGGCTCGCCGACGCCGGTCGAGTCTGGGTCACAGGCGAAGCGTCGGACCGCTGGCACGGCGCCGCGGGCGGGGGGCTTTGGCTGGCCTGGCGCCACACCCGCGCCAACACCCTGTCGATCGCGGCGGCGCGGAGCCCGGAACGTACGGCGATCTACCTGCGCGCCGGGTTCATGTTCTGATCCCGCCGAACCACGCCCATGACCATGCTGTTCCGCGAGCAGGTGCCCCTCGCACCATTCACCACCCTCGGGTTGGGTGGACCGGCCCGCTATTTCCACGCATGCGCGACCGCGGCGGAGCTGCGCGAGGCACTCACCCTCGCGGGTCAGCGACGGCTGCGCGTGCAGATCATCGGTGGGGGCAGCAACCTCGTCGTCGCCGACGCCGGTTTTCCAGGCGCCGTGCTCAAGGTGGCTATCGGCGGCGTCGCACTGCGCGACACGGCGCAGGGCGTCGAGGTGACCGCCGGGGCGGGCGTGGAGTGGGACGCGCTCGTGCGCCAAGCGGTCGAGCGGGGATGGACCGGGATCGAATGCCTCGCCGGCATTCCCGGGACCGTGGGTGCCACTCCGATCCAGAACGTGGGCGCGTACGGCCAGGAAATCGCCGACACCCTCGTGTCGGTGAGATGTCTCGAGCGCGACCGACTGACCGAGGTCGTGTTCACGCGCGACCAGTGCGAGTTCGCGTACCGCAACAGCCGTTTCAAGGGCCGCGACCGCGATGGCTACGTCGTTCTCGAAGTCACGCTGCGCCTGCAACGCGACACGTTACCGCAGGTGCGGTACGCGGAGCTCCTGCAAGCGGTCCGGCGCACCGGCGAGTTAGAGCGCCTCGAGCCCACCGACGCGGTGAGCGTGGTGAGGAACGCGGTGCTCGAGCTGCGGCGCCGCAAATCGATGGTGCTCGATCCCGCCGATCCGAACACGCGGTCGGTCGGCTCGTTCTTCGTGAACCCCCTGCTCCCTGTCGCGGCGTTCCACGAGCTGGTCCGGCGGTGGCGCGCCGCAGGAGGCGGCGACAGCATCCCGACGTTCCCAGCCGACGGGCGGGTCAAGGTGCCCGCGGCGTGGCTCATCGAGCGCGCCGGCTTCCGGAAAGGACAGCGGCTGGGTGCGGTGGGGATCTCGACGCGCCACGCGCTCGCCCTCGTTAATCACGGCGGCACTACGACCGAACTGCTCGCACTGGCCGAATCCATCGAGCGGGCAGTCCACGAGCGCTTCGGGATCCGGCTGGAGCGCGAGCCCGTGGTCGTGGAGTAGCTACCCTCTCAGGGTCGTGGCCTCGCCTTCCCCCCCCAGGGAGGACCGCCGCCGAACCGCGGCGGACGCTCGAGCCGACGCTCCAGCTCCGCGTAGCGCGGCCGTTGCGCCGGGGTCAGTTGGGCGTTGATCTCCGCGCTCATCGCAGAGCGCACCGAGTCGAAGCGCGGATGCACCTCCCGCCAGATTTTCTCCAAGTCGGCGCGGTGTCGCTCCAGAATCGCCCGCACCGAGTCGCGCTGTGCTGCCGTGAGGTCCAACCGCTCGCTCAGGAAGCCAACCATCCCATCGGGTCCCGGCGGCCCTCCACCTCGGGACGCCCAACCGCGCGGCCCGCCCCCGTGGGCCCGCGTCCCCACCGCCCACCCGAGCAGCCCGCCCGCCGCGAATGTCGCGAACAGCGCCACTATCGCCCAGAAACGCGATTGCTGGAGCATGCCGCCCTCCATCAGTTCGCCACCATCGACGTGAACAGCGCGCTGGGATCGGGGGCGCGGTGCGTGGCCAGCAGCTCCGCCGCCGCCTCACTCCCCGTGGCGGATGTCACCCACACGGAGTCGAACGAGGCCCCTGCCCCCGTCCGCAACGCCGCACCCGCGAGATAGCTCCCCGCGAACGCCAGCGCAACGACGGCCGCGGCCGCCACGGCGAGCCGACTCCAGCGCCCCAGTACCGCACGCCACGTCCCCACGCCGGCGGCTGCGGCGCGCGCCAGCGCCCGCGCCACGAACGCCGCGCCATCGTCCCGCGGGCTCAGCGCGGCCCATAGCGCCGCGCCGAGCGCGGGATCCGGATGGTCGGGAGACCAGGTGGGCTCTTGTCTCACTAGTCCTCCTTTAAGTCGTCCAGCAGCGCCCGCAGCTTTCGGCGCGCGTGAAACACGGCCGAGCGCACCGTCCCCGGCGCCATACCCAGGATGTCGCCGATCTCTGCGTGCGAATAGCCTTCGACGTCGAACAGCACGACCGCCAAGCGGTAATGCTCCGGCAGCTCATCCAGCGCGGCCCGGAGCCGCACACCCAGGGCCAGGCGCTCGGTGTCCGCGTCCGGCAGCGGGCCGCCGGCCGCGACGTCGTCCCTCAGGACGCCGGCGTCGCGCACCGTCCGCCGGCGGCGGCGGTCGATCGCCGCGTTCGTCACGATGCGCAGCAGCCACGGGCCGAACGGCCGACTGGGATCATAGCGGTCTAGCTTTATCAGCGCCGTCAGAACCCCATCCTGCGCGGCGTCCTCGGCGTCGGCCACGTTCCCGAGGATCGCGCGTGTCACGCGGCGCACCGACCCCGCGTAACACTCCACCAGCGCACCGAGCGCCACGCGATCCCCCGCCAACGCGCGCGCGACGAGTGCGGGCTCACCCACCCTTGCCTGGCCTGATTGGTCCCGGTCGGGCAGCGCGCTCATGCTGGGGTATACGGGGGGCCGTGCGCCGACGCTGAAGTCGACCACAACGCGCCCGGTCGAACGCGCGGCATTCAACGAGCCGCACGCCGTCACCGTAGCTTCGGGTAATGTCCCGCGGTTGGTTTGTGTTTCGAACTGAACGTTTGCGTTTCGGACTGAACGAAGGGAGCGAGTGTGTCATGCGCGGGACCTGCACGATCGCCGCAGCAGCAGTTGTATTCCTGGCCGCGTGCGTGGGACCGCCGAGCGCCGGCGGAGGCAGGTTCGGACCGCCCGGCGGCCTCGAGCCGAGCCAACCTCGCTATATCAACCCGGGCACGCTCGCTGCGCTGCCAGGTTTTACGCACGCCGTGCGGGTGGGCGCGACCCTATACGTCTCGGGCGAGGTCGCCCTCGACTCGACCGGGCAGCTCGTAGGCCCAGGTGATCTGCGTGCCCAGGCCCGGCAGGCATTCGCCAACCTTGCATTCGTCCTGAAGATCGCGGGCGCGACGCCCGCCGATGTCGCGCGGCTCACGATCTACGTGGTGAACTATTCGCCGCGGGACCTCGAGGGCATCCGCGCAGCGGGAGCGGAATTCCTGCCGGCCCGGAATCCGCCTGCCGGAATCGTGGTCGGCGTGCAGTCGTTGCCGACGGACGGGCTGCTGATCGCCGTGGACGCCACCGCCATCGTGCGAGCGATGTTCCAGCCGCGCCAGCGGTGAGTCAGCTCCCGCCGGCGGCGCTGGCTCGACTGGATTGCCGATGTCTATTCCAGACCCCAGGGAAGCGGCGCGACCAATTGCACACGCCCCGTCAGGGGTGTACGATAGCATCATCGTCAGAGGGTCACGTCAGTGAAAGGAGGCTGGGCGATGTGGATCCGTTGCAAGATTATCGCATTGACGGGATTCGCTTTGCTGTCTCTGCTGGTCCCAGCCGCTTCGGGACAACAGGACGACAAGCCAATCGTTCAGAACACCGCACCTGGCAAGTTTCAGAAAATTCCGAATCTGCCTGATTGCATTACCGCCGCAGTCGAACAGGGTGACCCCACCAAGGCCGCATCCGTGCTGATGGTCAAGGGCACCAGGGGATGCAAGGCGCCGTGGCACTTTCATACGCCGAACGAACAACTCATGATGGCTAGCGGTAGTGGTCGGGTCGAGATGAAGGGCGAGCCAGCGGTGAACTTGCGTACGGGGGGCTTCGCCTATGCCCCTTCAAAACATGTGCACCAGTTTACCTGCGTAGGCGGGCCGTGTTCGTTCTTTCTGCGCTCCGACGCCCCGTTCGATATCCACTACGTCGATCAAGACGGAAACGAGATTTCACCTGAGCAGGCTGTGAGCAAGCGGCACAAGTAAGCGGCGTGAGTCGAAATCAGGACGACCATCATATTGATTGGCGCGCCATCGGGTAGAGCAGCCGCGTGAGCAGTGACGGCCGGTACAGCCGGCCGAGCAGCGCCCTGGGATCGGACGCGCGGTCGAGCAACCACGCGAGCCCCCTGTAGCCAAGTGCGCCGAGCTTGCCGTAGATGAAACGGTTTACGATGCCGGTGCGGAGCAGCCCCCCGAGGCGCTCTCCCCACAGGCGATCGTAGTCCTCGAGCCGGCCACTCACGAGCGACCGCGCCGCGAGGCTCCCCGATAGCATCGCGTAGCGCATACCAAAGCCCCACAGCCCATCCTGAAACCCGGCGGCCTCCCCGGCGAACAATAGTTCACCACGCCGGGCCGTTTTCGGTACCCGGACGCTCCCGACGCCGCCAAAACGCTGCGGGTTCTGCATGTCGAAACCCACCTTCTCGCGGAAGAACGCGACCGTGCGCTCGAGGTACGTGCTCCTGTTGTGGAAGTCGTCGAACATGCATGAAGCGACGGTTCCTCGGCCCTGAGTCATCAGCAGATAGGCGTATCCCTTTGGGGCCAGGGCGTCGGACATGGCCCCGAAGGCACCATCCGCTGCATGCGTCGCGAAGATGTAGCCGACCGCGATCGCGTCCGAGCCACGCGGGCCCTGCGCGACCACGCCTCGCTCCGGTAGCGGTCGCCCCGCTTCCGCGAAGCGGATCTCGATCCCCCGGGCCAGCGCCTGCGCCTTGAGGCTCGAATCGAGCGTGCCTTCGCCCGCGCCGCGGCGGACCAGGTAAAGGAACGGCTGCGGTGACCGATAGGTGTGGACGCGATGGGCATCGAACACCACCGTCTCGCGAATCGGCGTATGATCGAACGTCGGCTCGATCCCCAGTGCCGCGAGCTCGTCGATCACGTCGCCGTCGGTGGTCCAGTTCTCCAGCCCCTGGAAGTCATCGTGGAAGCGATGTCCCACCTCCGAGGACCGCTCGTGGACGATGACCCGACGTCCCGCGCGGTTCGCCGTCAGCGCCGCGGCGAGCCCCGATGGACCGGCCCCCAACACATGGATTGGCGGGCCATCGGACAGGAGCGTGTCCCTCATCAGGCCCTGCACGCCGGTAACGTAACCCACCGAATGTCCGCCCGAGAAACCTGTGCCGGCGGACTGACCTCGGCGCGTCTCACGGCCGTGCGGGATTCATCATCCTCTGGTGCTGCTGCATCCACGCCTGCATTGAGTCGGCCCACATCTGCACCTTGGCGCGCTGGGCGTCGGTGAGCACCGCCCGCGCCTGCGCCGACGATGCCAGCATGGTCCAATGAGCTTTGCCCATCGCATTGTGCGCCGCCTGAAAGTGGGTCTTGAGCGCCGCAGTGTCGGCCTTCGCGGCGTTCGCTACCTGCTCCAGTTCCTTGACGTGCGTTTCCGCTTCGGCCAGCGCGGCGTCGCGCGCGGTCTTCGCGCCGTCCCGCAACGCGGCAAGGCGGCCGACCTGATCGGGGGTGAGGCCGAGCGCGTCCTTGCGAGCGAGCAGGTGTTGTGGGGTGTTGAGCATCAGTCTCATCATTGATGGCCCCATCCGCTCCATCATCGGGTTGTCCATCATCATTCCGGGGCCTGCGCCCATCATGGGATGGTGCATGGTGTCGGACTGCTGCGCGGCGAGCGGGACCGCGAGCGCCAGTGCGACCAGTGCAATCTTCCAAGTCATAGGATCCTCCTCGCCGTGCAAGATAACGGAAAGACGCGGCCCCCGAATCTCAGTGGCGACCCGGGGGCCTGAGGATATTTGATTCCGACTGTTCGCTTCCGCCGGGTCGTTTTGACCGGGCGACGTTGGTCCGTTGCTGCCCTGACTGCCACTGGGTTTCGTTGTCCTTCGACCGGAATTGTGCCGGTGGACGTGCGGCCAGTGGCTTGGGACCGAACCGATACGTCGGCGGCGCTCCTCGCGCCGGCCCCTCCTCGGGGGCTGTCCCGCACCGGTCACCCTCGTTGAGTGACCGCCCCAATGCTAGCGCAAGCCCTATGAGGGGACGATGAAACGTCAATGAGAATCCCCCGGCGGAGCGTTGGCGCCGCGGGGGGAAGGTGCGTCCTCAAGTCGACGTGGCTACTCAGGGCGTGGTGGCGAGCGTCGGCTTCTCAGCAGATCCCGAGACGGCGAGGCGGATCCACATCCCGGCGGCGCCGTGCCCGGGCACGGCGCAGAAGATCAGGAAGGAGCCACTCTTCCCCGCCACGAAACGGACATCGGCACCCTGCCCGGATGGGAAGCCCTGTTCGAGTCGACCGGTCGTAGCGTGTTCGAACGCGGGTGTGACGGGGCCGACCGGAACAGCCGGCGTTTCGGCGATGACTTCGACCGAGTGCGGCAAGTTCGGGTCCTCGTTCTTGAAGTGGAACAGGACGTTCCACGCCTGCGGAACCGTCAGGACGAGGCCGCCCTGGCTGAACCCGTTGAAGTTCATCCCACCATTGGCGTCGGTGAGACCCGCCACGAGCTTGAAGTCGGCGGTCTTGCTCGCCGCATCAGCGCGGAGCCAGGCTGGATCGATCTTGCCGCCCTTCATGGTCTGCGCTCGAGCGCCCACCGCGCAGAGGAACAGCACTCCCGTCATCAAGCTCGTTGGCAGTCGCATGTAGGCTCACCCTCTCTCAAACGATGACGCCGCTCGTCGCTAGTACAGCAGCCACGTCAGGATGTACAGCGTGTTGTTATCGCTCGCCCGGCGCCCGAAGCCGTCGTAATTGCTCGAGCTGCCGTTGAACCGACTGTACGCCACGTACTGGAACTGTAGCCGCAGGTTCTGCCAGGGCATCACGTCGACCTCGGCGATGAGGCCGTCATTCTTGGGACTGCCGGTACGACTTCCCACCACGGGGGCCGGGGCGTAGAGCAGGGTGTCGCTCGTGCCGGTCGTGATGAACGGCGCAAGCGTGAACGCGTACCGCGTGCCGATGTGGTACATGGCGTCCATCCGGAACGTGCGCAGCGTGTTTGTGGCGTTCGCCGCGCCGCCGGCGTTCCAGGTCTGCTTCTCGTGGATCCAGGTCCCGTCGAGCGTGAAGCTGTTCGACCCGAACGAATGCATGTACGCGAGGTCCACCGCGATATCGGTGAATCGATTGGTCGGCCCCACGACGCCGGCAGGGAAGACGCTCGCCGCGATGCCGTAGGTCCCGACCGACAGATAGTTCTGACCCCACACGTTCGGGAACGCGACGCGCCAGTACGGCGCGGCGCCTTTGATCACACCCGTAGCGGTCGAATCGAGCGGGCGCTGGATTCCGAGAGGCGCGGAGCGGTAGGCGCCGAATTCCCCGTAGACTCGATCATTCCACATCGTATACGCCGTCAGTCCCGCCGCTTGCTGCGCGAGCGCACCGTCCACGAGCGTGGTCGCGCCCGGCGTCGGAGCCACGGCCGAGCTGCCGTACGGAAAACCCCAGGCAGGCGTGCTGTTCCAGACGTCCTGTACCGTGGGATTGTTGTTCAGGCTCAGGCCGAGCGTCGTGCGCTTGGACAGGAGGTTCACATGGGTCGCGAAGCGGAAGTCCGCGTTGTCGACGCCTAGCTGCCCGGTCTGTGGATCAAACGTGACCTGCAGGAAACCACCCACGTGCGGGGTGATCTCGCCCCCGGTGAAGAGGCTCAGCTGGTCGGGAAACAGCACCGTCCCGTTCTGCGTGCCGGGCAGCGCCTTCTTGATGCTGGTGTACGATGTCTGGAACATCAAGGACACCGGCGCCACCAGGTTGAGCAGCAGGCTCTGCTGCCCCTCGGGGCTCTTGCCCTCGAGGGACTCACTCCTCCGGAACACGTAGCCGTTGAGCTTGAAGGCCCGACCCGTGGGCGTGAGCTCCGGGAAGTGCGTATGGCAGGCGCTGCACGCCAGGCCGGTCTGGCGTGCGTAGGTGGGCGTGAGGCGAGCGCTCGCCAGCACGTAGCGCGTGGCGTAGACCCGGAGCGCCCTCGCCGCATCCGCTCGTTCGCGATCTCCCGCGCCACGGTCCGCAACGGCAGGGCGTGCGGCGCCCGTGAACAGGGCGCAAACGATGACCACGATCCCGGCTCGACGCGACATGAGCTCTCCCGGTGCGAAGGTTGAGACAGTTTGCGGCTGGCGTGGCATTGCCGATGTGAAGACGCCATGAAGAAGCCTTCAGAGGACTTCAATCCCCCGCGGAGCTTACGTGTCCGATTCGCACGTGTCATGGCGTCCATACTCGCCAACGTTGATGAAGGGTGCTGAAAGAGCGGTTCAGGAAACCTTCATGCTCCCCGCAAGGCCCGCCCTGGCGGGCCCCCGGCTCCCGCGTCAGCTTTGGGCCAGTGACAGGGGACGGTGAGCGATGACCCGGCCGGCGGGCGGCAAGCCTAGGATTCAGGCGGCGCTGACGATGGCGAAGGCGAGCTACGAGCGGTGCTGCGCCGACTCCGGGTTCTTCCGCGCCTTCTACGATGATTTCTTCGCCCGCTGTCCCGAGGCGAAGCCACGGTTTGCCGGCACTGACTTCCAGCGCCAGAACAAGCTGCTGCGGCACGCGTTCAGCCTCCTGCTCATCTTCCCGAACCAGCTGCGCGCGGAGCCAAGCGTGCTCGCCCGGGTCGCCGAGCGGCACAGCCGCCGCGACTTGGACATCCCTCTCGCGCTGTACGGACCCTTCCTCGAAAGCTTGATTGCGACGGTGGGGCGCAGCGACCCCGAGTTCAGCCCCGCGGTCGAGCGAGCCTGGCGGGACACGCTGGCCCCGGGTGTGGCCTACATGCAGGCGAAGTACTGACGCGCCTCTCGGGCTTCTCGCCTCTCTCGGAGTGCGTTGAGAATCACCGCCGCGTCGAGCCCCTCCTGCATCACGGGGCCGATCGCTGGGCTTCTGCTCGATTGCCGCCCCCCGCGACCAACGTCGCCAGGAAGACCCACCGTCCGAGCTGGGGAGCGCCGAAGACGAAGCGAACGGCGAGCCCTCCCACGAGCCCTCCGCCCACGAGCACTGGAAGGGGATACAACTTGATGAACCGCATCACGACTCTTCCCCTTCCCCCTTCCCCGGCGGTCTCACGCTCCGGGTGCAGGAATGAGCCATTGCGGGGAGATCGACCTCGAACCGGGCACCCGTCCCACCTGTTACGACGTTCGCGGCGTGGGCGCTGCCGCCGTGCAGCCGCGCAATGGCCTCGACCATCGCCAACCCGAGGCCAGTACCGGTGCCGCGGCTCCTCGCCTGGTCGGCGCGGAAGAAGGGCTCGAAGACATGGGGGAGCACCTCAGGGTCAAGCCCCGGGCCTGTATCCTCGACCACGATCTGGATGCCGCCATCCCCATTTAGCGGGGCGGTCGCGACGCGCACCCGACCGCCCGGGGGAGTGAACTTCACGGCGTTGTCGAGCAGCTGTTGCAACAAGCGGGTGACGAGTTCCGGGTCCACCACGGCGCGCGTCGCGTCGGCAATGCGGCAGTCCACGGCCAGCTCGCGCTCCTCGATGTGCGGTTGCAGCGCTTCGACTACCCCGTTGACGATCGCGCCGACGTCGGTCGGGACGCGATGGGCCGGCAGCACGTGGGCCTCCGCACGGGTGATCAGCAGCAGGTCCTCACTCATCTCCGTGAGGCGGTCGATCTCCTCCAGAGCACTGTGCAACACCCGCTGGTAGTCGCGGGCGCTTCGCTCGGAGCGCAGCGCCACTTCCATCTCGCCCCGCAAGGCCGTGAGTGGCGAGCGCAGCTCGTGGCTCACGTCCGCCGTGAGGCGGCGCTGGTTGCGGAACGCCTGGTCGAGGCGCTCGAGCATGCGGTTCAACACGGCAACCAAGCCGCGGTACTCGTCGGTGTCGACGTGAGCGGCGATTCGCTGGTCCAGCGTTCCGGGCGCGATGCGCGTCGCCTGCTCCGTGATCTCGTACACCGGCCGGACCGCCGAGCCGGCGAGCCACCACGCGCCGACGAGCGTGGCCCCCGTCCCCGCCAGGACCACGCCCGCGAGCACGAGCAGCAGTTCACGGTGCATGCCGGCCGCGGGGCCGGCGGCCACGGCGTACGCCGCTGCCGCCGCGACCAGCAGCCCGGCACTCATGGTCGCCGCGAACCGGACCGCCAGCGTCCGCCGCAGCGACCGGCTCACTCCTCTTCCCGATCCGGGGACTGGAGCCGGAACCCGACTCCCCGCACGGTGTGAAGCAGCTCGAGCTCCGAGGCCTCCTTGAGCTTGCGCCGGAGATTGCCCACATGGACGTCGACCACGTTGCTTTCGGGGTCGAAGTGCAGATCCCACACCTTCTCGAGCAGGTCGGTGCGCCGGATGACCTCCTCCGGCCCCCCGCCGCACCAACGCGCGCACGCGTGCCAGCAACTCGTCGAACTTGAACGGCTTGGCGAGGTAGTCATCCGCGCCGGCGTCGAGCCCACGCACCACGTCTTCCGTCGTGTCGCGTGCGGTGAGCATCAAGATCGGTGTCTTGCGACCTTCGCGGCGCAGCTCGGACGCGACCTGGAGGCCGTTCTTCTTGGGCAGCATCACGTCGAGCACGACCAGGTCGTACTCGTAGACGTGCGCCAGCGTCGTCCCTTCTTCACCATCGGGCGCGACATCGACCGCGTAGCCTTCCTCGCGCAGTCCCTGTTCGATGAAGCCGGCGACTTTGCGATCGTCCTCCACGACAAGGATTTTCATGGGTCGGAGAGTAAGAGAATGACGCTGAACCGACTCTAAAGAATCGCTGAAGGAACCTTCATGTTCAGGCGGGCGGCTCGAACGGCAGCACCAGGGTGAACGTCGCGCCGCGGTTCACGGCGCTCTCGACCGAAAGCGCCCCGCCGAGCACCTCCGCCAGCCGGCGCGACACCGGTAGCCCGAGCCCCGTGCCCAGACCTGAGTGCGGGTCGAACCGCTCGAACGGCTCGAAGATACGCTCATGGAGCTCGAGCGGGATGCCGGGTCCGTGATCGCTCACGCGGAACGAGACTGCCGAATCCGCCGTTGCCACCTGCACTGTGATCGTGGCGCCTTCCGGGCTGTGCCGCACCGCGTTGGAGAGCAGGTTCACGAGGATCTGCTCCAACCGCACCGGGTCGGTGTGGAATGTCATCGTGCCGTCGCCATATTCGATGGCGAGTTGGAGCCGTCTCGTGTCCGCGGCCGGCTGCATCGCTGCGATCGCGCGCTGGACCGCCGCGGGGATCTCCACTTCGCGCCACACCGGGCGGACCTTTCCCGCGTCGAGCCGGGTGAGGTCGAGGAAGTTGTTGAGCAGGGTGATGGTCTGCCCCGCGCCCTCGTACACTTCACGCGCGGCCCGCGCGGTCGCCTCAGGCGACTTGCCGCGCACCAGGCGCTCCGCCCAGCCGTAGACGCCCGTCAGGGCGTTGCGCAGCTCGTGATTCATCATGGCGAAGAAGAGGTCCCGCTGGCGTTGCATCGTCTGTACCTGACCCACCAGCCGCTGGCTTTCGTCGTGCAGCCGCGCATTCTCGACCGCGACCGCCGCGTGCGCCGCGAGCAGTACCGTGATCGCCTCGTCCTCCACGTCGAACTCCTTCGCTCCGATCTTCTCGGTCAGGTAGAGATTACCAAACACCTCGCCGCGGCTGCGGATCGGGACTCCGAGGAACGACCGCATCGGGGGGTGATGAGGCGGGAACCCGTAGCGCTGCGGGTGCCGGTTGATGTCGGCGGAGCGGATCGGCCGCGGCTCGCTGATCACGAGACCCAGCAGACCGCGGCCCCGGGGCAGGTCGCCGATCCGTTCGCGCTCGACCTGGGAGAGGCCGGAGGTGACGAACTGGCTCAACGTCGCGCGGTCCGGCGCGAGCACCCCGAGCGCCGCGTAGCGCGCCCCCACGACCTCGCGTGCCGAGTCCACGATCTGCTGCAGCACCCGCTCCAGCGAATGCTCGGAGAAGATCGCCACGCCGGCCGAGAGCAGGCTCTCGAAGCGGCCCCGCACCCGCCCCCCTTCACCGGCGCCCTCCCGGCGTAGCCTGGGCTGGGGGGCTGGTTTTCTCCGCACGCGGTATCTCCTCACGCGAGGTTCAGACTCGCTTCAACACCGAACGGTTACGCTGAGAACATGCGACTCCGCAAGATCCTCGCGGCCGTCGAGGCGGACGCGTCGGACGCGTCGGCGCTATGCGCCGCTACCCGGCTGGCCACCGCTGCGCTGGCCCGCCTCGCCGTGCCGGGCGCGTCCCCGGGCGGCGTGCCGGCGCTCGAAATCGCGCGCGCCGCCGAGCGGGAAGGTGCAGACATGATCGTCCTGCCGCGGGACCCCCGCGACACGCTCGAAGGCACCGTGCGGCGTGCCCGCGTACCCTGCCTCGTCGTGCCCCCCGGCGGGGCCGGCTTCGGGACAATCCTCGCCGCCATCGACGGCGGTCCGGACTCGGCTGACGTGTCGGACGCCGCCACGACTATTGGGGAGCTGCTGGGCGGTAAGGTAATCACCGTCCGGGTCGAGCGACGCAGCCCGTTCCACCTGGCGTCACTCGGCTCGGCTGCCGAGCCGCACGGGCGCCGTAGCGCGACCGGCGGAACCGGCACCGCCACACTTGTCTCCGCCGAGCCGGTGATCGTCCGCGAGGGAGATCCCGTCGCGGAGATCCTGAATGTCGTGCGCGACGTGGGGATCGAGCTGCTGGTCTTCGGCCACCACCGCGGCGGCCCCAGCAACGGACAGGAAACGGGGAGCGTCGCCGCGCGCTTGCTCGCGCGGGCTCCGTGCGCCGTACTAACCGTGCCGATCTGAGCGCGGCTCAAGCCGCTGAGGCTGAGCTCCGCGGCCGCTATCCCGCGGGGCGCCGGGGCCCCGCCGCCCAGAACCCCACCGCCGGAAGCGTGAAGGCGATGAACGCGAACCCGTGCGGTAGGGATCCGCGGACGCTCCACTGCCAGGCGTAGAACGCGAGGAGACTGCCGGCGGGCATCAGCGCGCCGGGGCGCTCGCGCCACCAGGCCAGGAGCAGTCCGCACACGACGCCGACCGGGAAGAACAAGAGGCCGAGCCACGTCCCATGCCCCAGCGCCTGCCACGTGAGGCTGCCATCGAGCGCAAACAGGCCAAGCAGCACGATGCTGACCAGGCTGGTGGCCCGCGCGAGCCAGCGAACCGCAGTGCGGGGGGACACGGCCGCGACCCGGCTAGACCCTGGCGGTCGCCACGGCGCCAACGATGTCGGTCTGCGAAATCACGCCCGCCCGCCCGAAGCGGTCGAGCACCGGGAACGCAGACACCCCGGACTGGGCGAGTGCCGTGACGGCGTCCGCGACCGTGGCGTCGGCGCTGATCGTCCTGAGGTCGGAATGCATCAGTTCGGCGACTCTCATGATCCCCCCCGGTGAGCCTGAAGCGTGGCGTGGAGCCGGTGAAGCAGCGGTGAACCCCGTAGGAAGGAAGCTTGCGTGCAACCAATCGCGTCGTCCGCGCGTCTGAGGCATCAGGCGGAGCCTACCGTGCGTATCTCTTCCTAACCCACTTGATCGGAGCTCGCGATGAATTCTCGAATACCCATCCTGATCCCGATGCTCGCGGGCCTGACGACGTGTACACCCACCCCCCCGCCGCCCGTCCCGCTGGCCGGTACAGCCCGCGACGTAGCCGCCCTCGCGGGTCGGTGGGAGGGCTCGTACTCGAGCGCCGTCACAGGCCGGAGCGGCAGCATCTCGTTCACGCTCTCCGCCACCGGCGACAGCGCCTTCGGCGATGTGATCATGATTCCCCACGGCTTGGGCCGTCCGCTCCAGGCGTTGGACCGCCAAGGACCGACGGGCGCCGCTGGGACGCAGCCGCAGAGCGCGGTGTTGACCATCAGCTTCGTGCGGGTGGCGGGGGGTCGCGTGACTGGGAGGCTCGCGCCCTACGCGGATCCTGAGACCGGCGCTCAGCTCAGCACCACGTTCGAGGGCCGCCTCGACGGAGACACGATCGGGGGCAGTTACACGACGCGTGGGAGCGGCACCGGTGACTCTCAGACGGGTCAATGGAAGGTGACGCGGCGCACGCGGTGAAGCGGAGCGGCGCCTGAGCGATCTCAGGCGCCGCGCTCCGCTCCTTATTGTGCCATCGCTGCGACCTGCGGCGGCGCCCCGACCCGGATCAACCCGACCGCCCCTTTGGCGGCGTCGGCGAACGAGTGCGTTACGAACGCGTACACCCCCTCGCCGCTGCCGTCCTTGTCGAACACCGTCTCGAACACCGCCCCACCACCCGCCGGAATCCCCCACGTTTGCACGTGCGCCAACGCGTGCCCCGGCTCGCCGTCGGGATACACCTTGTCGAACACCGCCCCCACAACGTGGAAACCGCTCGAGAAGCTCGGGCCGGCGTTCACGACGAACAGCCGGACGCGATCGCCCACCGCGACTTCCAGGGGGTGCTCCTGGTACTGGAACGCACGCCCGTTGAACACCACGTAGCTCGCCTGGCGTCCGAGGGCTTGGGTCCAGTTGGGCTGACCCGGCAGTGCGCTGTCGCCGCCTTGCACGTAGAACTCGCTCTGGACGATGACGAATTCCTTGTCCGCCTTGCCCGGCCAACCGTGCCTCGGGTCCACGATGATCGGCAGGTACATCCCCTGCATCAGGTGAAGCAGGACCGGCGGCGTTCCGCAGTGCACGAGATAGGCGCCTGGGTCACGGGCGACGAACTCGAAGGACAGCGAGTCGTGCGGGACAATCGTGCGGAATGCCTTGTTCATCGGAATGCGCGCCGCGTGAAAATCGATCGAGTGCGGCATCGACGCTTCGTTGACGAGCAGAATCCGTACGAGATCTCCCTCACGGACCCGTATTACGGGACCGGGCACCGTGCCGCCAAAGCTCCAGCCGTTGTACGTCACGCCACTGGCGATTTCGAGCTTCGCGTCGCGGATCGGGATGCGGAACTCCTTCACGGAGGCAGCGGACGCCGGGGTCAGCGTTGCTTCGTAGAAGGGGCGGGCCGCGTGGGCCACGGCGCCGAAGTCGATCCGCTCGGTGCGCAGCTCGCCCCCGAAGCGCGCGCTGGCGGCGCCAATCAGCGTGAGCGCGAGTAGGCCGCTCCCCAGAACCCTTGAGTTCATCCCTGCTCCTTGTAAGTGACCGTGTATGTGAGTCGTGCGAAATCTGGTCAGGCTTCATGAAGGTCACGGTGAGGCAGCATGAAGGTTTCTTGCGTTCTCTTGGTGAACGACCCCTGTCGCCAGCTTCAGGATCGCTTCACACCACCCGCGCGACCTTGGTTCGCATCAGGAGGTGGTCACATGTCATGGAAGCCTTTCGTGGTCGGAGTGGACGCCTCACCGGAGGCGGCTGGAGCCGCAGCGTTCGCGTGCCGTGTGGCGGAGCAGGCGGGCGCCGGCTGTCGACTGGTCCACGCAACGCGTGATGTGCTCGCGGCGTTCGAGGTGCCCGAAGTGGCCGCCTACCGCCGCGCCATCGTGGAACAGGCGCGCGGCCGTGTCACCGCAGCGCTATCCGGTCGGGTTCCGCCCAAGACGCTGGACGAGATGATCGTGCGCCTCGGCGCCCCGGCCATGGCGTTGAAGCAGGCGGTGGCGGAGGTCGACGCAGAGATCGTCGTGCTGGGCGGGAAGCACCACTCCACCCTGGGACGTTGGCTCGGCGGGAGCACCAGCCTCAACGTGGCAGCGGAGCTGCGCGCGTTGAGCGTGTTCGAGCCACTGCCAGTCGTTCCCGAGGCGCCCGTCGCCTATAATTCCAGCGAGTACTACGCGATGTCGGAAGAGCTCCTGAAGCGCGACATCTGGTCGGCGCTCCAGACGCGGGGCGTCGAGAAGATGGTGCGGTACGGGGGGGCCGTGGAAACCATCCTGCGCGAAACGGCGGAATGGCGAGCCGACCTGCTGGTTATGGGGTCGCACGGCAAGGGGTGGGCAACGCGAGTGCTCGTGGGCAGCGTGACCGAGCGGCTGCTCAACCACCTGCCGACGTCGCTCGTGGTGGTACCGGTGGTCGCTGCTGAGGCGGTCGAGCCCCTCGGGGCCAGGCTCGCAGAGGCGGTGGCTTAGAGACCTAGTGCGGCGTGAGCGTGACGACCGAGATCATGATCGACGCGGCGATGAGGATGATGATGATCCACTCGAGCAGTTCCATGCGGCGGCTCGCGGCACGATCGGCCATCTTGGCGTAGATGCCGTCTAGCGTCTGCAGCTTGCGGGTGATGCTCGCGTCCCACTGGGCGAGGTGGAAGCGGCTGGACGCGAACGCGTAAACCCGCGCCAAATACTGATCGCCCACCAGCTTGAGCGCGTTGGTCACCTGCTCGAACAGGATCGCGCTGTCCAGCTGCAACCGGGCGAGCCGGCGCAGGTCGGGTCCCCACTGGCCGAGCGCCGCTAATCGCATCGGACGCCGCACCAACGCCTCATAGGCCCGTTCCAGGGTGTCGTCGAGTTGCTGGTCGAGGAAGCGCATCTCGAGCAGCTGGGTGTTGGCGAACTCCATCACCGCACGCACGTCGTCCCCCTCGGGGTCGAACAGCAGCGCCGCATCCGTGTCGATGATCGTGGCGTCGTTGGGCCCGAACGAGAGCCGCAGCGTGGTCGCGTCGTTGATCTCCTGCTGCGACAGCACGCGGGGCTCGGCCCGCAGGATCTGCGCGACCGTTTGGGCATACTCCGTCCACAGAGCCGCTGCCTCGCACGGGGCGGTGAACGCCTCGATTTGGAAGATGGAGTAGTCCTCCACGAAATCCGCGATGCGCGGGCGTACCGCCGCCTCGCCCAGGGAACGGAGCAACTCCTCCACGTGCCGGCGCGAGTCCGCCAGCAGACGCTCGTTGCCCCACAGTTCGTGGGCCAGCGTCGGC
>MNIR01000016.1:0-18307 GCA_001919865.1 Gemmatimonadetes bacterium 13_1_20CM_4_69_16 | reverse complement strand
GTCTGTCGCTCGGTGCCGGCGACGACCCGCCGCTCCGCCTCATCGAGGTCGATCGCGTACGCCACCTCGTAGGCGAACAAAGGGAAGCAGGTGCCCTTCGCGATCACCGGGTCCACGAGAACTCGATTCGTGCCTCGGCCCGCGCCACCGGCCAGCGGGGCGTGAGCGACTGTCCCTGCACCGTCTCTTCCAACCCCCGCTCCGATTTCGAGACGGTGGCGACCGGGAACGACCACACCTCGGCCTGTGGCGCATACCGCGGCTCGAGCGGGTGAGCCAGCGAGCTCTCCGGCGCGAAGTGCGCGTCCGCGGGATACGCCGCCGGGTCCCAGCGGTACGAGACGGTCAGACCGCCACCCGGCTCGAAGCGGAGCCGCTTCTCGAGTCCGGGCGCCCGGCAGGTCACCTCCACAGCGCCGGCGGCCGTCCGGATCTGCGGCTCGAGCGGCACGGCCGCCCACGAGACGACCGGCTCGTAGTCGCCGCTCGCGTAGCTGTCGAGCGTCAGGTCGCCGGGCAGTATTCGGTCCACGCACATCGCCCGCGCTTCGCGATCGACCGGCGGCCGTCGCTCGAGGCGCACGCGTTTCTCGATATCGTGAATGCTGGGTGCGCCATCACTTGCCTCCGCGGTCGCGTGCTCGGCGTCCTGCAGCGCGAGCTCGTGATAGGCTTCGGGCCGTCGCGTCAACACGTCGACGTAGTTGAGCCCGGCGTCGAACCGCGTGTACTCTTCGATTGCGCCGCCGCGCCGCGGGCTGATGATGCTTGAGAACGCGGCCGAATGGATCCAGATCTCATCGAAGCCGTCACCGTCCAGGTCGAGCCGCTCCGCGGCGAGCGGCTCACCGCGCCTCAACTCGCCCTCCGCCAGCGCGAGGTTGTGCCAGATCGCGTGCCGCAGATGCGGCAGGTAGAGCCCCCCGAACACACCGTGCCAGTAGGCGTCGTTGCATTGCGCGCGGCCGATGGCCCGGCGGGCCGGCGTAGGGCCGCCGCCACCACCCCCTCCTGCCGGCCGCCGGCACAGCGCAGAGAGGGCCTGCATCTTCTTATGCATTCGGTTGGACTCGGGGTAGCGCACGAAGAAGTTCCGCCAGTGCGCCCCGCGCACCAGCGCGCCATCGGGGCCGGCGAGCCGCTCGGCCCCGAGGTCTTGCTCGAGGCGCGCCAGCCTGCTGGCGGCGTCCGGCGGCAGCGCCCAACCCTCCATCTCGCGGTATGAGGCCGTCGGCAGGTAGGCGAGCCCGCCGCTCGGGACCTCGGCGAGCGCTGTCGCCAGCGTGGTGAGTCGGATCTCGCCCGCGGCGATCAGCGCGCCCATCGCGTCCAGAAACTGGGTCAGCCAGCCGCGGTCGTACACCCATTCCTTCGTGCCCGGCCAGCCGCCGAACTTCTCGCCGTCATCGACGAACACGGCGAGGCGTGCCCCCCGTGCCCGCAGCTCGCGCAGGTAGGCGGCGGTGCCCGCGGGCGGTTGGAAGGGGATCAGGTAGCGCAGCCGCTCGTCGATCGGAAACAGCGCGACGCGCTGTCCGTCACTCTCGGTCCAGAACGGGGCGTGCAGCCGCTCACGCTCGAAGCCGGACACCAGGAAGTGGCGATCGTCCACGAGCGCGTAGCGTACGCCCGCCTGCGCCAGATCCGCCGCTAGCTCGGGCTCCCACACCCGCTCCGTGAGCCACAGCCCGGTCGCCTCTACGCCGAACCGGCGCTTGATCGCCTGGCGCATCCAGTGGATCTGCTCGACCCGGTCCTCCCGAGGGAGGGCGGCCAGCACGGGCTCGTAGAACCCTGAAAGCAACAACTCCAGGCGGCTCCCCTCCGCGAGCCGGGCGATCCGGTCGAGCAACCCGGACTCGTGCTCCTCGAGCCACTCGAGCAGCGGCCCCGAGAGGTGGATCGCGATGGGGAAGAACTCCCGCTCGGCCAGCCGCTCGAGGAGCGGACGGTACACGTCGCGCACGTGCTGCTCGAACACGTGGTCGAAGTTTCCCACCGGCTGGTGGAAGTGAACCCCGAAGGCGAAGCGCAGCGGGTCCAGCTAGTCGTCCCCCCCGCCCGCGCCGCCACCCCCGTCCCCAGCGGTGAAGCCGAGCCGCCATGCCACGGGGGCGAGCTGGGCGGCCCGGTCGGCCGGGGACGCGGCGCGGATCCGGTAGAAGACGGTTTGGACATCGAACGGAACCGGACTGCCGTCGCGTTGCGCGCGTTCGGCCAGCTCGGTGACTGCCGCGATCGCACCTGTCGAGTAATCCTGCTCGAGCGCGGTCACTGCACGAAGCAGCGCTCGGGCAGGGTCCGCCCCGGGAGCCCCGCCGTTTGAGTTGGCACGCCCTCTCCCCGACTCCGCCGGGACGCGCCGCTTGACCCGCTGCAGATAGACGTCGCGCCCGGTCCCGGCTTCCGGGTCGTTGCTGTGCGCGCGCGCCAGCCGCTCCAGCACTCCGGCCTCGAGCCGCGGCGCGTCCGCGCCCGCCAGCTCGATCGCCCGCGCCGCGTAGCGGAGGATCTGCACCGTTTCGATCCCGGCGATGTCGTCGAAGAACCAGCCGCATGACGTGAACATTCGCAGGGCGTTGCGCTCGAGCTCGAGCAGCTCCCGGGCGCGTACCCGCGCGGCGAGGTCGTCCGGCCGACGCATCCGCTCCGCCGCAAACCGCGCGATGCTCGCCTCGTCCGAGCCGACCACGGTCCCGTAGGCATCGCGGGCGCCCCACGGGTCGGTGAACAGCTCGCTGCCCTCGCGCTCGTAGCGACTGTGCAGCTCGCCGGCGAGCCAGTCGAGCGCCTCGCGCAGCGGCGCGCGCCAGCGCTGATGCGTCGGCCGCTCCGGCGCCATCCGGCAGCCGCAGTCCGCGCGCCAGCGCTCCACCCCGTGCGCGCAGCTCCAGGACGTGGGCGCCACCAGCTTCACGTCCTGCTCGGGCGGGTGCCGCGCAAGGAAGGCGGTGAAGTTCTCGACCCGCACGTCGCGTCTCCGCTCGAGCTCCCCCAGCAGCCACGCGAGTGCTACTTCGCCGAAGCGGTGGTGGTGGCCGTACGTCTCGCCGTCGGTCGCGACCGCCACGAGCTGCGGCGCGCTGGCGCCCTTGGGAGTCGCCATCAGCCGCTTCTGCCAGGCGGCTGCGTCTTTGAGCAGCGGCCCAAAGGCGACGTCGTGGGAGATGCCGCCGTCGTACACGAACAGCGCGATGGACCGGCCGCCCGGCGTCCGGTACCACGCGGGGGACCCGCCCACCGGGGCGTGCTCCACCTGGTGAGGGGCGAGGATGGTGAAGCGCATGCCCTCCGCAGCGAGGACGTCCAGAGTCTCCGGATCGACGGCCGTCTCGGGGAGCCACATGCCCACGGGCTCGCGACCGAAGCGGCGGCGGAAGTCCGCGATGCCCCAGCGCACCTCGGTGACCTTGTCGCGGTGGGAGGCGAGCGGGAGGATCGCGTGGTGGTAGGGCATGGCGATCGCGTTGCCGTGCCCCTCATGGCGCGCGCGACTCGAGCGGTCGGCCTCGAGCACGGCGCGATAGGTGTCGGGCGCCTCGCGCTCCAACCAGTCGAGCAGGGTCGGGCCGAAGTTGAAGCTGATCGACGCGAGGGTGTTGACGATGCGCGCGATACGGCCGTCGGGGGCGTACAACCGCGCCGCGACGACCGCGCGGTAACACTCCTGTTCGATGCGCTCGTTCCAGTCGTGGAACGGCGCGGCAGACGGCTCAGCCGCGACTTCGCCCAGCCACGGGTCCTCGCGCGGCGGTTGATAGAAGTGTCCGTGGATCACGACCGATCGGATGCTCAAGCCCCCAGCACCTCCGCGACGGCCTCGAGCACGTTCGGGAACAAGTCGTCGCGACGCTCGAGCTCCGCCGCCAACGCGGCGCTCCCCTCGCCCCCGCCGCCCGACGAACCGGAGGTCACGGCGGCGATCAGCCGTTCGGCGTCGTCGCAATGCAGTTTGAAGCGACGCTCGGCGTAGTCCGGGACCGCTCCGGTGGAGATCATGAACTGCCAGTCGGAGGCCTGCGCCAGCAGCAGCTCGCGTGCCGCCTGCGCGAGCGCCGGCCGGGTACCAGGGGACGCGAGGGCCGCGGGAGCCGCTTTCCAGAACGCACCCTCCAGAGCCCGCAGGCGGGGCCAGGTCCACGCGGTGCGGTCGTTCAGCCACATCGTATGATCGCCGTTCACGCCCCAGGAGCCTTCCGCGAGGCGCAGCGCCGTGCGCGCCGGATGGTCCGTCAGGTGGCGCGAGGCGGCAACCGGCCGCACGCCGGGCTGGTGGCGCAGCTCGCGATACACCCCGGCCAAGAAGTCCACTCCCTCGAACCACCAGTGCCCAAACAGCTCCGTATCGAACGGCGCCACGACGACCCCGGTGCGATGCTCTGCGGCGATGCCGGCGAGCAACTGCGCGAAATGGCGCGCATGCTCTCCGACCCGGCCGTGTGCGGCGCTCGGCTCGTAGGCCCGCTTCGCCCCGAGATCGACGTCGGGTCCGGTGACCCGCCACAGTTTGAGGCCGCCAGGCCAGCGGATTTTGTGGAATTCGAGGTACCACTCGTCGCCTGGGTACCCGTGATGCCGGCTCCACACCTGCATCGAGGAGCGAGGATCCCGCACCAGCGCCGCCACGCTCCGTTTCGCGCGGGGCGGCGTCACGCGATAGGCCCGGTAAGGCGAGCGCACCGGCGCGCCCGTCGGTTTCGACGGGCCGTCGTGCCGCTCCGCGTCGAACCGCTCCGCGCCCAGGGTGACCTCATAGTGCGTCCCGAGCGGCGTCCCCGCCTGTGCGAGGTGCGCGTCGGTGAAGAAATATCGGAAGCCCGCGGACGCCAGCTGCTCGTCGATGCCGGGGCGCCGCCCGACGCGCGGTCGATAGGCGCACTCCGGCAGCCAGCAACCCACCGGATCGCGGCCGAACAGGCGCCGGTGCTCGTTCCGTCCCACCACCAGCTGCAGTCGGATGCTCTCGTCACGGGCGAGCAACGGGAGATAGCCGTGCGTCGCCGCCGAGCCGATGATCTCCAACTGTCCGCCGTCCTGGAGGCGACGGAAGGCGGCCAGGATGTTCGAGTCCACCGAGTGAAACAGACTTCGGAGGCGGCCAAACCGGGACTGCCAGAACTCCACCAGGGGCAGGAGCGCGCTGTCACGCGTCGCGGCGAGCGAGGCCGGCGCCTCTTTGCACGCGGCCTCACGCTGGTCGAAGAAGGCCTCGAGCTCCTGCGCGAAGGTGGGGCTCGCGAGCTGGTTCGCCAGCACGGGCGTGAAGCCGATCGTCACCGGCGCGGCCGTGCCCTCGAGGGCCAGGCCCTGCAGCTGCTCGAGCAGCGGAAGGTAGGTATCGACGGCGGCTTCGCACAGCCAGTCGCTGCCGTGCGGCCACCGTCCGTGATGCAGCACGTACGGCAGATGACTGTGCAGCGTGAGAACGAAATCCATCGCGCGCGGTCAGCCCGCCGTGGCGCGGACGGCGAGCGCGCGCCGGTAGACGTCCAGGTAGCGGGCGGCTGACCCGTCCCACCCGAACTGCTGCGCCATCGCGTGCCGCATCATCGACCGCCAAGCGGCCCGGTCGCCATAGCGCTCGAGCGCCCGCTCCACCGCCTGCTCCAGTGCGGCAGGCTCGTACGCGTTGAACAGAAAACCCGCTTCCCCATCCGCGATGCTGTCGTGCAGACCGCCCACCCGACGCGCGACCGGGATGGCGCCGTAGCGCTGTGCCCGCATCTGAGTGAGCCCGCACGGCTCGTACAGCGACGGCATGAGCAGCAGGTCCGCGCCGGCGAGCAGCCCGTGCTCCAGATGATCGGTGAACGCAAACTCGACCGCGACGCGCTCGGGGTTCGCGGCGGCGAGCTCGGTCAGCGCCGCGTGGTAGCGGTGCTCGCCGGAGCCGAGAAATATGAACTGGGCGTCCGACGTACCAAGCAGGTCGGCGCCGAGGACGATATCCAGCCCCTTCTGGGACACCAGGCGCGCACTCATGCCGAACAGCGGCGTATGGGCGCCCGGCGCCAACCCGTAGGCGCGCTGCAGCGCCGCCTTGCAGCGCCGCTTGCCGGCGAGATCGTCGATGTTGTAGTTCGCCGGGATGTGGGGGTCGGTCTCGGGGTTCCAGGCTTCCGCGTCGATCCCGTTGAGGATCCCCGCGACCCGGTCGCCTAGCTCGATGAACTTCTCCTGGAGGCCGAACCCGCCTTCCGGCGTCAGCAGCTCGCGCGCGTGGGTTGGACTGACGGTGACGGCCATATCCGCGAACGTCAGTCCGCCCTTGAGGATGTTCATCCGACCGTACCACTCGAACACGCGCGGGTTGTACAAGTCAGCGGGCAGGCCCAGGGCGACCATCGTCTCCGGAGGAAAGTGCCCCTGGAATCCCGCGTTGTGCACCGAAAGCACGGTGCCCAGCCGGCGGTGGAGCGGCTCAGCGGCGAAAACGGTCCGCAGGTAGGCCGGCGCCAGGCCGGTGTGCCAGTCGTGCGCGTGCAGTACTTGCGCCTCCGGTGCGACCTGCGGCAGGACGGTCAGCGCGGCCGCGCAGAAGAAAGCGAACCGCAACGCGTTGTCGGGATAGTCGCCGGCGTCGTCGCCGTAGATCCCGGCGCGATCAAAGAAGTCAGGGTGCTCGATGAAGAAGACCTGCGGGCCGGAGCTGTCCTGCACCCGGTAGAGCCACGCGGTCTCGGTCCGGTCGCCGAGCGTGACCGTGAACGGCGGGCCCGCCCGCTCCAGCGA
This sequence comes from Gemmatimonadetes bacterium 13_1_20CM_4_69_16, assembly GCA_001919865.1. Lineage (GTDB taxonomy): Bacteria > Gemmatimonadota > Gemmatimonadetes > Gemmatimonadales > GWC2-71-9 > 20CM-4-69-16. The sequence goes on along the minus strand of MNIR01000016.1, from coordinate 11,575 downwards.
AGGCGCGGTCGCCCGCACCTGGCGGTACAGCGGCAGCACAACGGTCGTGGGCATGCCCGCGGCCGCCTGAAACGAGGCCAAGCCGCTCACGGCCTCCCCCAGTCCGCCGGTGCGGGCGAACGGCCAGTACTCGGCCGTCAGGTGGACTACCCCGATCCGCTCCGCGGCGGGGGTGGGCGCGCGCGGCGCCGCGACCGGGCCCGCCTTGGGGTGGGTCCGCGCGCGGGTACGGACGGGCTTCGGCGCTCGGGTGGTCGTTGCCTGCTTCCTTTCAGTCAGCGGCCGCGCTCACGCGGCCGGCGGATCGTCTCCCGCCAGCTGACCCTGTATCGCGGGGACGTAGTAGTCGGTCACGTATTGCTGCACCATGCGCCGGGCGGTGAAATGCCCCCCGGCTACGCGCAGCGCGTGCTTCATTTTGTCCACCCACCCGAGCGGCACGCCGCGCGCGTCGCGCTCGTAGAACAGTGGCACCACTTCCTCTTCGAGCAGGCGATACAGCTGTTCGGCGTCGGCCGCGTCGACGTCCGCACCATCCGGGGCGGCGGGAATGGCCCAGCCGTTGCGGCCATCGTATCCTTCCGCCCACCATCCGTCCAGGGTGCCGAGCTGGGGGACTCCGTTCAGCGCAGCCTTCATGCCGCTGGTCCCCGACGCCTCGAGTGGCGCGCGCGGCACGTTGAGCCACAGATCGACGCCCTGCACCAGGTCGTGCGCGAGGTGCATCTCGTAGTCTTCCAGGAAGCCGATCCGGCCCTCGAACCGGGCTTCGCGCGTGGCCGCGTACACGCTCTTGAGCATCTGCTTGCCCGGCTCGTCGGCCGGGTGGGCCTTCCCGGAGAAGACAAGTTGGACCGGTCGCCACGGATTGGCCAGCAGCCGCTGTAACCGGTCGAGATCGCGGAAGATCAGCGACGCCCGCTTGTAGGTCGCGAACCGGCGGGCGAACCCGATGGTCAACGCCCGTTCCTCGAGCAGCGTTCCGGCGCCGACCAGGTGCAGCGCCTCTTTCCACTGGTCGGCCCAGCGCCGCCGGGCATCGTCCCGGATCGCCCGCAGCAACGTCCCCTTCAGCTCCCGATGCGTCGCCCACACGGCGGCGTTCTCGAGACCGAGGACCGAGTCCCAGAATCCCGGCTCGTCCACCCGGTCGGGCCAATCGGGGCCGAGGTGGGCGTTGAGCAAGTCGGTCATGCGATGGGACATCCAGGTGGCGAGGTGCACGCCGTTCGTCACGTGACGGATCGGGACGCGGGCGGGGTCCCGGCCCGGCCAGAGGCCGGCCCAGATGCGCCGCGATTCCTCTCCGTGGCGGCGCGCCACACCGTTCACCTGCTGCGACAGCCGGATTGCGAGGACAGGCATGTGGAACTGGCCGTGATCGCGGACCGGATGGTGGCCCAGCCGCAGCACGGCATCCCGGCTCACCCCCATCTCCTCCCAGATCGGGCCCGTGCAGGCCACGACTTGTTCCAGTGAGAACGCGTCGTGGCCGGCGGGCACAGGGGTGTGTGTCGTGAATATGCTGGTTGCCCGGACACGACGGATGGCATCATCGAACGCGGTTCCCTGCGCCACCAGCTCGCGTACGCGCTCGAGCAGCATGAACGCGGCGTGTCCTTCGTTGGCGTGCCACGTGGCGGGCGCGAGGCCCAACGCCCGCAGCACGCGCACGCCGCCCACACCCAGGATCCACTCCTGCCGCATCCGGAGGTCATGCCCCCCGCCATACAGCCGGTGCGACAGCTCCCGGTCGGCGGGATCGTTCTGCTCCAAGTCCGTGTCGAGCAGGTACACCGGCACGCGCCCGACCATCACGCGCCACGCGCCCACACACACCGCGCGGCCGCCGGTCTGCACGGTGATCACCGAGGGAACGCCCCCGGGGCCCAGCACGCGTTCGAGCGGTGTAAGCGACACGTCGAATCGCTCGTCGGCATCCTCCTGCCAGCCGTCCAGCCGGAGGCGTTGGTCGAAATAGCCCCGCGTGTAGAGCAGCCCGACGCCGACCAGCGGCACACCGAGGTCGGACGCCGCCTTGCACTGATCCCCCGCCAGGATCCCGAGGCCGCCCGAGTAGATCGGCACGGAAGTGTGGAGCCCGAACTCGGCGCAGAAGTAGGCGACCGCGCTCCCAGTCAGGTCCGGATAGGTCGTGGCGAACCAGGTGCCCGCGTTCGACGCCTCCCGCGCGGCCCGCTCCATCAGAGCATCGTAGCGCCGCAGGAAGTCGGGATCGGCGGCGCACGCCGCCAGCCTCGCTGGGTCCACCCGCCGTAGCAGGGCGAACGGGTTGTGGCGCGTCAGGCGCCACAGGGTCGGGTCGATCGAGCGGTACAGGGCGCGAGCATCGTGGTTCCAGCTCCAGCCCAGGTTGCGCGCGAGCGTCGCCAGTCCCCCGATGCGCTGGGGGAGTGCGGGGCTCTCGGTCAGGGTGGCGGTCATGTGGACCTGCAAGCTAAGCGCCCGTGGCGCAGTGAGGGAGCAGGGGCCTGGTGGGCTGGTTCCCCCGCTGCGATCCTATGCCGTTCCCCCGGGACGACCCCATGCCCGAGCTCCCCGACATCGTGGTGTACCTGGAGGCGCTGCAATCGCGCGTGGTGGGAGAGCGGCTGGAGCGGCTGCGCATCGCGAGTCCATTCCTGCTCCGATCGGTCGACCCCCGTCCCGAGGAGCTCGCCGGCCGCACGGTGCGGAGCCTCGGGCGGCTCGGGAAGCGAATCATCTTCGGCTTCGACGCTGACTACTTCGCCATCCTGCATCTCATGATCGCGGGCCGGCTGCGGTGGAAACCACCCGGTGCCCCGATCCCCGCGCGGTTGGGGCTCGCGGCGTTCGATTTTCCCGCCGGGACCTTGCTCCTCACCGAGGCAGGTAGCAAGCATCGCGCGTCGCTCTATCTCGCGCGCGGCGCGGCGGGCCTCGCCGCACACGACCCCGGCGGCATCGACGTGCTCGCGGCCGACCTCGCCGCGTTCCGGGGGGCCCTGACGCGCGAGTCCCACACACTCAAGCGGGCGCTCACCGATCCGCGCCTGTTTTCCGGCATCGGGAACGCCTATTCCGACGAGATCCTCCACGCCGCGCGGCTGTCCCCGCTCAAGCTCACGACACAACTCAGCGAACAGGAAATCGAGCGACTGCATCACGCCACGCGGGACACGTTGGTCGCGTGGATCGAGCGGCTGCGCGCCGCGACGGGAGACGACTTCCCCGAGGGCGTCACCGCGTTTCGAGAGGGCATGGCCGTACACGGTCGGTACCGCAAGCCCTGCCCCGTGTGCGGTTCGCCCGTCCAGCGAATCCGCTACGCCGAGAACGAGGTGAACTATTGCGCGACGTGCCAGACGGGTGGGCGGGTGCTGGCGGATCGGGCGCTCTCACGCCTGTTGCAGGAGGACTGGCCTCGATCGCTGGAGGAGTGGGAGGCGCGGCTACCCGGTGCTTAGCGCGGGTTGAGTCGCGCCGTGGCCGCCGCGAAGTCCTCCGGCGTATCGACATCGGCCAGGACCTCAGCCGGCCAGTCCAGGAACAGCGCCTCGTCCCGATGCCCCTGCACCACGGTCTTGCCACAGCCTTCACCGCTCCACGCGAGCAGCTCACCGAACAGCGCGCGGCGGAACAGGAGTGGCGGGGCAGTGACGTCCCCATAGCGCGACACCACGAGCGGCGCGGGGCTGCCGCGCGCCGCCGCGACGAGGCCCGCGAGCATCTGCTGGGTGACGAGCACCATGTCGGCGAGCAGCACGACGGCCGCCCCAACGTCGGGGCCGAGCTGCTCGAGACCCTTGTGCAGCGAGCCGCTCGTCGGGCCGGTGAAATCGGGGTTCACGACGACCTCGCATGCGAGCCCCGCCAGCTCAGACATGGCCCGGTCGGACTCGTGGCCGAGCACCACGACCACGGGCGAGAGCCCGGCCGCGAGCGCTCGTCGCGCGGCGCGCCGCACGAGCGCCTCTCCTTCGAGCTTGAGCAGCATCTTGTTGCGCCCGGGCCCCATACGGCGCGACGCACCCGCGGCCAGCAGCACTCCGGCGACGCCGAGCGGGTCACTCGGTCGGAGCATGGATCGACGCCTGGCGCTCGCGCAGCGAGTCCGCCCGGCGCCCCGAGCGGACCGCGAGAATCTCGGCGATCACGGCCAACGCCACCTGTTCGGCACCGTCGGTGCCGATGTCGAGGCCGACGGGTCCGTAGATCCGCGCCTCGTCGAGCGGCGCAGCGGCGCTCAGATTGCGAACGAGCCGCTCGGTGCGCTGCCGCGGGCCGAGCATGCCGATGTAGGCGACGGGCATCCCGACGAGCGCCCGGAGATACGCCTGGTCATCCGCGAAGTTGTGCGTCATCACGACGGCATAAGTCCCCGCGTCGAGCGGCGCCCGCCTGGCCAGGCCGGCGCCGTCGCTCTCGACCAGCCCGGCCGCGGTCGGGAACCGCTCCGCCGTGAGGAAACCGGGGCGGCGGTCCACGACGATCACCCGAAATCCCACCTCCGCCGCGAGGCGCGCGAGCGGGCGGGCGTCGTCGCCGGCGCCGCACAGCGCCAGCTGCGGCGGGGGCAGGAACACGTCGCAGAAGATCGAGTGGCTGGCGATCTCGTGGAGACCGGACTGCTCCGTGCCGAGCAGCGCGCGGGCCCACGCCGTCATGGCCCGATTCAGGTCGAGCGATCCCAGATCGCCCGCGACGGCATCGGGCGTGACGATGAGCCTCCCCTTTCCCGTTTCCCCCGTCGCCGGCATCACACTGCACACCGCGAACGGGCGTCGCTCGTCGAGCAGCGCCCGCTCGCGCGGTCGCGGCTCGAGCGCAGGCTCGACAAACACGTCCACCTGCCCTTCACATCCCACGCCCAGGTCCCACGCCGCGATCTCGTCCGCGCTCGAGCAATAGTTGCGGAGCTCGGGCCGTCCGGTGCGGATGACGTGCAGCGCCACCTCGCGCACGTCCTGCTCGAGGCAGCCGCCGCTCACGTTCCCGGTGGTGGTGCCGTCCTCGGCGACGAGCAGCTTCGCGCCCTCGTGCCGGTACGCCGAGCCGCGGACGCGGACCACCGTCGCGAGCGCGGCGCGCTGACCGATCCGACGCAGCTCCGCCAGACGGTCGAGCACTTCTCGGGTTTCGAGCCATTGCTTCATCGTTCACGTACGCTATCCCGGCGGGGACCACCGGCGCAACGGACCCGCGGCTCGGAGGCCTACTTCTCCCGGGCCACCGTGGGCGTCGCGAACCCCGGCCGCGGCAGGGGTGGCAGGCCGAGGTGCTCGCGGGCGCGGTTCAGGGCGTCGTCGATGTTGCCGTGGACGTTCTCCTCGCCGAGCTCGTCGTACAGCCCCGAGCGCTCGAGCGCGACCACGGGTTGGGCGTGCACGTCCGAAAGCAGCACCAGCGTGCCCTCGCGGCGGCTTCGCTTTACCAGCTCGCGTAGCGCGTGCAGGCCCGTCGAGTCGATCGCCGGCACGTGCCGCAGGCGGATGATGAGCACCTTGGGATGGGCGGCAATGGCGCCGAGCCGGTCCCGCAGCGTCTCCGCCGCGCCGAAGAAGAACGGACCCGTGATCTCGAAGACCTCGACCCCGGGCGGGACCACGCGGCGTCGCACGGCATTGGGGTCGTTCTCGAAGTCGTCCGTCGGATCGCGAAACTCGTGCGTCAGCACGCTGATGTTCACGACCTCCGCCATGCGGCGCATGAATAGGAAAGCGGCGAGCACCATCCCCACTTCGATCGCGACGGTGAGGTCCACGAGCACCGTCAAGAGGAAGGTGGTGAGCAGCACCACGACGTCGCTCTTAGGCGCGCGAAACTCGGCCTTGAAGGTGCGCCACTCGCTCATGCCGTAGGCGACGACCACCAGGATCGCCGCGAGCGTTGCCATCGGGATCAGCCCGGCCCAGCGACCGAAGAACAGCGCGATGAGGAGCAACGTGACCGAGTGCACCATCCCCGCCACGGGCGTGCGGCCGCCGTTCTTCACGTTGGTCGCCGTGCGCGCGATCGCGCCGGTCGCGGGAATCCCGCCGAACAGGGGCGCCACGATGTTCGCCACCCCCTGCGCCACCAGCTCCATGTTCGAGCGGTGCCGGCCTCCGATCATTCCGTCGGCCACGACGGCCGAGAGGAGCGATTCGATCGCGCCGAGCAGGGCGATCGTAAACGCCGGCACCATGAGCCCGGGGAGCTGCTGCGGCGTTACCGCCGGAAGAGCGGGCGCCGGCAGCGCCGCGTTGATCACGCCGAAGCGCGACCCGATCGTCTCCACCGGGAAGTGCAGCAGCTGCACCATGGCCGTGGTGGCGATGAGCGCCACGAACGGGCTCGGCACCCGGCGGTTCACGAGCGGCCAGCCCACGATGATCGCGAGCGCCGTCAGCCCGACGAGCAGGGCCCAAGGATCGACCGTGTCGAGGTGGGCGCCGATGGCTCGCCACTTCCCGACGAAATCGGGCGGCACCGCCCCCATGCGGAGGCCGAGGAAGTCCTTCACCTGGCTCGAGAAGATGATGAGCCCGATGCCGCTCGTGAACCCGATGGTGACCGGGTAGGGAATGAACTTGATCGCGCCGCCCAGGCGCACGACGCCGAAGATGACCAGGATCACGCCCGCCATCATGGTCGCCGCCGCGAGCCCCTCCACCCCGTGGCGTTGCACGATGGCATACACGATCACGACGAAGGCGCCAGTCGGCCCGCCGATCTGGACGCGCGAGCCCCCCAGCGCCGAGATCAAGAAGCCGGCGACGATCGCCGTGAACACGCCGCGCTCGGGACTGACGCCGCTCGCGATCGCGAACGCGATCGCGAGCGGCAGCGCGACGATGCCAACGATTACACCCGCGACCGCGTCCGCGAAGAACTGCTCGCCGGTGTAATCCTTGAGCGTAGTGACGAGCTTGGGAACGAGGCGGTCCAGATCCCCTGTCCGGTCACGAGCAGGGGAGAATCTAGTAGGGGCACGGCATGCCGCGCCCCTACCTTACCGCCCCAGCCCCAGCACGTGGTCGAGCGACAACGCCCCCGGCCCGAACGCCACCATTGCCAGGGCGGCGACGATCAGGAACAGGTTGTACTCGTAACCGCCGTTCTGATTGAAGAACCCCTTGGGCCCGTGCACTTTGGCGATCGCGACCGCCATGGTGGCGAGCACCAGCAGCCCCGCCAGCGGCGTCAGCAGGCCCGCCACGAACAGCACCCCGGCGACCAGCTCCCCACCCACCGCGAGCCCCGCCCACAGCCGAGCCGGCCGGAACCCGAGGCTCCCGATGAACCCGGTGGCGCCCGCGAAGCCCGGGCCACCAAACGCGCCGAACGCCTTCTGGGCGCCATGGGCCAGGAACACGGCTCCCAGCGTCAGGCGCAACGCCAGCAACCCCAGATCTACGAACATCTTGCCACCTCCGAAGCGGGGGGGAAAACAATTACTCGAATTCTAGATACTTGACATCGAACAAACCAGGCAACAAACTCCCCCGCCTCGAGGTTCCTGGAGCCAGAATGCGACGCTCACCAACCGCCCCGACCTCCCCCGGCGCCACCGCGCTCAAGCTGTGGATCGTCCTGGCGCGAGCATTTGACGCGGTGGACCGGCACTCGCGCGCCAGCATCGCCCGTTTCGGACTCGGCACCACCGAGTTCGGAGTCCTGGAAGTGCTCTACCACAAGGGAGAGCTGCCGGTGTGCGAAGTACAGCGCCGCATCCTGGTCGAGTCGAGCAGCACGACCTACGTCGTGGACAAGCTGTGCGAGCGGGGCCTCGTGCGGCGGCGGCCTAGCTCCGCCGACCGCCGGGTGACGCTGCTCGCCCTCACGCCGGCGGGGCGCCGGCTGATCCAACAGATCTTCCCGCCGCATGCGGTCGCGATGCGGCGAGCCGTCGGGGCGCTCCCGCCGCGGGAGCAAGGCCAGGCCGTCCGCCTGCTGCGCGCGCTGGGCAAGGGCGCCACGCAACGGTTGCAGGGCAAGACAGAGCTTCCCTGAAGCGCTCTACGCTACAACCCTTGTCGGAATCGTAGGCCCAGCGCCCGATACCGAAACGCCTCGGTTCGTGTGCCGGTGGTCGAGGCAGCCCCCGCCGAGTTCGTAATCGAGCCCACGAGGGCCAGCTCGCCGTTCGGGCCCCAGCCGCGCGACAGCGCCAGCCCGACGTGCCATGCGACCTGGTGGGCGGAGGTGTCGGACACCTGCTGGGAGCCGAGGCCGCCGTCCGCCCGCACGCCCCAGCCCCGACGCTGCCACGAGTACGCGATCCGCGCTTCCAGCACCGAGAAGCGATTGGGCGCGAAGTAGCCGCGAAACGGGGTCTCGCGATACGCCAGCACCCGGCCGAACGGCCCGACCTGCAGCCCCGACAGCACTCGCACGAGTACGCCCCCTTGGGCGTCCAGCCGCCGGTTGCCATCCGACAGCCAGGTGCTCCCCGCCGTGCCCGAGAAGGACCAGCGCGGGTCGGGCGCGATGTCCACCTCGAGCTCGGTGGCATCGAGCATGAAGCCGCGGCGGATCAGCTCGGCCGTTTCGTCGAAGGGAGCGCGGCTATACGACAGGCTCAGCGCCACGTACCGCCCAGGCCGCACGCCCAGCCCGACCTCCGCCGTCGCCGGAGTGCGCGCCGCTGCGTTGTCAGGACTGACGCGGCGCACGCCCGCGCCCGCCCGCAGCTCCGCCCGGCGACCGAGCGCGGCCACCAGGATCCCGGCCCCGCCGTAGCTCGAGCCATGGCCTGCCAGATCGGTGCTGCGCCGCCACCCCGCCCGCACTACTCCCCGCAGGGCCGGCGCGAGCCACCCTGTGACCGTCGCCTGCTGGGCGATGAAGTCGTTATGGTCGGTATCTCCGCCGCCGTCCACTGAAGTTGCGATGTCCGGCCGGAGCGCGGCGCGGACGGCGCGCTCGAGACCCTGCGCCGCGCTGTCCCCCGGCGCGAGGCGGCGCGCTCGCGTCACGTAGCCTTCGGCGAGGGCTGGCTGGTCGTTCCAATACAGCGTCTGGGCGAGCCCGACCAGCAGCTCGGCGTCATCGGGATGCAGGGCGAGCCCAGCGCGCCAATAGCGCTCCGCCCGATCGAGGTCCCCGCTCCACGCGGTGACCCGCGCGCGACCCGCCAGGGCGTCGGCCCGACCGGGCGTCCGTGCCAGCACGGAGTCGTACAACGCCAGCGCGTCCCGAGTCCGCCGTGCCCACGAGAGCGTGCGAGCGTGGGCGACCATGAAGTCCGGGTCCCGGGGCTCGAGGCGGCGCAGCTTGGCGAACCGCGCGAGGGAGCGGTCGAGCTTCCCATCCCAGCTGTCGAGGATCGCGAGCTGGTATAGGGCGCGCTGGTTGAGGGAATCGGAACCGAGGACCCGCTCGTAACCGGCGCGCGCCTCCGCGAAACGCCCCCGCCGGAATGCCTCCTCGGCTCCCGGCAGCTGCGCGGCGAGGAGGCGGGCGCTGCTCAGGCCCGCGAGGATCAGGCACCACGATGTCGCCGCCATTTTCGCTCCCCATGATAGGGGCCGAAGAGCCCGGGGCAATAGCGGCGGTGGCCTGCACGATTGACCGGCCTTAGGTTTCGCCGGTCCCCATGTGTCTCCGGCGCTTCGGCTCCGCCTCGTGCCTGGTGGTGGGCGTGCTGCTGCCACGCGGAGGCTTGCTTGCCCAGGGACCGGCCACGCCGGACGGGGCTCGACCGAGCTGGGTATCCGCGACCGTGCCGTGGCTCCTGGGACAGATCATCCCCAATCGTCTCGTCCCCGACCCCGACCCGACCCGCCGCCGCCTGGTGATCAGCTATGACCTGGCGCCGGCGGAATTCCCGCGGCGCTTCCACCGCTCCGCCACCTACGACGACGCCGTGGCCGCACTCGCCTTCCTGACCATCGGCGACCGGGATCGCGCCGCGTTCACGCTGCACGCGCTCGCCCGACTGGTCCGACCCGACGGCAGTCTCTGGTTCGGGTACAACACCGCGAATGATTGGCCTGAGGAAACCGATCACGAAAGCGCGATCGTCCGGGCGGGGGCGGTGGCGTGGGTGGGATACGCCTTCGTGTTTTACCTGACGCACGCGCCCGTGTGCGCCGGCGACCAAGGCTGCACGGACGAAGTCGTCGAGCTGTACCGGGATGAGCCCATGCTCGCCGTGAGCACCGAGAACAACATCAGCGCGTGGTTCTTCCTGCGCCGGCTCGCCGGCTTGACGCGCGAGCCGCGCTGGGCCGACGCGGGCCGAGCGTATACGCCGCGGCTTGCTACAACGCGCCTGGAACGACTCTGTGGGTCAGTTCAACCAAGGCTTCGCGCCGCCCGGCGACCCGGATCGGAACAAGGCACTGGATTGTGCCTCCTGGGGCGCGCTGTTTCTGCTCGCCGCCGGCGACACATCGAGGGCGCAGCGGGCGCTCGCCGCGATCGACCGCTACTACGCCAGCAAGCACGGTGACGCCAGCGGGTATCGACCCTACGGCGAACAGCTCGTCTACGAAGACCCGGAGGTCGGCCGGTTCTTTTTTCACGACAACCGGCGCAAGCAGTGGCGCGAGATCGCCGTGGTCTGGTCGGAGGGCACCCTGGGCGCGGCGCTCGCCTATCTCCGTATGGGCCAGGCCCAGCGCGCGCGCGCGCTCGTCGCCGGCTTGAGGCCGCTGCAGGCGGCAAACGGCGGCCTGCGCTGTGCCTCGGACGAATTGCAGTACGAAATGACGCAGGTCCCGTGCGTGGCTGCGTCCGCTTGGCTCGTCCTGGTGACCCAGGCCCTGGCCGAGAACCCTGTGGCGACGCAGGTGTGGAAATGACCCCGTTACTGGGGTGGGGCGCGCTGTGGCTGACCCTCACGGGAGGATCGGTGCCGGAGCGTCTCGCGATGGGGCCGCCGGAATGGGGCGTGGCCGTGCTCGAGGTAGGCTCCAGCCGGGACGCGTTGCAGGAGCAGGTCGCACTGCGGGACTGCCTGGAACTCTTGGGCATTCCGTTCCTGACGACGTCGGACGTGGCAGTGGCCACCCGGCGGCCACTCGTCTTGCTCGGCGGCATCCTGCTCAACACACAACTGAGCCCGGCGGAGCGCGAGACCCTGTACGCCTACGTGGAGCGGGGTGGGGTCGTGTTGGCAACCCAGGTGCAAGGCAACAAGTTCTTTCCGCTCTTCGGGATCACCGGCGCAGCGACCAGCCGCACCAACTTCCGCGTCAGCTTCGCCACGCCCTCCCCGGCCGACCCGGCGCTGCGCTACCTGAATCGTGGGGAGGAGCAAACCGTCTCGCTGGGCGATCCCAAGTTGTACTCGGAAACGGTGTGGTCCACCGAATACACCGTCACTCCCGGGACCCACGTGCTGGCGCGGTACGAGAACGGAACGCCCGCTTTCACGGTGACTGCGTACGGCCGGGGTCTGGCCTACGCGCTGGGGCTGGGCTTCAAGGAGACGACCCTGATCCCGCGCCTGGCGCGCAGCTTCGAGGCGGCGCGTCGCTGGATCAATTGGTTCGAGCCATCGGGAGACGTGTTCCGCCTGCTGCTGCGGGGGCTGTACGAAGACAACGTGCATCCCTTCCTGTTGGTCCACTCCGTGCTCCCTTCCTGTTGGTCCACTCCGTGC
>MNIR01000067.1 GCA_001919865.1 Gemmatimonadetes bacterium 13_1_20CM_4_69_16 | reverse complement strand
GACCTCAGCAGCACCAACGGCACGTTCGTGAATGACGAGCGGGTCACCGAGTCCATGCCGATCCGCCTGGGGGATCGCATCATGCTGGGGGCGGGTGGGCCCGTGCTGATCGTTGAAGGGCTCGGTACCGCTCCCACGCTGCCGGCCGCGCGGCGTCAGGCGCCCGTCGGTCAGAAGACGCTCCGCCGGATGATCACCGACGCCATCGCGCAGGCGAGGGAAGAGCGCAAGCAGGGCCGGCGCGGGTCGACGGGGTTCCTCAGAGCGGTGGCCGCCGAAGTCGGGAAGAATCAGGGGCGCCGGCTGCGTTGGCTGACCGTGTTCCTCGCGATCCTGGCGCTGCTCCTCGGGGGGGGAGTGTACGGCGTGTACTGGTTGCTGTCTTCGGAGGTGCGCCAGACGGATCAGGCGCGGCGCACCGGGGAAGACTCCGCGCGGGCCGAGACCGAGCGGCTGCGCCGGGAGCTCGAGGCGGCCCGAGCGGCGGCGGCGCCCGCTGCGCTGGTGGAGAGTCTGCGGACCCAGCTCGAGTCGGCCCAAGCCCGCACGGCCGAGTTGCGTGCCGCCCTGGAGCGCGCCCAGGTCGCGCTCTCGTCCCAGTTGCAGGCCGGCGAGCAGCGCCGCATCGCGGCGCAGGGCGAGGTGCAGCGGCTCCGCGACGAACTCGCCGCCGCCGAGCGGCGGGCACCCTCGCAGGCGATGATCGACAGCCTGCGGCGCGCCGTCTCCGCGGCCGAGCAGACGACGCAGGGCCTGGACGCGAAGTTGCGGGCCATCCGCGCCACCGACTTCGCGACCATCGCGCAGCAGAGTCAGGGGGCCGTCGGCCTCATCACTGTGAGCTTCGGGCGCGACTACTACAGCGGTACGGGGTTCGCGATCACCGGCGACGGCTACATGCTGACCAATTGGCACGTCGTCGCGGACTCCCAGCATGCCCGGCCCGACACGATCTGGGTGACCATGGCCGATCAGGCGCAGGCCCACGGAGCCGACGTGATCGCCACCTCACAGGAGCGCGACATCGCCGTCATCAAGGTCCGCGGTTACCAGGGGCCGTACCTTAGCGCGATCGACTGGAGGGGAACCAAGGCGCGCCAGGGGGAACCGGCGGCGCTGATCGGCTATCCCGCAGGCTCCGGGTTCGCGCGTCTGCGCTCGGCGGTGGTACGGACCTCGATGACCGCGGGGATCATCTCCCGAGCGACGGAGGACGTGATTCAGTTCGACGGCATGACAATCGGCGGCTCATCGGGAAGTCCGCTCTTCAACGCGAACGGAGAGGTCATCGCAATCCACCGGGCGGGGCTGCCGCAGGCTTCAGGGTTCGCGCTGTCGGTGCCGATCAAGCACGCCGCGCCCCTGTTCGCCCCTCAGCTCAAGCAGCGGCTGGGCCTGCCGTAACGCGTCGCTAGTTCTGGTAAGCGATCTCAACCACGAGAGCGCCGGCCGGCTGAGTCCCTGACGAGGGGACGGCGGCGTCGTGGCTGATCGTAACTTGTGCCACCGTCGAGACATCGTTCGTTACGGTCCTGCCAGTCGTCGCCCACGTGTTTGCGGCCACGGTTGCGGCGGCGAGCCCCGCGAAGGCCGGCTGCGTATTCACCACGGTGGCGGTGACTTGCAAAGTGCCACGTGCCTGGCTGGTCGCGACGCTGGGTACCGCCAGAGCGGCCAGCCCGAGGAGCGCGGCCAGGAGGATACCCTTCGGTGCGGTGAATCGGCTGTCGTGTGGCATGTCATGCTCCTCGGATCAGTGAACGTGTCTCCCGCCCAGTGACAAAGCATGCTGCGTACCCAGCCGATCAATCGTCGTAAGTAATTGTTGCACCATGTTTTATAGCTACAGTGTCCCGCGTCCCCCGTATCTCTCTTATGTCGTATTGTTTGACAGTCCCCACGCTATTGCGCGCGCAAACCCTGTCCCTAGATTGGCCTCCCTTCGGGTCGCAGGGGTGTATCGAAGATTGACAGTTGTCGCGATCTGTGCCGTCGGGCATAGGGCTTGCTTTTCTTATGGCGTGGTGGGGCGCGCAACACGCAGCGCTCCCTTAGGGTGTTGTGACAGTGTATGTTCCACCTCCATAGGAGCGTGTGAGAACAAATGTATACAGCGACGCGGGTTACGATGCTTGCGCTTGGCCTGGTGGCTGCTGGTGCCGCCGCCGCGCAGGCCCAGAACAACGCCACCATCAACGTGACGGCAGCCGTGCAGCAGCCGATCGTCGTGACGGCGGCCAGTGCTTTGGACTTCGGCCAGGTATTCCCGGGTGTCCCCAAGGGGGTCGCGCTTGGCAGTGCCAGCGCGGGCCGCTTCACCGTCACGGGGCAGGGCAGCGCCGGCGTGAGCCTCTCGTTTGTAGTCCCGGCGAACCTGACCTTCGGTCTCAACAACCTCCCGATCAGCTTCACGGGTAGCTTCAACGGGATCAACGACCCGGCCGGCTCGGGCATCGGTTCGTTCGCGGGAGCGACCGGGGCCACGCTCAGCGCGACCGGCAACCTGTTCGTCTTCGTCGGTGGAACGGTGACCCCGTCGGTGAGCCAGGCGGCGGGGCGCGCTACCCTGACGACCCTCTCGCTCGCGCTAGGCGCGGCGCTGCCATTGGCTGCGCAGCAGAACGGCGTGACCGGCGTCCGAGACCTCGGCTTCGGCTTAGTCTTCCAGGGCATCGCCAGAGTCATCTCCCGGACGGATGCTGTGAACAGCGGGCGGTTCGACCTGTCGGGGAAGAAGAACCGAGATGTACAGCTCACGTTTGTCCTCCCGGCTGTGATGACAGGTCCGCTAGGCGCCACGCTGCCGGTCGTGTTCGGCGCCGATGACGCGGGATACTCGCCGACCCAGTCGGTCGGCAATGAGACGGTGACGTGGGACCCGCGCACGTCGCAGACCTTGACTCTCCCAAACACCCCCAACCCCAAAGTGTCCGTCTTCCTGGGCGGCAGGGTAAACCCAGCCGTCAACCAGCGCGCCGGCAGCTACACAGGGACGGTCATCCTCACCGTGGTGTTCTTCTGATGCCCCGCCTCCGGTTCGTTTCGCTCGTGGTCGCGCTGGGCGGCGCCGCACCCCTCGCCGGCCAGGGCGTCCTGGTCGCGCCGCACGCCGTCTACATCGACCACGCGCGCCGCAACGGCACGGTGACGCTCTACAACCCGAACCCCGAGCCTGCCGAGATCACGATCTCGACGGCGTTCGGGTATCCCGTCACCGATTCGCTGGGCCATTTCGCCCTCCGGACGGTGGAGCACCCCGACTCGATGTTACCCTCCGCGGCGGAGTGGGTCCAGGCATTCCCACGGCGCCTCACCATCGCATCACTCGAGCGGCAGACGGTGCGACTGCTGGTCACTCCGCCCGCGGGGCTCCCAGACGGCGAGTACTGGGCCCGCTTGATCATCTCAGCGCGCGGTGGCCGGCTGCCGATCGGTGGCGTCGGGGACACGGCGGCTGTGCGCGTGCAGCTGAACCTGGTGGTGAATACGAACATCGGTGTGGCGTACCGCAAGGGGCCCGTGGCGACCGGGGTGGCGCTCTCGAACCTGCGCGTGCGCATCCGCCGGGACTCGGTCGAGGTGTGGAGCCGCCTGGAACGCCGGCTGACGGCCGCTTACGTAGGCACGGTGCGAGCGACCTTGGTGGATTCGACGGGCAAGGTGCGGAGCACGCTGAGCGCCCCGATCGCCGTGTACTTCGTGATGGAGCCCCGCTACGCACTCGCCGTCGCTGGCCTCGCTCCCGGTCTTTACTGGCTGCGCTATGAGCTCGTGACGGATCGTGAGGACCTCGACCCGGCAGTGGTGCTCCAGGCCTCCGCCGTGCGCGACTCGGTGGAGCTGCGCCTGCCGTGAGGCGCCCAGTCGGTGTGGCGCTCGCGCTGCTCGTCGCGCTGGCCGGCGTGGCTCGGGGCGGCGCGGCCCAGGAGCCCCCGGCGTTTCGCGCGGACCGAGGGCCGCCGGACTCCGAGCCCGAGCCGGTCCTTGTCGAGCTGCAAGTGGGCCGGGTCGCGAGCCGCACCGTGTCGGCGTACCGCGTCGGTACCGAGGCATTGGTGCCCGTGACCGCCTTGCTCCAGCTGGGCGAGGCTGGCTACCGGCTGTCGCCCGACGGTCGGCTGGAGGCAACCCTGAACCCGGGAGGTCGCCGGTTGCTGCTCGATGTGCGTAGCGACACGATGAGGCTCGGGCTTCGATTCGTGCGGGTCGAGCCGATGTATCGCCTCTTCAAGAACAACGAGCTGTACGTCGGCGCTGCGCGGCTCAGCGACCTGTTCCAATCGCGGCTGCTCGTCGATTGGGGGGAGCTGACCGTCACGTGGATAGATCCCGGCAAGCTGCCGATCGGCCAGCGGCTGCGGCGCGAGGCGGCGCGGGAGGCGTTCCTCCAGCGCTCGAGCGGGCTCCCGGTCGAGCGCTCGTTCGGCCTCGAGCGCCCGCGCTGGGACGGCCTGGTAGCCGACTACTCGTTCCTGGCCACGGGCGACCAGCCGCTCGGGGGTGGGGCCTATTCGCTGGCACTCGGCGCGGACGCGTTGGGCGGCTCGTTGCGGCTCGGGGTGCAGAGCGTCGGCCCCACCGGCGACGGCCACGCGCAGGGGGAGGGGTCGTGGACGGGCGTGTGGCGGGACGGACGATGGGTGAGGCAGCTGCGGATCGGCGACGGGTTCACGACCGGCCCCCAGATGCGCTCCCAGCGAGGCTTCTTCATCACCAACGCCCCGTATCTGCGGCCCTCACTGCTGGGCGCGACCCGGTACGACGGCCAGCTCGATCCCGGTTGGACGGTCGAGGCATACCGGGGCGGCGATCTGGTCGCCTTGGACTCGACCGACCGTCGAGGCCGGTTCGCCGTCGCGCTGCCGGTGCGCTACGGGGAGAACCCGGTGGACTTCGTCGCGTACGGGCCGCTGGGCGAGGTCCGGGAGTTCAACCGCACGTACCGCGTGCTCAGCGAGCTGCTCCCCGCGCACCAGTTCGAGTACGGGCTCTCGGCGGGGCGCTGCGGGGCGCCCACCTGCCGCGCCACCGGCAACCTCGACCTCCGCTACGGAGTGACACCGCGTTGGACAGTCCGCGCCGGCCTGGAGCAGTTCTGGCGCGACACTCTCGCGAACCGCACCCATCCGTACGTGACGATGGTGGTCAATCCGACCAACGCCTGGGCCGTGAACCTCGAGGCGGTGGCCGGCGCTTCGGCGGGGGCGGGCGTGCAGTTCGAGCCTTCGCTCAACCTGCAGCTGGCGGCTGGGTACACGGCCTACGCGCACGACACGGCACCCGCGTATCAAGCCGCCGGCCTGCGCTCGTCGTGGGCGCTCACCGGGTTCCTGCGACCGATCGCAGCGTCGGGTTTCTTTTACCTGGACGGGCAGCTCGGCGGCACCCGCACCGCGACCGGCGCAACCACGGCAGCGCGCCTGGGCGCGTCGATCCAAACCCATGACGTCCGGCTGGTCCCGTTCGTGCGCCTCCAGCACGACGCGCAGGCGAGCGACGTCCCTACGACGCGCCCCTTCGCCGGGGTCGATGTGTTCACGCTGCCGCGCCCGGGCCTCGGCCCGCTGCTCGGCACTGTATGGATGCGCGCGCACGTCGAGCAGCAGCTCGATGGCGCGCTCCAGGCCGTCCAGCTGTTCGCCGCCCGGCCGCTGTGGTCGGGGGTGCGTCTCGAAGTCGGCGTGGGGAGGCTGCAGGGCACCCCCGGCACGACGTTCACGTTCACGCTCTCGAGCTACCTCCCGGCGGTACGGACGCTGACGCTGGTCAGCGCGCCGACCACCGGCGTGACCACGGCGTCGCAATTCGTGCAGGGATCGGTCCTCTGGAACCGCTCCAGCGGGCAGCTGACGTACGCGCCCGGTCCCTCGCTCGAGCGGGCAGGGCTCACGGGCCGCGTGTTCCTCGATGAGAACGGTAACGGCCGCTGGGATGTCGGCGAGTCGGCCGTACCGGGGGTGCGCGTGCTCGTGGGTACGAGCGAGGCGCGGTCGGACTCGAGCGGCTGGTTCCGCGTGTGGGATCTGGTGCCGTTCGAGCCGGTCTCGGTGACGGTGGACTCGCTCTCGATCGAGTCGCCGTTAGTCGTGCCGGCGTTCGGGGCCGTGAGCATCGAGCCCGGGCCGAACCGGTTCCGTACGCTGGACATCCCGCTGGTGCGCGCCGGTGTCGTGGAGGGGCGCGTGCGCCGGGGAACGTCGCAAGGTCCGCAGGAGCTGGGAGGCGTCCCCCTCGTCTTGACCGACCGCCGCACGGGGGAGCAGCGCAGCTTCACGACCTTTTCGGACGGCGGATTCTACGTGCTGGGTGTCAAGCCGGGCATCTACGATCTGACGGTGGACCCGCGGGCGCTCGCAGCGCTGCATGCGGTCGCGCAGCCCCTGCGCGTGACTCTGGCTCCGACGGCGGCTGGCGTGGGAGCATCCGGACTGGACGTCCTGCTCACGCCGAAGCCCTAGGGGGGCGCCCGGCCGCCGCCGCGACTTGGCGGACGACGCGCTCCAGCTCGGCGAAGTCGAACGGCTTGGTCACGGTCGGAGCGCCGGACTGCTCGATCAGCGCCGCGGTATCAGGGGCGTGTCTGTCGCCGGTGCTGAAGAGCAACCGCGCGACCAGCTCGGGGCGGTCGCTCCGCAACCGTTCCAGGAATTCCCGGCCGCTCATCCCGGGCATCCGCACGTCGGAGATGATCACGTCGAACTGCCGCTGCCGGAGCGCGCGCAGCGCCGCGGCGCCGTCCGTCACCCCCTCGCCTTGAATGCCCCGCCGGGCGAGGAATCGCAGCAAGGCGTCTCGCAGCGCCGTCTCGTCGTCCACGATCAGGACCGTAATGCCTTCTGTCGCGGTCGGTGCCGCCAGCGGCGCTTCGGACTCGGCGCGCCCTTCCCGGCGGGGGTCGCGCGACAGCGACACGTAAAACGTCGCGCCCTGGCCCGGCTGTGAGTCCACCCAGATGCGGCCGCCGTGCTCGCGCGCGACCCCGTAGCAAATCGACAGACCCAGACCCGTGCCCACGCCCTCCGGCTTGGTGGTGAAGAATGGGTCGAAAATCTTGCCGCGGATCTCGGGCGCGATACCGGGGCCCGAGTCGGCGACCTCCAGCCTCACTTCGTCTTCGGTCGCCCGAGTGCGCACGACGATGGTGCGGGACGTCTCCATCGACAGCAACGCCTGCTCCGCGTTGATGAGCAGGTTGAGTAACACTTGTTGCAGCTCCGAAGGGTCGGCCCAGATCTTGGGTTCGAGCGGCGTCAAGTCGAGAGTCACCGCGATGTTGAGGGTCGAGAGATGGTAGGATCGAAGGGCGAACGTGCGGCGCACGATGTCGTTCACATCCACCAATGTCCGCCGGGTGCCCCCGGCCCGGGCGAAAGCCAGCAGGTTCGCCGTAATGCGGCCGATCCGGCTGGCTTCGTCGTAGATCGTCTGCAACACCTCGCGGTGCTCGGTCTTCAGCTCGTCGAGTAGCAGCGTCTGCGCGAATCCGGAAATGATCGCCGCCGGGTTGTTGATCTCATGCGCGACCCCGCTCACGAGCTGCCCCATGGCCGTGAGCTTCTCGGCTTGTTGCAGCTGCTGCTCGGTGCGCTTCTGATCGGTGATGTCCCGCGCGAGGGCCAGGACACGCGTCACCTGCGCCCCTTCACGCACCGGCGCGTACAGGACGGCGGTGATGCCCTTGGAGCCGTCCTCCCGTCGGTACGGCGTCTCGAACTGCTGCACGTCGCCCGAGAACGCCGCGGCGAGCCGTTCCCGCATGGTGGCGGCGGCATCGGCGTCCAGAAACGCGAAGATGCCGCCGTCCGTGCCAGGGTTGGGACCGCGCGCCGCCAGCCGCTTCGCGGGCTCGTTCAGATCGACCGCGCGACCGTCGCGGTCGAGCACGACGATCGCGTCCGGGACCGCGTCCATGAGGAGCCGCAGGTGGCGCTCGGCCGTGGCGGTGGCGCTGAGTGAATCCATGAGCGAGCGGGTCTGGGTGGCGACCTCGTTCTCGAGCAACGTGGCGTAGCGACGGTCGGCGCGGAATGAGGACCCGAGCCAGGCCGCAACGATTGCGACGCCGGCCAGGGCGAGTGTGGCCACCGCAACCGCGCGGCCGTGGGGCGCGAAGCCATAGGTGGCGGCGATCGCCGCCAGCGTAATGGCGGCGACCAGGACAAGGGTTTTTCCTGTCGGGGGGGCCACGGCGAGTCCCATCGGCTAACCTAACGGGCCGATTCGAGGCGGGCGAGGGTGGGGGTGGGTTATGTTCCGGGCCCGATGAACCGCTTGGGCTGGGTCGACGCGCCGCGCGTCTCGCTGACGCAGTGGGAGGAGCTCACTCGCTTCGCCGCCGCGGCGCGGCGCGACGGGCTCACGCGCGTGGTCGTGTGTGGCATGGGCGGCTCGAGCCTCGCGCCCCAGGTGCTCGCGGCGAGCTTCGGCGCCTCCTCGCTCACGGCGCTCGACAGCACCGATCCGGGGGCCGTGCTGGCGATCGAGCGGTCCGGCATTCGCGACACCCTCTTCGTGGTGAGCAGCAAGTCGGGCACGACGGTCGAGACGCTCGCGTTCCTCCACTATTTCGCCACCCGCGCGAGCCCCGAACAATTCGTCGCCATCACGGAGCCCGGCACGCCACTCGAGGCCATGGCCGGCGCGCGGGGCTTCCGTGCGGTGTTCCCGCATCCGGTGGAGGTGGGTGGCCGCTATGCGGCGCTCACCGTGGTCGGCATGCTCCCGGCCGCGCTGATCGGCGTGGACGGACGGGCGCTGCTCCAGCGGGCCGGGGCGGTGGACGCCGAGCGTGCCAAAGCGTTCGGGGCCCGGCTCGCGGCGGCGGCGCGAGCGGGGCAAGACAAGCTCGTGCTGCGGCCGCCTGCTCGCGTGGCCCGTCTCGCCGACTGGGTCGAGCAGCTCGTGGCGGAGAGCAGCGGGAAACAGGGTCGCGGCATGGTGCCGGTGGTGGACGATCCCATTCCGGAGGGCCGCCCCGACTCGGAGATCGTCTCCGACTTCTCGAGCGACCCCCTGGACCTCGGCGCCGAGTTCTTGCGGTGGGAGTACGTCACGTGGGAGCTGTGCAACCGGCTGGGCGTGGACCCGTTCGACCAGCCGGACGTGGAGGAGGCGAAGCGACTCGCGCGGGCCGAGCTGGCGCGACCGGAGGCGACGGCGGCCGAGCCGATCGAGACGCTCAGTGTGGCGGCGCTGCGCCGCGCGGCCCGCCCGGGCGACTATTTGGCGATTCTGGCGTACCTCCCTCCCCACGCCGACGTCGCGGCGCGACTGCAGCGGCTGCGAGCGGCGTGGGCGGTCGGGCTCGGCTGCGCGACGACGCTCGGGTTCGGGCCCCGCTACCTCCACTCCACCGGGCAGCTCCACAAAGGCGGACCCAACACCGGCCTGTTTCTCGTGCTCACGGCCGACG
>MNIR01000059.1 GCA_001919865.1 Gemmatimonadetes bacterium 13_1_20CM_4_69_16 | reverse complement strand
CAGCCCGACGGTCCGATCAGCGCGGTAATGGCCTGGCGCGGGATGGTGAGCGTCAGATCCAACAGGGCCTGCACGTCGCCGTACCAGAAGCCGTAGCCGCGGACGTCCAGAATTGGCGTGGCGACCAGGGCCGGTTGGGCGGCGCTGCGGGGCGCCTGGGGGCGCTCTTGGCGCAGGGGCGGCACGGCCACGGTCATCCGAACCTCCCGGTGATGTACGCTTCCGTCTGCTCCTTCGTGGGCCGGGTGAACAGCTCTTCAGTGCGCCCCACCTCGATCAAGTCGCCGAGGTAGAAGAACGCCGTGTAATCCGACACGCGCGCCGCTTGCTGCATGTTGTGGGTGACGATCACGATAGTGTACAGCCGCTTGAGCTCATGGCACAGCTCCTCGATACGCTGCGTGCCGGCGGGGTCGAGCGACGCAGTGGGCTCGTCCAGCAGCAGCACCTCCGGCTGGGGCGCGAGCGCGCGGGCGATGCAGAGGCGCTGCTGCTGACCCCCGGAGAGCGCGAGCGCGCTCGCCCGCAGGCGATCCTTGACCTCGTCCCACAACGCCGCCTGGCGCAGCGCCCGCTCGACCACTTCATCCAGCTCGCGGCGGCCGCGGTGCCCGTTCACCCGCAGCCCGGCGGCGACGTTGTCGTAGATGGACATGGTGGGGAAGGGGGTGGGGCGCTGGAACACCATCCCGATGCGGCGCCGCAGCTGCACGGGGTCCACGTGGCTGTCGTAGATGTCGGCCCCGTCGAGCAGCACGCGCCCCGTGACCCAGCCGCCTTCTGACAGCTCGTGCATGCGGTTCAGGCATCGCAGGAACGTGCTCTTGCCGCATCCCGATGGGCCGATGACCGCCGTCACTGTGTGCGCTGGGAAGATAATAGTGACATCCTTCAGGACCGCCCGGCGCCCGAACAGGGCCGTGAGGCGCACGGTCTCGAGCCGGAGCCGGGCGTCAGCGGGCGGCGCCATGACGTTGCCGGATGGCCCAGCGGGCCGTGACGCCGAGCAGCAGCACCAGGCTCATGAGCACGAGGGCCGAGGCCCACGCGAGGCGGTGCCACTCCTCGAACGGCCCCTGGGCGTACTCGTAGATCTCGTGCGGCAGGGTCTGCATCGGCTGCGTGATGTTGGTCGTGAAATTCAAGTTGCCGAGCGCGGTGAAGATCAGCGGCGCCGTCTCGCCGGCGATGCGGGCGATGCCGACCAGGCAGCCGGTCACGAT
This sequence comes from Gemmatimonadetes bacterium 13_1_20CM_4_69_16, assembly GCA_001919865.1. Classification (GTDB taxonomy): domain Bacteria; phylum Gemmatimonadota; class Gemmatimonadetes; order Gemmatimonadales; family GWC2-71-9; genus 20CM-4-69-16. The sequence goes on along the minus strand of MNIR01000059.1, from coordinate 42,972 downwards.
GCCGGCGAGCGCGGTGCGCGCGACGACGCGGAGCGAGGTCCGCCAGCGTGGATACCCGAGCGCCAACGCGGCCTCGCGCAGCGAGTGGGGCACGAGCCGCACCATCTCCTCCGTGGTGCGGGCGATCATGGGAATCATCAGCGCGGCGAGGGCCACGCTGCCGGCGAGCGCCGAGTACCCGTGCATGGGGCGCACCAGCCGGGTCCAGGCGAAGATCCCGATCACGATCGACGGGGTGCCGTTCAGCACGTCGGCGACGAAACGCACGGTCCAGCCGAGGCGGCCGGAGCCGTATTCCGCCAGGTAGAGCCCCGTCCCCACGCCGACCGGTAGACCGATGAGCGCCGCGAGCCCGACGATGATGCCCGTGCCGACGATCGCGTTGGCCACGCCGCCGCCGGACTGACCGGCGGGAACGGGATTCTTGGTGAAGAAGTCCCAATCGAGCGACGACGCCCCCTTGGCGATCAGGTCGGCGAGGATCAGCACGAGCGCGAACACCGCCGTGAACGACAGCACCGCCACGAGGCTCGTCATCAGGCCGCTCGTGACGTGGCGGCGCACGCTCCGGCCGCTCACAAGGCGCGGCTCCCCACGGCCGTGCCTCGCGCCACGCGCCAGATCAGCAGCCGGGCAAAGGCGTTCACGATCACGGTGATGACGAAGAGCACGAGGCCCACCTCGAACATGGCCGCCAGGTGGAGATCGCCGACGGCTTCGCTGAACTCGTTCGCGATCGCGGCGGCCATGGTGTAGGCGGGTTGCAGCACCGAGAGGCTGATGTCGTGACGATTGCCGATGACCATCGTGACCGCCATCGTCTCGCCCAGCGCGCGGCCGAGCCCGAGGATGATCGCGCCGATCAGCCCCGCTCGGCCGTACGGCACGACCGCGGTCCACACCGCCTCCCACCGCGTGGCCCCCATCCCGATAGCGGCCTCGCGCTGGTTAGCGGGGACCGCCAGGAGCACCTCGCGGGACACGGCGGCGATGTAGGGGACGATCATGATGGCGAGGATGATGCCGCCGGCGAGCAACGAGTTGCCGTAGAACACACCGCTGAAAAACGGCGTCCAGCCCAGTGCCGCGCGCAGCGGCGGCACTACGTAGCTCCGCAGGAACGGGATCAGCACGAAGATCCCCCACAGCCCGTACACCACGCTCGGGATCGCCGCGAGCAGCTCCACCAGGAAGGCGATCGGCTGGCGGAGCCACTTGGGCGAGAACTCGGTCAGATAGATCGCGACGCCGAGGGCGAGCGGCACCGCGATCAGCAGGGCCAGCAGGGAGGACGCGAGCGTCCCGAAGATCATCGGCGCGGCGCCGAACACGCCGGCCACCGGGTCCCACACCGATGTCCACACGAACGGCAGCCCGAACCGCTGGATCGCGGGCCACGCTCCGATCACCAGTTCGGCCAGCAGGGTGACGAGCAGCAGCGGGAGGACGAGGGCCAGCGCCGTGAGGGTCACGCGATACAGCCGGTCGCCGACGTTCCGCCCTCGCAGGGTCCGCCACTCCGCTTGAGGGGTGGGCGTGGGGGCGGGAGCGGAGACGGCGTCCGGAGTCGTCGCGGGATCGACGGGAAGCGTCGTCATACGGTCGGAAACGTATCCGGCCTGTGTCACAGATCTGTAACAGCCGGGCACGGACAAAAAAACCCCCGCAGGCGCATACCGCCGTGCGGGGGTGAAACGGCAGCCGGAAGGAGGGTTACCGGGCTGCCGTGGTCCAGACCGGCTTGCCGTCAACCGTGATGGACTTGAGGCGGGACTCGATCCAGGGCCGCAACTGCTTCGGGAGGGCGGCGTAGCCGAGCTCGTTGGCGCGCGACTGACCGTCCGTCTCCGCCCACCAAATGAACTGCACGAGCGCCTTCGCCTTGGCGATGTCGGCGTAGGTCTTGTGGACCAGCAGCCAGGTCATCGTCGCGATCGGGTACGCATCGGCGCCGTCGGGGTTGGTGATCGAGATTCGGAAATCGGTGGTCGGGGGAAGCGTCTTCAGGACGCCGGCGAGTGCGGCCGTCACGGACTCGAGCGACGGCGTGACGAACTTGCCCGACGAGTTCCGCACCTGGCCAAACAACACCTTGTTGCTGGTCGCATAGGCCAGCTCGATGTACCCGATCCCGCCGGGCGTCTGGTTCACGGTCGCCGCCACGCCTTCGTTGCCCTTGCCGCCCAGCCCCACCCGCCAGTTTACCGACGTGCCCTTCCCGACCTTGCTCCGCCACTCCGGGCTCACCTTCGAGAGGTAGTCGGTGAAGCCGAAGCTCGTGCCCGAGCCGTCGGAGCGGTGCACCACGACGATGTCCGTCGCCGGGAGCGACGTGCCGGGGTTGACGCTCGCCAGGCGGGCGTCGTTCCACTTGGTGACCTTCCCGAGGAAGATGTCCGCGATCACGTCAGGTGTGAACTTCAGCTGCTGGCTGACGCCCGGCAGGTTGTAGGCGATTACGATCGCACCGAGCACCGTCGGGATGTGGAGCACGTTCCCCTGGATGGCGGCGATCGCGGAGTCGCTCATCGGCGCATCGGAGCCACCGAAGTCCACCGTGCCGTCGGAGAACTGCCGGATCCCGCCGCCCGATCCGATCGACTGGTAGTTCAGCTGGACGTCCGGATGCGTCTTGTTGTAGCTGAGCATCCAGTCCTGATAGATGATGCTGGGAAACGTCGCGCCGGCGCCATTGAGCTTCACCTGCGCGGCCGCGGGAGCGGCCAGCGTCAGGGCGGCGAGGGCGAGCAGCCTGGTGGTCTTCATGGCGATCTGGACCTCTGGGTCGGTGTTAGAACGTGAACTGGGTCTGAAACAGGGCCTGCGAACGCGTGGCGTCGTTGGCGGCGTTCAGGATGTCGGTTTGATAGTTCGCGTAATCCCAGTCCGCGAGCAGGCGCCAGTTGGGCGACAGCTGATAGGATACGCCGCCGATGAACCGCGTCTGCTTGTCTACCGCACCCGCTTGCCGATGTAAGACGTCCACGCGGGCGATGATCGCGGCCTTAGCCTGCGGGAACTTGTAGACTCCGAACGCGCTGTAGACGTGCCCGTTGGTGGCGCTGAGCACCCCGTCCTGGGTCACCGCTGCCTCGCCGGCAAGCGTGATTTCCTTCGACCGATAGGAGATCATCCCGATGAAGCGATTCCGGTCTCCCGCAAGGGCCCGGCCGTAGCCTGCGTAGCCCGTGACGCGGAGTCCGCCGACCCGGCTCGAATCATTGGTGTCGAGCACCCGGACTGAGACACGTGCCTGCGCGTCCTTGCCCGCGCCCGCCGACGTGCCCGAATAGAACGTCCCGTTGACGACCGTGAACTGGAAGTTGACCTTGTCAGCCATCCATTTGCCGTCCACGCCTACCCCGTAGTCCGCTGCCGACAGGTAGCCGGCGCGGTCCGTCGCCATCGTACCCTGCATGCGGTAATCCCACAGGGCCTCTTCCCAGTCGAGCCATGGCGTGTGGATCAAGCCAGCCTTGAAGGTGAGGGCACTCCCCTGCGGCGTGTACGTCGCGAAGGCGTACTTGAGTCGGAGCCTGAGCGAGTTGTCACCGGCGCCGACGCGTTGGATGTCCGGGGTAATGCGGGTGGTGACTCCGCCCGCGAACCGGCCCAGGATGTTCACATAGGCACGCGTGATGTCGAAGTTGTTGAAGTGATTGATCGTATCCTTCAGCTGGTACACGTACTGGGTGTACACCAAGCCGCCGACCGTCACTTGCGGAGCCGCGGGAGCCTGTGCCGCGAGCGGCGCGGCACCCGCCGCAGCGGCGACGACGGCCACCGCGACCGCCCGACGATAGGAGAACGCCATTGGGGTGTCTCCCCTTCTTAAGGGATGGAGTTGGACAACTGCACTGTGGCTGTGACTCAACGCCCTAAACGAACGCCGCCGCGTCACGGGCGGGTCGGTCGAATGTAACGGCTCGGTAACGGGGCCCGCAGGTCTGAGAGCGGCGCGCTCAGCGGTGTCGCTGGGGCTCTGCCGCGCCCGGCCGCGCGCGGGAGCGCGCGGGGTGGACGCGGGTGCGGCGGGGCGGCGGTAAGCGCGGGGGAGGCACGACGGCCGCGACGAGGTCGTCGGCGAAGCCACGCAAATCCTGCGTGAGTGTTGCCAGCGGCTCCCCCGCCCACTCTGCGTCGAGGCGCCGAAACAGGTCGTCGTGGAGTCGGCCTGCGAAGCGAGCCAGGGCGAGCAGCCCGGCGCTGGCCGGCCGTGGTCCCGTCCGCTTGGCGGGTCTGCGCCCTGGGGTGCCGGCGAGCGCCGCCGCGTGCAAGTGACGGGCCCGCTCCGCGGCGGCCTCCGCGACCGCGACGCCGAGCTCGGCCAGCAGGACCTGGAGGTCGTGCAGCTCGCCGAGCACGTTCTGGAGCCGCTTGAGGAGCTCGACCAGCGCACCCGCCCGGGGGGGGCGCTCGTCGGCGATCGGCTCGAGCAGGTAGCGCAGCCGCTTCACAGCGATGCGCGCGGCGTGAACGGCGTCTTGATCGCGCGTGGAGCGGGCGGTCTCGAGCTCCTGCTCGAGCATGGCGGTCTGCTCGCGTAGCAGCCGGCCGGTGGCTGCCGCGAAGGGCGGCGCGGTGGGACTCGGGTCCACCAACGTCGCATTGAGCCCGCGACGCACGCGGCGCTCGATCTGGCGAAACTCCGGCGGGATCTCCTGACGGATATCCGCGTACGCCCGGTTCTGACGGTCCTCGAGCCGGGTCAGGAGCCACGGCACGCCGGGCCCCGAGCGCCGGCCCGGCTCGGGGCGGTGAGTGCGTACCCAGGCGAGTTGGACCTCCGCGTCGCGCCCGGCGCTGGTCGCGCGCGTGGCGTCGCGCAGCCGACGCTGCAGCTTCTTCGCGACCGCACGCCCGAGCTCGGGCCGGAAGCTGCGCAGCAGGGTACGCAGCCGCCGCAGCGCCACGCGGAAATCGTGCAGCGCCTCGGAGTCATCCGGGGCGTCGAGACGGCCGCATGCCGCCCGCGCTTCGTCCAACAGCGTGAGGCCGACCAGCGCCGCGGCGGCGGGCGCGGGGCGGGCGAGCAGACCGGCGGGGGGGGGGCGCCTAGTCACCGGCGGCGAGACGGCGCAGGTGTTTGGGGCCGAGGAACCAATCGAGCGTCGCGGCGCCACGGCCCACCGCGCTGGGAAACTCGAGCAGACAGGCCGCACCCTTGCGGAGCTCGAGGAAGGGTCCGTTCGTGTCCGCGAGGAGGGTGCAGACGATCCGACTCAGGTCGGGCTCATGGCCCACCACCGCAACGGTGGGGCGCGGCCCAAGCCCTGCCAGCCAGCCGAGAAACCGATCCACCCCGGCGCCCGGCGCGAGCTCGGCGACGCGCTCCACGCGCTGCCCCTCGTACGCCTGCGCGATGATCTCCGCCGTGTCGAGCGCCCGGCGGAACGGGCTCGCGGCGAGGAGGTCGATCGTCGGCACGAGCTGGCGCAGGCCGAGCGCGACGCCCTCCATCTTGCGCCGCCCCTCGGAGGTCAGCGGGCGGGCCGCGTCGTCGCGGTGGGAGCGCGCGTACGCCTCCCGGTCTTCGGCGATCGCGTGACGGACCACGAGCAGGCGCACGACGCGGCTCAGGCGGGAGTGCGGAGGCGTTCGGCTCCGGCGGCCGGCTCGCCGAGGGGGGTGCGCGGCCGCCGCACGATCGGGATGAAGGGCGGGTGTGGCTCGGACCCCTCCCGAGCCGCCTCGCGCGCGACGTACTGCAGCGCGGCCTGGCAGCGCACGGTGGCGTCAGCCGCGGCGCGGGCGCGCCGGCGGTAGGTGCCGTCGGGGAGCAGTTCCCGTGCCTTCACGTTGTCCGCAAGCACGAGCTGCAGGATCTCCCCGACCACGCGTGATTGCAGGACGGGATCCTCGATCGGGAACATCGTCTCGATGCGGCGCCAGAAGTTCCGCGGCATCCAATCCGCGCTCGCGAGCAAGACTTGCGGGTCGCCACCGTTCTCGAAGTAGAAGATGCGGCTGTGCTCGAGGAAGCGGTCGACGATGCTCGTCACCCGGATGGTTTCGGAGACGCCAGGGAGCCCGGGGCGCAGGCAGCAAATGCCGCGGATGACGAGGTCGATCGGGACACCCGCCTGGGATGCCCGGTACAGCGCGTCGATTACGGACGGCTCCACCAGCGCGTTCATCTTCACGATGATTCGCGCCGGGCGGCCCTGCTGCGCGTTGCGCTGCTCGCGCTCGATCAGCGTGATGATCTGCTCGCGTAGTCCGAGGGGCGCGACCAGCAGCTTCCGCCACTCGTAGCCGTCGGCGTAGCCGGTGAGCAGGTTGAACAACGCGCTGACGTCCTCGCCGACGTCCGGCTCGGCGGTGAACAGGCCGAGGTCCGTATAGCTGCGCGCCGTGGTGGGGTTGTAGTTCCCGGTGGAGAGGTGCACGTAGCGCCTGATGCCGTCGGCTTCGCGCCGCACTACCAGGGCCGCCTTGCAGTGGGTCTTCAGCCCGACGATGCCGTAGACCACGTGGACGCCCGCCTGCTCCAGGGTCCGCGCCCACGTGATGTTGTTCTGCTCGTCCATCCGCGCTTTGAGCTCGACCAGGGCGGTCACCTGCTTGCCGTTCTGGGCGGCTCGCGCCAACGCGGAAATGATCGGACTCGCCCCGCTCGTGCGATACAAGGTCTGCTTGATCGCCAGCACTTGGGCATCGTCGGCTGCCCGGTCGATGAAGTCCACGACCGGCCCGAAGGACTCGTACGGCAGATGGATGAGCACGTCGTGCGCGCGGATCACGTCGAAGACGTCGCGCCCCTGGGCCAGCGCCGCCGAGACCCTCGGTACGAGCGGCTCGTCGCGGAGCGCGGCGAAGTCGTCCAGCCGATGCAGCGCCATCAGGGCGGTCAGGTCGATCGGTCCGTCCACGCGATAGACGTCGCGCGGTTCGAGGTCGTGCGCCTGCACCAGCATGCTGCTCAAGGCGTCGTCCGCGTCGGCCGAAATCTCGAGCCGCACCGGATCGCTGCGCATGCGCTGCCGCAGGCTCTCCTCGATCGTCTCGAGGAGGTCCTCGGCGTCGTCCTCCTGGATCGTCAGGTCGGTGTTCCGGGCGACGCGAAACACCGTGTGGCTGACGACCCGCAGGCCGCCGAACAACTTGCGCAGGTGCCGGGCGATGATGTCCTCGAGCAGGATGAAGCGGACTCGGCCTTCGCCGTGGGTCGACACGACGACCACCCGGTCGAGCACGGCGGGCACCTGCACCACCGCGAAATGGCGCCGCGGCTGGCTCCCGTTCTTGCGCTCGACCACGAGCGCGATATTCAGGCTCTTGTTGTGGACGTGCGGAAAGGGATGGCCGGGATCGATCGCGAGCGGTGTGAGCACCGGATAGACGCTGGCGCGAAACAGCGCGTCCACGTGGCGCCGCTCGGTATCGGTCAGCTCGGCGAACCGCACGCGCTCGATGCCGCCGGCGGCGAGTCCCGGGAGCACGTCGGTCCCGAGGATACGGTACTGCGCGGCCACGAGCTCGTGCACCCGACGCTCGATGGCGGCGAGCTGGTCGGCGGGTGCCAGGCCGTCCGCCCCATAATCCTGGGGCTCGACGCCGGCGTACACCTGCTGCTGCAGCCCCGCCACCCGGATCTCGAAGAACTCGTCCAGATTGGAGCTGAAAATCGCGAGGAACTTGAGCCGCTCGAGCAACGGGTTCGAGGGGTCGGCCGCCTCCTCCAGCACGCGGGCGTTGAACTCGAGCCAGGAGAGCTCGCGGTTGAAGTAGTGATCCGGCGGATAGGCCGGCAGGGCGCGCTCGGACACGGCTATTTCCTCGGTCGGGACCAGGACAGGGTGAGGCCGGCGCGGAACGCCCGCTCGAACAGGCCCGCCTTGCGCGTCGCGTCCTCCAGCTCGATCGCGGGGTCGCGTGTGGCGCGCACCAACATGCGGACCCATCCGTCGCCGACGCGGCAGCGGACGCCCTGGACGGCCTGCCCGTGTGCGCGATCGAGACCATCGGCCACGCGCAGGACGCCGCTCAGACGCCGGACCAGGCGGCGCTCGCCGCGGTCCAGTCGGGCGAAGTTCGCGTGGGCCTTCTTCGGCGCCGCACGCCGATGGTAGCGGGCGACGTTCGCGATCAGCTCGATCTCCCGGGAAGAGAAACCGCGCAGGTCGCCGTGCATGATCAGGTGATATGCGTGCTTGTGATGCTCCTCGTGGTTGATCAGGTAGCCGATGTCGTGCAACAACGCGGCGGCCCGGAGGATGTCGCGACCCCCGGCGGGGAGGGCGTAGGCGTCGCGCAGCGCGTCGAACATCGACGCGGCCAGCGTGGCCACGTGCTCGCAGTGCCGCTCGTTCGAGTGACATTTGCGCGCGAACCGCCGCACCACCTCCATGCGGTCCGCGACCGCGGCGCGCGTCGGCGGCGTCGTGCCGAACAGGTCGTCGATCATCGACAGCAGCACGCCGTCGCGAATGCCGCGGTCGTTCACCAGCACGCGTTGCGTGCCGAGCCGCCGCATCAGGCGGGCGACGGCGGCGACGCCGGCGATGATGATGTCGGCCCGCTGCGGGTTGAGGCCGGGGATCTGGCGCCGCGCCTCGAGCGGCGTCTCGCGCAGCCGGTCCAGCAGGCGCACGACCTCGGCGCGGCTGATCGCGTGGTCACGCGCATGGGCGACCTTGCCGTCCCGCTCCAGCTGCGCCATCTCCGCGAGGTTCGTAAACGTGCCACCGCTGCCGATCATCACCTCGGCCGCGAACGGCGGCTTCCCCATCATCTCCTTGATGGTGGCGTCGATCCCGCGCCGTAGCGCCTTCCAGTGCTTCGACCGGAGCGGGTCCGACTTGCAGTAACGCTCCGTCAAGCGCACCGCGCCGAGCGGCAGCGAGACGACCTGGTCGATCACCCCGCCTGCCGCGAGGATGACCTCCGCACTGCCGCCGCCGATGTCGACGATCGCGGTCAAGCGATCGCTCAGATCGTAGTGGCGGGAGACGCTCCGGAAGGCGAGGCGGGCTTCCTCCTCGGGAGGTACGACCTCGACGCGGACGCGACAGCGACGCCACGCCTCCCGGACGAAATCCCGCCCGTTCGCCGCCTCGCGCACGGCGCTCGTCGCAATGGCGCGCAGCTCGCGGGCGTTGAACCCCTCCGCAATCGCCTTCATCCGGCCCAGCGTCTGGAGGGACTGCTCCATCGGTTCGTCGCCGATCCGGCCGCGATCATACAGTCCCCGGCCGAGTCGCGTCATCTCGCGATCCTGGTCGAGCACCCGGTAGGATCCGTCGGACTGGACCTCGGCGACGACGAGGCGTATCGAGTTCGTGCCGATGTCAACCGCCGCGAGGCGCGGCAGCGTCGCCGCGGCGGCCGCTCCCGCAGGGGGGGCCGATCCGCCGGTCGCGGCGGGCGCGCTCGTCTGAGTTGTGGCGGTTACCATGCGACCGAATCGTTTGGGGTGGAGAGAGATGGTGCCGCCGGCTGCCCCCGTCAATGCAGGCGCCGCTTTCAAGCATATCACCGTTGTGTAACGGATGTGCAACGACGGTGTGTCGCTGCAAGCGCTTGTTGCACGGAGGGATGCGTCGTGTAACTTGGCTCGCACCCGTCACGGAGCCGACACGTGAAATTATGGGAGAAGCTGGTCGTGCCGCCGGGCCGACGCCTGCACCTGGCCGAGTGGGATCCCGACGACACGTCCGGTCACAAGAAAGATGCAGCCACGGAGCAGGCGCTCGCGCAGGACATCGCCCGGCTAGACGAGTTGCAGTATGTGATGTTCGCGGATCATCGTCACGCCTTGCTGGTCGTGCTGCAGGCGATGGACGCAGGGGGCAAGGACGGGACGATCCGGCACGTGATGACGGGGTTCAATCCTCAAGGGTGCCACGTCACGGCCTTCAAGCGCCCCTCGGCCGAGGAGGCGGAGCACGATTTTCTGTGGCGGATCCACCGGGCCGTCCCCGCCAGGGGCGACATCGCGATCTTCAACCGGTCGCACTACGAGGATGTGCTGGTCGCCCGGGTCCGTAAGCTCGTCCCCAAAGAGGTGTGGGCCGGGCGGTACGACCACATCAACCGGTTCGAGGGGTTGCTCGGCGACAGCGGGGTCACCGTGGTGAAGTTCTTTCTTCACATCAGTAAGGACGAGCAGAAGCGCCGCTTCGAAGAGCGCCTGACGGATAGGACGAAGCAGTGGAAACTCGCGCCGGAGGATTTCGAGGACCGAAAATATTGGGACGGCTACGTCGAGGCGTACGAGGATGCGCTCAGCCGTTGCAGCACGGACGTGGCCCCGTGGTTCGTCATTCCCGCGAACAAGAAGTGGTTCCGGAACCTCGCGGTCTCCCACATTCTCGTGCACGCGCTCGAGCGGCTGGACCTGAAGTTCCCCAAGCCGTCCTTTGACGTGTCGCGTGTCAAGCTCACGTAGCCGCTGACACGGCCTAGCGACGCGACCGCTTGGCGGGCCGCTCGCCGTTCTTGGGATCGGCACGGAAGCGGTAGCCGGTGCCGCGCACGGTTTCGATGCACCATCCCTGGGAGCCGAGCTTGTAACGTAACCGCTGCATGTGCATGTCCACGGTGCGAGTCTGCAGGTTCGGGTGCGCCTGCCACACCGCTTCGAGCAGCTGGGGCCGGCTGTGGACTCGTCCCGCGCCTTCGAGCAACACGCGCAGCAGCTTGAACTCGGTCGCGGTCAGGGCGAGCTCGGTGCCGTCTACGGTGGCGCTGCGGGCCGCCGTGTCGAGCACGATGGCGCCGGCGCTGAGACGCCCGCCGGCCGCCACCGCGGGCGAGCTGAGCCGACGCAGGATGGCCCCGACGCGCAACACCAGCTCCTGCGGCGCGAACGGCTTGAGGAGGCAATCATCCGCGCCGAGCGCCAGGGCGCGAATGCGGTCCGACTCGCGCCGTCCGGAGATGAGCACGACGAGGCCGAGATCCCGCGTATCTTCCCGCCGCCTCAGCTGCGATGGCCTTGCGCCGAGAGCAGCGCAACGATGCGGCGGACCACCGTGGTCACCCCGTTCACCTGGGGAGCGTACGTGTCGGAAACGAGGCCGATGCGCACGGGCAGACGATGTGGGGGCGACGTCAAACGGCGGCTACGACGGTGTGACGGATTGGTAACGGCAGGTCAGGACGTCACGCCCCCCCCGCCGCCGGAAAAAACGTGACGATGGTGGTGCCCTTGCCGGGTTTGCTCCGGGCCTCCACGCGTCCCCCGTGAGCCTCGACCAGGTGCTTCACGATCGCGAGTCCCAGGCCCGTACCGCCGTGGTCGCGCGCGCGGCCCGGGTCCGCGCGGTAGAATCGCTCGAAGATGCGGGGCAAATGCTCAGGCGCGATCCCGGAGCCGGTATCCGCGACCGCGAGCGCGACACCGCCGCCCGTGGCCGGCGTGGCCGTGACGGCGATGCCCCCGCCGGGGGGCGTGTGGCGCAAGGCGTTTTCGAACAGGTTCGTGAGGATCTGACGGACGGCGTCCGGGTCGGCCCGCATCGTCTCCGCTCGCCGAGCCACGTCGAGCGCGAAGGCGACGCCCTGCGCCTGCGCGCGCTCGGCGAGCGGCGCCCACGCTTCCCGGGCTACGGCGGCGAGGTCCACGAGTCCGGGGGCGGGGCGCCAGCCCCCCGATTCGATGCGGGACAGATCGAGCAGCCCGTCCACGAGCTGCTGCATGCGGCGCGCGTTGTTGAGAATGGTCCGTGAGAACTGCTCGGTTTGTGTGCCGGGCGCCGCCTCTGCCGCCAGCGTCTCGGCGTAGCCGACGATCGAGGTGAGCGGCGTTTTCAGCTCGTGTGACACGTTCGCCACGAAATCGCGCCGCACTGTCTCAAGCCGCCGCAGCTCGGTGACGTCCCGGATGACCAGCAAGGCGCCGCCGTTGGGGAGAGCCCGACCGGCCGCGAGGAGGGCGCGCTGCCCCGGCACAAGCTCCACCGGCTCCGCCTCGCGCCCCGCGAGAATCGCGTCGACCAGGTCGCGCGCGGGCTTATCGTAGAACAGCTCGGTGAGGGGGGGCAACACGTCGGACGAGCCGTAGCCCAGCAGCCGGCGGGCCGCCGTGTTGAGCGTGACGATCTCTCCGCGCGCGTCCGTGGCGAGGACGCCGTCCGCCATCGTCTCGATCAGCGTCACGGTCTCCTCGCGCTCGCGCCGCAGCTCGGCGAACCGCTGGTCGAGCTCGTGACGCATCGCGTGCAGTGCGAGGATATGCTCGGCCACCTCCCGGAGGCGCGATTGCGGGAACGCCGGCGCCTGTCCTGCGGCGATGGCCCGCGCGGCCTGCGCCAGCTCGAACAGCGGCCTTGCAACCTCGCGGGACAAGAGCCAGACGAGGGCGGCGGCTGCGAGGAGCGCGGCCAGCCCCCCCGTCGCTACCGCCTGCTGCACGTGGCCCACTTGCGCACCCACGGACGCGAGCGTCGTAGACACGCGGACGACGGCGAGCCCGGGAGGACCGCCGCGTACGGCGACGTACAACCGCCGCTCGTTGGTCGAGGCGCTCAGCCGCTCGCCGCGTCCGACGCCCCCGCTGATCGCCTGCTGGACCTCAGGGCGCTCGAGGTGGTTCTCCAATTGCCCCAGAGCGGCGCGCTCGAACTCCGTGTCGCCGCGGACCTTCCCCGTGGGATCGATCAGGGTCACGCGGTGACCGAGCCGCTCGCCCAGGGCGCGGGCGGCGTCGGGCCAGCGCAGCGAGTCGGCCGGCAGCAGCATGGCGACGAGCTGCGCTTCCCGTTCCAACCCGTGGGCGACCTCGTCCTCGAGATCGCGGCGCAGCAGCCGATCGGCGGCGACGATCAGCCCTCCGACCGCGACCGCGATGAGCAGGCCCATCGTGACGAACAGCCGGGTGGCGAGCTTCACGCGCGCCGGCGGGCCCCTCCTCCCCCCCCTCCCATCCCTCCTCCGCGAGACTCGGGGCGGCGGAACCGATAGCCCGCGCCACGGACGGTCTCGATCCACGCGCCCGTCTTGCCCAGCTTGTGCCGCAGCCGCTGGACGTGCATGTCGACGGTGCGCGTCTGAATGTCGGGCTGAGCGCGCCACACCGTCTCGAGCAGCTGCGCACGGCTCTGGACCCGTCCTTCCCGTTCGAGCAGTGTGTGCAGCAGCTTGAACTCGGTCGCGGTGAGCTCGATTTCGACGCCGCCCACCGTCACTCGGTGCGCAGTCTTGTCGAGCACGAGCGGACCCGCGGTGACGACTCCGCCGGCCGCGACCGCGGGCGCCGCGAGCCGGCGCAGCACCGCGCCGACGCGGAGCACCAGCTCCTGCGGCGAGAACGGCTTGGGGAGGTAGTCGTCGGCACCGAGCGACAGGCCCTTGATCCGGTCCGGCTCCTCCTTTCGTGCGGTCAGGAGGATCACACCGATCTCCTTGGTCTCGTCCCGGCGGCGCAAGTCGGCGAGGACGTCGTATCCGGACACTCCCGGCAGCATGAGGTCGAGCACCACGAGGTCGGGGCGCTCCTCCCGCGCCGCCGCGAGCGCGTCGCGGCCATTCGCCGCCGTCGTCACCCGGTAGCCGGCCTTGGCGAGGTGATACGCGACCAGCGCCGTGATGTCCGGCTCGTCGTCCACCACCAGGATGCGGTGGGCCGCCTCGGGCGTCACAGGACGACGTCTCCGCCGGGATCGCGCCGCCGGAGGCGGTCCACTGCCCGGCGAGCCTCGGCTCGGGCGCGCTCCGTCGCGACGACGTCGCGCACGATGGTCACCACCGCCCGATCCGTCCCCAGCTCGACGCTGACCGCGAGCACGTCGTCCGGCCGCGCCGCGTGCGGTAGCAGCCAGCGGGGGAGATCGAGCACGGGCCCGCCGTCCACTTCCACGACGGCGAGGTCGCCCTCGTGGCGATCTATGATGAAGCGATGCGATTCGGGCATGTCTGTCACCTCGCCGTTCGTGCGTGGCACCGGCCGGCTCGTTCGGTGGTGATGCTCCACTCGCCGCCGCGCGGCACGCGCACGGTCACGGTGCCGTGGTCCGCGGTACAAAACGTCGGGATGCCGCGCGCCGCCAACAGCCCCAGCACCGACGCGAACGGGTGCTGGCGGCCGTTGGCGCTGATGATCACGGCGCGGGGCCGCACGACGTCGAGCAGCTCGGCGCTCGTGGCGTTGCTCGAGCCGTGGTGGCCGGCCTTGAGGACGTCGGCCCGGAGCAGCGCCGGCGTCGTCATCATCCACCAGCCAAGTTCCGACTGCTCGGCGTCGCCAGGGAAGAGCATCGCGAATGTCCCGCGGGCGAGCCGCACCCCGACGGAGCAGTTGTTGACGGCGTCGCCGCCCGCGGCGCCGGGGAGCGTGCCGCAGCCGCGGGGTGGCGCCAGGATGCGCAGCTCGACCGAGTCGGCGCCCGTGACCAGCGTCAGCAGCCGCACGCCCGTGTCCGCGGTGACGACGGGGATGTGGCGGCGGCCGATTTGGCTCAGCAGCGCGCGGTAGCTCACCGCCGTCCGCGGGGTCCCGCCGTACACGAACGCGCGCACGGGAACTCGGCTGAACACCGTGCCGAGGCCCCCATAATGATCCACGTGTGCGTGCGACAGAATTACGGCCGCCAGCGTGTCCACGTGCAACTGCTCGAGCCACGCCGCGATCCTCGGCCCGTGCTCGCCCGCGTCGATCAACACGTGGCGCGCGCCGCCGGCACTCGAGTCCGTGATGAGGATGGCGTCACCGCCGATCCGCGCGTCGCTGACGTCCAGCACCCGGATGAGCAGGACGGTCGAGTCGGGCGGCAGCAGCAGACGCGCGGCGCACAACAGGACGGCGAGCATCGCGTGGCGGAAGGTAGCGTATTCGGTGTTGCCTCCGCAATTTACAGCGCACTATGCACGTGCTCTGGGCGCTGCTCGTCGCGGCGCAGACCTCCGTTTCTCGAGCCCCCCTCCCGTCCCCCGCTCCCGATACCGCGCACTTCGTCAGCCGACAGGACAGCACGGTGCTCCGGGTGCTGGCGCTCAACGACTTCCACGGCGCGCTCGAGGCGCGCTCGTGGCCTTGGTCTCACGGGAGGGCCGTGGGCGGCGCCGCGGCGCTCAAACCGTGGCTCGACTCGTTGGCGCGGGCGTGCGGCTGCACCACGATCCGCCTCGACGCCGGCGACGAGATGCAGGGGACCCTGCTCTCGAACTTCGGCTTCGGGCTGCCGGCGATCACGGCCATGAACGCGTTCGGCATCGACGCCGCGGCGATCGGAAACCACGAGTTCGACTGGTCGGTGGACACGTTGCGCGCGCGGATGGCGGGGGCGAGGTACCGCTTCCTCGCCGCCAATATCAGCGACACGACCGGAACGGCGCGGCCCGGCTGGGCGGAGCCGTGGACGCTGATCTCGCGCGGCGGCCTGAAGATCGCGGTGATCGGGCTCGCGCTCAAAGCGACGCCGACGAACACGACACCGCGCAACGTGCAGGGGCTCGCGTTCGGCGACGGGGCGGCGGCGGTGCGGCGCGTGCTGCCACAGGCGCGGGCCGCGGCCGACTTCGTGATCGTGGTGGCGCATGAAGGAGCGTTCTGCGACGGCCCGCCCGCGACGGACCCGGTTCCGGCCCCGGCGTGTCACGGCGACATCCTGGACATCGCGCGCGGCCTCGACTCGGCGTCGGTGGACTTGATCGTGAGCGGGCACACGCACTCGCTCGTGAACACCGTGGTGAACGGGATCCCGATCGTCCAGGCGCGCTCGAGCGGCGCCGGGATCGCGGTCGTGGACTTCGTGCGGCTGCGGGGAACGAAACGCCAGGTCCGCGCCCGCATCGAGACGCCCTATACCGATCAGGTCCGTCCCGATGCCGCGCTCGGCGACACGCTACGCGTCTACCAACGAGCCATCGAGACCGTCCGGAGCCGTCCGGTGGCACGCGTCAAGGTGGAGCTGCGCCGCACCGGCCAGGAGTACGGCCTCGGCCGCCTGATCGCCGACGCGCAGCGCAACGTCGCGCAGGCGGACGTCGCGATCGTGAACAACGGCGGCATCCGGGCCGATCTGGCCGCCGGCGCCGTGACCTATGGCGATCTGTACGAGGTGCAGCCGTTCCAGAACCGGCTCGTGCGGCTGCTCGCCACGGGGAAAGTGCTGAAGGAAGCGCTGGAGCACGTCGTCGCGGGCGACCGGGCCGATGCGCACGTCTCCGGGCTGGAAGTCTGGTATGATCCGGGCAAGCGCGCCGGTCAGCGGGTCACCAAGCTCACGCTCGCCGACGGGCGCGGGGTGGACGACGGGCGGACGTACACGGTTGCCGTGAGTGATTTCCTCGCCGCCGGTGGGAGCGGGTTCACGATGTTGCGCGGCCTCCCCGCCGACGACGCGGGGCTGGTCGACCTGGACGCGCTGATCCGGTATCTCTCAGAACTGCGGTCGCCGGTCGAGCCGCCGGCCGACGAGCGCATCCACCGGGCCCGATGAGCCTGCGCGTCTTCGTGAACGAAAAGCCCGTAACGGTGGCCCGGGGAGCGACCGTGCGGGACGCAGTGGAGGCGCTCGACCGCGACCTGGCCGGCCTGTTGGCGAGCGGCGCCGCGTACGCGACCGACGGTGTGGGGCGCCCGGTGGATGCGGGCGAAGTGATCGGTGAAGGCGGCGCGATTCTCCGCGTGGTGGTGACGGCGCGCAAAGGGGGCGGAGCCGCGCGGATGTCCAAGGAGCTGTTGCGGCGCTGGCCCAAGGCGGAGCTGCACGTGCACCTGGACGGCTGTCTCCGGCCCGAGACGATGCTCGAGCTGGCGCGGGAGCAGGGGGTGCGGCTGCCGGCGGACACGCCGGCCGGACTCGCCCAGGCGCTGCACGTGAAGCACGCCAAGAGCCTCGAGGAGTATCTCACCAAGTACGAGATCACCCTCTCCGTCATGCAGACCGCGCCGGCGCTCGAGCGGATCGCGTACGAGTTCGTGGTGGACGCCGCGGCCGACGGCGTCCGGTACGTGGAGGTGCGCTACTCGCCGCTGTTGCACCGGCCGGCGCTCACGCTCACGCAGGCGATCGAGGCGCCGCTCGCCGGGATCCGACGGGCCGAGGGGGAAACCGGGACCAAGGTCGGCCTGATCGTGTGCGGGATCCGCACCCGGCCGCCCGCCGAGTCGCTCGAGCTGGCGCGGGCCGCCGCGACGTACCGCGGCTCAGGGCTCGTGGCGTTCGATCTCGCGGGCCCCGAGCGCGGGCATCCGGCGGGGGAGCATCGGGCTGCGTTCGAGTACGCCGCTGGCCACGGCATGGCCTGCACCTGCCACGCCGGGGAAGGGGACGGGCCGTCCTCAATACACGAGGCGCTGCACGCCTGCGGCGCCCAGCGCATCGGTCATGGCACGCGGCTGGGCGAGGATCCGGCGCTGCTCGACTACGTGGTCGAGCGCGCCATCCCGCTCGAGATGTGTCTCAGCAGCAACCTCCACACCCACACCGTGACCGCGATCGCGGAGCACCCCTTCAAGCGGTATCTCGAGCGCGGTGTCGTCGTGACACTCAATACCGACGGGCGGCTGGTGGACGGGATCTCCCTCACGGACGAGTACTTCCTGGCCCACAGCGCGCTCGGGCTGTCCCGGCAGGACCTCACCCGCGTGACGCTCAACGCCTGCCAGAGCGCCTTTCTGCCGGAGTACGAGAAGGTCGCGTTGGTCTCGCGGGTTCAGAGCGAACTGGAGGCTCTCTAATGTCCCTGCGCCGCACGGTCCTCGCCTGCGCGCTCAGCTTCGTCTGTGCCCTCCTCGTATTCACGTTGCCGCGGTTCGCCTGGAACAGCCTGCAGGGAGCCGTGCGGCCGGCCGCGGCCGTCACGGCGGCGCCGGCCCAGGTGCCGGCGGAGGCTGCCCAGGGAGAAGCAGCCCCCCGCTCGCCCGGGCAGCGGCTCACCGGGCTGCTCGGCATCGTGGCCATCCTCGGGATCGGCATCGCGCTCTCGCGCAACCGCGGTGCCATCAGCTGGCGCGTGGTCGCCTGGGGGGTCGGGCTGCAGCTCGCCTTCGCGATCTTCGTGCTGCGCGTCCCGCTCGGCCAGACGCTGTTCCGGGCGCTCGGCGCCACGGTCACGCGGATCCTGAGCTTCTCCTACGTCGGATCCGAGTTCGTATTCGGCGAGATCGGCAAGCAGCACTCGAGCCTGGGCGTGATCTTCGCGTTTCAGGTGCTGCCCGCCATCATCTTCGTTTCGGCACTGTTCGCCATTCTGTACTACCTCGGGGTCATGCAGCTCGTCGTCAAAGCGTTCGCCATCGTGATGAACAAGGTGATGGGGGCGAGTGGGGCGGAGAGCTTGAACGTGGCGGCGTCCATCTTCATGGGGCAGACCGAGGCGCCGCTCACGATCCGGCCGTTCCTGCCCGGGATGACCCGGTCGGAGCTGATGACCGTGATGACCGCAGGCATGGCCCACGTCTCGGGGTCCATCATGGCGGCCTACATCGCGTTCGGGATCGAGGCGCGTCACCTGCTCACCGCGGTGATCATGACCGCCCCCGGGACGATTATGATGGCCAAGATCCTCGAGCCCGAGACGGACACGCCCCAGACGCTGGGCGGCGTGCGCGTCGACATCCCG
The DNA here is from genome assembly GCA_001919865.1 of Gemmatimonadetes bacterium 13_1_20CM_4_69_16. Classification (GTDB taxonomy): domain Bacteria; phylum Gemmatimonadota; class Gemmatimonadetes; order Gemmatimonadales; family GWC2-71-9; genus 20CM-4-69-16. The sequence goes on along the minus strand of MNIR01000059.1, from coordinate 24,462 downwards.
CGCACCGACGTGAACGTCGTGGACGCGGCCGCGCGGGGCACCACCGACGGCCTGCATCTGATGCTCAACGTGATCGCGATGCTGGTCTCCTTCATCGCCCTCGTCGCCCTCGCCAACGGCGCGTTCGGCTGGGTGCACGGCTACGTGGCGTGGTTCCCGGCGAACATCCAGACCGTGCTCGGTTGGGTCTTCAGCCCCATCGCCTGGGTGATGGGAGTGCCCTGGCACGACAGCGGCACGATCGGCGGGTTGCTCGGCACCCGGATGGTGCTGAACGAATTCATCGCCTACGCCCAGCTCGGGCCCATGAAGGCGACGCTCGACCCGGTCTCATTCACGATCGCGACCTTCGCGCTGTGCGGCTTCGCCAACATCAGCTCCGTGGGGATTCAGATCGGGGGCATCGGCGCGCTCGTTCCGGACCGGAAACACGACCTCGCCCGGCTCGGCTTCCGCGCTATGCTCGCGGGTACGCTGGCGAATTTCCTGTCGGCGACGCTGGCGGGAATCCTGCTGTGAAAGGCCGGGAGCCGGGAGCAGGGAGCAGTCTCGTCGGTGCGGCGGCCGACGCGGTCGCGCGCCGGATCGGCTCGATCAAGCCCCAGGTCGCGATCGTGCTCGGCTCCGGGCTGGGCGACGTGGCGGAGCAGGTCCGCAACGCGGTCCGCGTCCCGTACGCGGATATCCCCGGCTTCCCGCAGCCCGGCGCCCCGGGGCACAAGGGGGAGCTCGTCGCCGGGACGCTCCAGGGAGTCCCGGTGCTCGTCCAGAGCGGCCGCTTTCATCTGTATGAAGGCCACCCCGCCGCCGTCGCGGCGCTGCCGGTGCGCGTGTTCGCTCGCCTGGGCGTCCACACGCTGGTCGTGACCAACGCCGCGGGCGGGATCCGCCGCACGTTCCGGCCGCCCACCCTGATGCTCATGGCGGACCACCTCAACCTCATGTTCCGGAATCCGCTCGAGGGCGCGGTCGCGGAGGGGGAGCAGCGCTTTCCGGACATGAGCGATCCCTACGACCGCGCGCTGCGCGTCCTCGCGCGGGACTTCGCAGGTCACGCGAAGATCGTGCTCGAAGAGGGCGTGTATGCCGCGGTGTTGGGCCCCTCATTCGAAACGCCCGCGGAAATCCGCATGCTCGAGCGTCTCGGCGCGGACGCCGTGGGGATGTCCACCGTGCCGGAGGTGATTGCGGCCCGGGCCAGGGGCATTCGCTGTCTCGGCTGCTCCAGCATCACGAACGTCGCAGCCGGGTTGTCCGCCGCGCCGCTGTCGCATGAGGAGGTCCTGGCGGCGGGGCGACAGGTAGCCGACCAGCTCGCGACCCTCATAGGAGGTGTCGTCGCCAGGCTTTAGGATCGCTCCCCCTTGCGCTTCACCGGCCGTTGACCGGTTTCTGACAACTCCATTGCAACCCTTTTGTATCGCCGACTGTCATAGTTGGCGTTGAGCAGCCTGCCTCCGGAAGCCGCCGCCGGGGATTCGCACCGACCTCCGTCTCGAGGTGCCCATGTCTCTGGCTGTCTTTTGGCTGGTCGGCGCTGCCGCCGCCTCCGTCTCGACGCCCGCCGATTCTCCCGTAGTCGCGGCGTTTCAGCTCCCACCGACAGTCGCCGACTCCACGCCGCTGGCGCCACAGCAGGTGCGCGCCATCCGCCTCGCCCGGCCCGTCGTGATCGACGGCACGCTGAACGACCCGATATGGCAAGCGGCCGAGCGGGTCACGGGCTTCCTGCAGCGGGACCCGAACGAAGGGACGCAGCCGACCGAAAGCACGGTGGTGTATGTCGCCTACGACGATGCCGCGCTTTACATCGGCGCTCGGATGTACGACTCGCACCCGGACTCGATCGTCGCCCGACTGGGGCGGCGTGATGCCCAGACCAACTCCGATGGCTTGACCGTCTACATCGACCCCTATCACGACCGCCGCAGCGGCTACTACTTCGGCATCAACGCTGCGGGGACGCTCTCGGACGGCACGCTGTACAACGACGAGTGGGACGATGACTCGTGGGACGGGGTGTGGGAGGGGAAGGTCACGCGCGATTCGCTCGGCTGGACGGCGGAGCTCCGTATCCCGTACTCCCAGCTGCGCTTCATCCAGAAGCCGCAGTACGTCTGGGGGATCAACTTCCGGCGCGAGGTGGCGCGGAAGAACGAACGGGACTACCTCGTCTACACGCCCAAGAACGGCAGCGGGTTCGTCTCGCGGTTCGTGGATCTGGTGGGGATCGAGCGGGTCACGCCCCCGCCGCGCGTCGAGGTGCTGCCATACACGACCGGCAAGGCGGAGCTCTCACCCCGGACGCCCGGCAATCCGTTCAACGACGGCTCCAAGCTCACGCCGGGCCTCGGCGCCGACGCCCGCATCGGCCTCGGACCGAACCTCACGCTCAACGCCACGGTCAACCCCGACTTCGGCCAGGTCGAGGTGGACCCGGCGGTCGTGAACCTGAGCGATGCCGAGACCTTCTTTCAGGAGAAGCGGCCGTTCTTCATCGACGGGTCCTCGATCTTCAACTTCGGCCGCGGTGGGGCGCGCAACTATTGGGGATTCAACTGGGCGGAGCCGCGCTTCTTCTACAGTCGGCGCATCGGCCGCGCGCCCCAGGGGAGCGTGCCGACGGCGGACTTCACGGACGTCCCGGCGGGGGCGCACATTCTCGGCGCGCTGAAGCTGACCGGGAAAGCGGGGGGGGGGAGCTGGAACGTCGGCGCGCTTTCAGCCGTGACCCAACGGGAGACCGCCCAGCTGTTCGACAGCAACGGCACGCGCTGGGCACACGAAGTCGAGCCTCTCGCCTACTACGGCGTCTTCCGGGCGCAGAAGGAGTTCCCCGACGGCCGTCAGGGGCTGGGCCTCATCAGCACGGTGGCGGCGCGCGGGTTCCGGGATGCCACGCTGCGTGACGACGTGAACTCGCGCTCCTTCGCGTGGGGCGCCGACGGGTGGACGTTCCTCGGTCACGACAAGCGGTGGGTCGTCACGGGGTGGGCCGGCGTGTCGCGGATCGAGGGGAGCACCGCCCGCCTCACCGCCGTGCAGCAGAATCCCCGGCACTATTTCCAGCAGCCCGATGCGGGCCACGTGCGCGTGGACTCGGGCGCGACGTCGCTGACCGGTTGGGCCGCCAGGGTCTATCTCAACAAACAGAAAGGAAACTGGTTCTCGAATTCGGCGGTCGGCGTCATCGCTCCGCAGTTCGACGTCCACGACCTCGGGTTCCTGTGGCGCACCGGCATCGTCAACATGCACGTCGGCGGCGGCTACGACTGGACCAAGCCCGGTAAAGTCTTCCGCTACGCGGAGCTGGGCGGGGCCCTGTTTCGGAGTTACGACTGGGATGGCAACATCAACTGGTCCGGCGCCTTCCAGTTCGGCACGCTCCAGCTGCTCAACTACCATCAGTTCAACTGGGATCTGGCCTACAACCCCTGGACCGTGAACAACCGGCGTACCCGCGGCGGGCCGCTGAGCTTGAACCCGCCCGGCTACCAGGCGGACGTCGGTTGGCAGTCGGACACGCGGAAGCGGTGGGTGATCAACTTTCAGACCGGTACCTACCAGGCGGAGAGCGACCGGAACTGGTACCTGTCTCCCAGTATCGATTTCCGACCCGCTTCCAACGTGCTGTTGAGCGTGGGCCCGAACCTATTCAAGGAACGCACCCCGGTGCAGTACGTGGCGACGGTGGACGATGCGACGGCGACGGCGACCTACGGTAAACGCTATGTCTTTGCGACGCTCCACCAGACGGAGCTGTCGGCGGGGATCCGGCTGAACTGGACCTACAGCCCGACGCTGTCGCTCCAACTCTACGCCCAGCCGCTGATCTCGGCCGGCGCCTACACCGACTTCAAGGCGCTCGCTCGGCCGCGCACCTTCGACTTCGACCATTGGAACGACGGCACGTCAGGCTTCAACAGTACGACCTACACCCCGAGCAATCCGGACTTCAACTTTGTCTCGCTGCGCGGGAATGCCGTGCTGCGCTGGGAGTACCTGCCGGGCTCGACGATCTTTTTCGTGTGGACGCAGAGCCGCTCGGACGACGCGAGCACCGGAGAATTCCAGTTCCGGCAATCAATGGACCGCCTGCTGCACGCGTCGGCAGACAACATCTTCCTGGTGAAAGTCACGTATTGGTGGAATCCGTAGCCTATCCACTCGGCGTCTCGGCATCTGGGCGCCTACCTCAGCGTCTGTCCATCTGGGGCGGATACACCGAGACGTCTGATCCAACCGCGAAGATGGTGGAAACGGGTGTGCTGTAGTTCAAGAATTCCCACTCGGGCCCGTACACCGCCCCGAAGTCCACGGCATAATCCACGCTCACCTCGCTCCTGACCGCCCACGCCGGGTGCTCCACCCGGAACGCCCGCACCCGACCGCGCCAATCGGTGCCGCACCCGTGCGTGCGCTCCTTGAGGTAGTGCTCGAAACTGGATGCCGGCGGGACCGCGCTGTCGCGCGATCCCGTGACGACGATGTGGTACTGCGGCGCGGCGAGCCCGAAGCGGTAGGCGGCGCTCACGCCGCCCGCGCCTTCGGTGATCTGCGCCTCGATCCGGGCGGCCCGGAACGGTTCCCGGAAGCGGAGTCGCCCGACCGCCGCGATCAGGCGACTGGGGACGAGCTCGCGTACGAAGGCCACGGCGGCATGCGACCGCTGCCGGGCGTACACGCGAAGGTTCACCTGGGGATGCGCTGCGAAGCCGGGAATGCGCCAGCCGCGTAGGCGGACGTCCCGCATCTCGAGCGCCACGAGACTCGCGTGGGTCCATCCGTTCCAGCGATCGGGCTCGACGCCGGGCGGGAGGTGCGCCCGCACGAGATCGTCGGGAGCTTGGAAGGTGAGCAGGACGACGTTCGACCAACGGGCCGTGAGGAAGGGGCGGGTCGTCAACGCTACCAAGCGTCTTTCCAGCGAAGCGGATTTAGGAGCACGTAGTGTCGTGCTCGCTGCATTTCCCAGTCGTCTCGGATGATGCGGTCATGGTAATTGCGTTGCCAGACCGTTTTTCTGGCGTGTGCCGCATTTCGTTGATGCGCTTCGTGGTCGCGGACTTGAAGCTTCGCACGATCGCTCCGAGCGAGCCGTGTGAGCAGCCTTCGGATCCTGTGGGCGCCGGTAAGCGTCCTATGGATCGTAGGGGCGCAGCATGCTGCGCCCCTACACTGTGGCGGTCCAGCATGCCGCTGATGATGACGATACCGTGCAGGTGATCGGGCATGACGATGAAAGCGTCCAGCGTGACATCAGCGAAGTGTTCCGGGATCTCGAGCCAGCAGCTGCGCGCGGCCTGACCCGGCGCACTCAGATGGACGTGCCTCGCTCTCACCGTTCCAAATAAGGGCTCTCCATCTCGCGTGCAGATCGTGACAAAGTAGGCTCCGGGGCGCGAGTAATCGTAGCCCGGCAGTCTGATCGAGCGCCGCGCGTGGGAAACTCGTAGGGAAGCTCGTGCTGTATCCACGCGCCGAACATGCAGGATCCCCGGCCCAGCGCGGCGTCATTTTGGCGCGCTGATCATCAATCCCTTTCCGTGTCCCTACAAGCCATCGGTCGGTGGCCGCGGCGGCGCGGGCACGAAATGGTTCAGGGGTCCGTGCCCGTGCCCCAGCCCGGGCGCCGCCGCGATCGCCCGGTGGACGAAGTCGAGCGCATCCTCGACGGCGCGCTCGAGCGGCCGGCCGTGAGCGAGCCCCGCGGCGATCGCGGCGGACAGCGTGCAGCCGGTGCCGTGGGTCGACGTAGTGTCGAGCCGCGTGTGGGTGAAGCGGCGCACCGCGCCGTCCATCACGAGCACGTCCACGATTTCGTCCCCCTCCCCCTCCTCTTCCCTGGGCAGGTGGCCCCCCTTCACGAGGGCGGCCTGGGCGCCGAGCTTGAGGAGCGCGCGGCCGGCGCGCTCCATGTCGTCGGGTGCGGTCACGCGGTCTCCGACGAGGATGGCGGCCTCGTCGAGGTTCGGGGTGACGAGCGTCGCGAGCGGCACCAGCCGCTCAGCGATGAGCCGCTCGGCGGCGCGCTCGAGTAGCCGGTCCCCCGAGGTGGCGACCATCACGGGATCGAGCACATAGCGCGGCAGCCGGCGGCGGGCGATTCCCTCCGCCACGGCTTCGACGAGCTCCGCCGAGCCGAGCATGCCGCTCTTCACTGCCAGGGGCGGGAGGTCGTCGGCGAGCGCGTCGATTTGACGGGTGACGAGCTCCGGCGGGAGGCCTTGCCACGCCCGGACGCCCACCGTGTTCTGTGCCGTGACCGCGGTGACGACGCTGGTGCCGAACACGCCGAACTGGTGGAACGTCTTCAGGTCAGCCTGGAGCCCGGCGCCGCCGCCCGAATCGGAGCCGGCGATCGTGAGGGCGATCTTCACGGGAGCCGGGTTACTGACCCTTCTGGGTCTTGGGTGGGGGCGGAGGGGGCGGCAGCGCGCGCACCGCGCGCTGCAGCTCGTGAAACAGGGGCGCGTCTTGCTTGCCGGTCCGCGCGGTGCGAGCCGCCGGATCGGCGGCGATCGTCTGCTGCACGTCGGTGATCCGGTCCGCCGTCATGGGGTGGGACGCGAAGAACTGCTCGATGGCGCCGGGGTCCGTGCTCTGCACGCGCTGCAGGATCCGGAACATCTCGACGAGACCGTCAGGATCGATGCCGGCGGCGGTGGTATACCGCACGGCGGCGTGATCCGCCGCGCGCTCGTCTTCGCGGCTGAACTTCGCGAACACGGCGGCCGCGACGACGTTGAGCGCCGCGTTCTCCGCCGCCCCGGGTTCACGCCCGAGCACGATGTAGCCCAGTCCGACGCCGAGCGACGCCGCGCGCGCCTGCTCGATCTGCCGGGCGCTATGACGCAGGTCCACGTGCCCGATCTCGTGGCCCAGGACCCCCGCCAGCTGGTGGTAGCTCGTGGCGTGCTCGATCAAGCCACGCGTCACATAGATGTGCCCGCCGGGGATCGCGAACGCGTTCACGTCGGCCGTGTTCACGACCCGGAAGGTCCATGGGAGATCGCGCCGCGCGGCGACGGCGACGAGGGGGTGGACGGCGGCATCGAGTGGCCCCTGGACAACCGCGTCATGGACCACGGGCATACTCTTGTCCACCTCGGCGGCGTACTGGTCGCCGAGCTGCAGCTCCTCCTGGACGCCGACGGCGCAGGCGGCCGCCCCGCCGAGCCAGAGCGCCCCCGCCAGGAGGGGCAGACTCCGCCGCCGCTTCTTGGCATATTGATGACCCGTGGCCGTGCCCGAACGTGCGAGGGGACGCATCCCCAGTAATTTGCAATCAACGATCCGCGATCTTCAACGGCGCAAAGCGCGCGGCCGTCGCGGCCTCGCGCTGATCGAGGGGGTGCGTCTGGTGGAGGAGGCGCTGGCGGCCGGCCTGACCTTCCGGGGCGCCCTGGTCGCCCCCGATCTCGCCCGCACGACGCGCGGCCGGGAGCTCGTCGTGGAGCTCGAGCGGCACGCCGTGCCGGTGGAAGCGGGCTCGGCCCGCGTCCTGGCCGCGATGGCCGATACCGAGGCGCCGCAGGGAATCGTGGCGGTCGTGGAGCCGCGCGCGTGGGTGGCCGACGACATCCCGCTGGCCGGGGAGCGCACGACGGCGCTGGTCATCGATGGAGTGCAGGACCCGGGGAACGTGGGCACGCTCATCCGCACGGCCCACGCGCTGGGGGCGGCGGGAACCGTGGTGCTGCGCGGTACCGCCGACACCCTCAACCCTAAGGCCTTGCGGGCCGCGATGGGCGCGACGTTTCGACACCCGGTGGTGCCGCTCGACGACGCGGCTTTCATCGGGTGGACCCGCCGGCAAGGCGTGACCTTGTGGGCCGCTGCCGCCGACGGGGTGCCCCTGCACCGGGCGCTGAGTGAAGCGGGACCGGGACGGGGCGCGGGTCCGATCGCGGTCATCGTCGGCAACGAGGGCGCCGGCATCCGGCCGCAGCTCAACGCCATCGCGGCGAAGCGCGTGGCGATCCCGCTCGCACAGGGCGCCGAATCGCTGAACGTCGCGGTCGCGGCGGGCATCCTCCTCTTCGAGGTGACTCGTGGTCGCTGATCCGCTCCTGCTCGTCGGTGCAGCGCTCCTCGGGCTCTGCTTTGGAAGCTTTCTGAACGTCTGCATCCTGCGCCTCGCCAAGGAGGACAAGAAGCAGCGCTCCCTGTTCCATCCCCCGTCCACCTGCCCGAGCTGCGGGCAGCGCATCGAGTGGCGGGACAACATCCCGCTGGTATCGTGGCTGCTGCTGCGGGGCCGGTGCCGCCGTTGCGGCCACCCGATCTCGCTGCAATACCCGGTCATCGAAGCGGTCGTGGGCGTGCTGTGGATCGCGGCGATAGTCGCCTACGGTCCCACCGTGCGCTTCCTCGCCGCCGCGCTGTTCGGGACGGTCCTCCTCGGGATCGCCGTCACCGACGCCCGCCACTACCTGATCCCCGACGAGTACAACTGGGCCGGTCTGATCATCGGCCTAGGCGCCTCACTCACGTCCGGGGTCCCGGGGTTCACACAGGCCGTGCTCGGCGCCGTCGTCGGCTTCGCTCTCCTCTATGCGGTCGGCCTGGTGGGTCGGTGGGTGTTCAAAGAGGAGGCGATGGGCGGCGGGGACATCAAGATGATGGCCATGGTGGGCGCGTTCGTCGGCTGGAAGGGAGTGCTGCTGACGGTCTTCGCGGCCTCGGTGTTCGGCAGCCTGGTGTACGTCCCGCTACTGCTGCGCGGCAGGAAGCGTCACGTCCCGTTCGGGGTATTCCTGGCCATGGGAGCCGCGGTGGCGTTCGTGTTCGGTCCCACGATCTACGACCTGTACGGGCGATTCCTGGGAGCAGGTTGACCTGAGTGGGCGATCCGTTCGAGGGGCTGTTTGACTCGGGTGCGGTGCTCGAGCGCGTGGGGGTGGACCTCACGGCCCAGGCACGGCGCGGGGACTTGGAGCCGGTGCGCTGCCGCGACGCGGAGATCTCCCGCGCGGTCGACATCCTGCTCCGCCACAGCAAGAACAACCCCGCGCTGATCGGCAAGGCGGGCGTGGGGAAGACCGCCATCGTCGAGGGGTTGGCGCAGCGCATCGCGGCGGGGGACGTGCCCCCCGCCCTCAAGGACGCGCGCCTCGTGGCCCTGGACCACGTCGCCCTGCTGGCGGGAACGGCATTCCGCGGCCAATACGAAGAGCGGATCCGTAAGCTGGTGCGCGAGCTGTCCGCAGATCCCGATCTGATCCTGTTCGTCGACGAGCTGCACAACCTCATCGGCCAAGGCACGGCGCTCGGCGCCGCGATGGACGCGGCCAACATGCTGAAGCCCGCGCTGGTGCGCGGCGACATCCGCATCATCGGCGCCACCACGGGCGGCGAATACGACAAGTGGATCCGGGGCGACCCGGCGCTGGAGCGACGGTTCCAGCCGGTGGTGGTCGAGGAGCTGGACGCGATCCAGACGTGGGAGGTTCTGGTGGCGCGGCGCGCGCGCCTCGAGCGGCACCACGCCGTCGCGATCACGGACGACGCCCTCAAGGCCGCGATCGTGCTCACCGACCGCTTCGTCCCGGAGCGCGCCCGACCCGACAAGGCGATCGACGTGCTCGATGAATCGTGCGCCCACGCGCAAGCCGCGGCGAAGGTGTCTCCCGAGCTCGACCGCCTCATCCGCGAGCGGCGCAAGGTGGATGCGATGATCCGGCGCGGACTCACGCACGAGACGCCGGCCGCGGAGCCCCGCGAGGACCTCGTGGCGGAGATCTTCCCGATGCTCGAGCGGATCGGCGCGGAGATCGAGAAGATGCTGGGCGGGGAAGGACGTGGAGGGACGGTGAAGGATGGTGGAGGTAGTGGAAGTGGTCGAGGTGGGAGCGCCGGTGAACCTCCACCAACCTCCACGACCCTCCACCGTCCTCCACCGACTTTGGCCGATCGGCGTGCCGAGCTCGACGAGCTGCTGCGGCGTGAGCTGGAGCACCAGGGGTTGGTGGTCCGAGGTCAGGACGTCGCCCGCGTCGTTGGGGCGTCGGTCGGGAAGAGCATCGAGTGGCAGGCATGAGGCGGCTCCGGGGCGCCGGCGCCGTGCTCGCCGCCGCCGGCGCTGCCCTGGGGTGTCGCGACCGGGCCGAGGCAGTGCAGCGCGAGAGCGCGCTGCGGGCGCTGGTGCACCAGCGGATGCCGGCCCTCGAGCAGGTGACCGGGCTCAAATTCAAACGCGATCCGGCAGTCGCGCCCCGCAGCCGCAATCAGGTGCGCGACTACATCGTCCACAAGTTCGACGAGGATCTCCCACCGGAGGAACTCGCCGGGCTGCAGGCGGCCCTGCGCCGCTTCGGGTTTCTCCCGGATTCGATCGACCTGCGAGAGTCCTTCGCGGACGTCCTCACGGAACAGATCGGCGGTTACTTCGATCCCGACTCGAACACCCTGTACGTCCCGACGGACATCGACTCGTTTCTTGTCCGGACCAGCGTCACGCACGAGCTCGTGCACGCACTCCAGGGGCAGTACCTGAACCTCGATTCCATCCTCGACGTGAAGCACGAGAACGACCGCCGGGGTGCGGCGCAAGCCGTGCTCGAGGGCCAGGCCACGCTCGTGCAGACGCTCGTGATGATGCCCGAGCAACGCGTGGAGGATCTCCCCAGCTTCTGGGAGGCGCGCCAGGCCACGATGGCGCAGCAGCGCCGCATGCCCGCCTTCGCGCACGCGCCTCGCTGGCTGCGCGAGACGTTGATCTTCCCGTATCTGGCCGGTGCCGACTTCGTGCGCTGGTACGGCATGACGCATCCTAGGCGGCAGCCCTACGGTGCGGCGATGCCCGTTTCGACCGAGCAAATTCTCCATCCCGACCGCTACGCGGCGGGCGATGCCCCGCTGCGACTCGCGTTCGTCGCTCCCTCGCCTGATACGGTGCGCTACGAGGACGACCTCGGCGAATACGAGATCCGGCTGTTGTTTGCCGAGTTGCTCGACGACAGCACCGAGGAGCAGGCCGCGTGGCTCGCTGGGGGCTGGGGCGGCGACCGTTACCGGCTCCTCGGGCCGGCGTTGGACGCTCTCGTGTGGTACTCCGCGTGGGACAACTCCGCCGCGGCGGCGCGGTTCGCGAACGGGCTGGAGCGAGCGTGGGCCAGGCGGCGGTCGGGTGGCGCGGCGGGCAGACGGTGGGAAATCAAGTCGCTGACTGTGGATGGCTGCCCGGTCGTGCGGCTGGTGGACGCGCCGGTCGGATGGCGCGGATGGCTTCGGCTCCCGGGGGTCAGAATCGTGCGCAGCCCCTGAGACCGGCTCCCCCCTTTGATTCCGCCAACTCGCTAAGTAGTTTCGTAGGCTTATGTTTACGGCGCTCTCCGAGCAGATCACCGCCGTCCTGAAGCGCCTCACGGGACGGGGCGTGCTGTCGGAAGGCGATGTGACCGAGGCGTTGCGCGAGATCCGCCGTCACTTGCTCGAGGCGGATGTGAGCTTCGAGGTGACGCGGGGCTTCGTCGAGCGCGTGCGCGAGCGGGCGGTCGGCGCGCTGCAGCTCAAGTCGGTGAGCCCCGGCCAGCAAGTGGTGAAGCTGGTCCGTGACGAGATCGTCGCCCTGCTGGGCGGCACGCGACAGGGCCTCGACTTCGCGTCGGTCGGCCCCACGGTGATCCTGCTGGTGGGCCTGCAGGGCTCGGGCAAGACGACCACCGCCGCGAAACTGGCTCGTCGGCTCAAGCTCGAGCAAAAAGCTCCGTGCGTCGTCGCGGCGGACGTGGATCGGCCGGCGGCCGGCGAACAGCTCCGGCAACTCGCCGTGCAGGTGGGTGTGCCCGTGTTTGGGGCGGCGGACCATGGACCAGGCGGTATAGCGGCGCAGCATGCTGCGCCCCTACAATCCCCGGGCGGGGCGGTCGAGCTCGTGCGCGACGCTCTGAAGGCTGCCGACCAGGCCCGCTGCCGGACGGTCATCGTCGACACGGCGGGTCGGTTACAGATCGATGTCGAGATGATGGACGAGCTACGCGGGCTCCGGGCGGCGGTCGAGCCACGCGAGGTGCTGCTCGTCGCGGATGGGATGACCGGGCAGGACGCGGTGCGGATCGCGCGCGGGTTCCATGAGGCGGTGCGGCTCACGGGCGTGATTCTGACGAAGCTGGACGGCGACGCCCGCGGTGGGGCCGCGCTCTCGATTCACGGGGTGACCGGCGTGCCAATCAAGTACGTCGGAGTGGGGGAGAAGCCGGATGCGCTGGAGCCGTTCGACCCGGCGCGCATGGCGGGCCGGATCCTCGGGCAAGGCGACGTGGTGGCGCTGGTCGAGAAGGCGGCGGGCGCCGTGGATGCGGAGGCGGCGCAGCGGCTCGAACGCAAAGTCCGATCGAAAAAGGGGATGGACCTGGCGGATTTTCTCGTCGCGCTGAAGCAGATGCAGGCGATGGGGCCGCTCAAGCAGGTGCTCTCACTTCTGCCGGGCGTGAACGCGAAGGCATTGAAGGCCGTACGCGCCGACGACCAGCGTCTCAAGCATGTCGAGGCGATCGTGTTATCGATGACGCCCGCCGAGCGAGCCGAGCCGTCGATTCTCAACGGGTCGCGGCGACAGCGGATCGCGAAGGGCGCGGGCAGGCCGGTCCAGGAAGTCAATCGACTGTTGCAGCAGTTCCAGCAGATGAAGCAGCTACTCAAAAGGATCTGAGCGTATGGCAACTCGCATTCGGCTGCGGCGCGTGGGACGGAGGGGGCAGAGCTACTTCCGGATCGTCATCGCCGACCAACGATCCCCTCGCGACGGGCGCTTCGTGGCGACCATCGGTCACTATAACCCCCGCACCAATCCGGCCGTGATCCAAGTGGACGCGGAGCAGGCACGGAGCTGGCTCGACAAGGGAGCGCTGCCGACCGACACGGTCCGCTCGCTCTTCAAGAAGGCCGGAGTCCTGGGGAAACGACCCGCTTAGTCGGGCGACTGCGCAAGCCGCACGGGCAGCAGGGGGAAGTGTCGGTGTTCCCCCTGGTGGAGAATCCGGGCGCGGTGTTCGTGCCCAAGGCCCGGCTCTTCGTGGTGGACGAGGCGCGCCGGGTCATCGCGGGGCCCCTGGTCGTGGCGCGGCGGCGCGCCTACCACCGCGAGTGGCTGCTCGGGTTCGTGGGCGTCACGTCGCGCGCCGCAGTGGAGCCGTGGCGGGACCACTTCGTCGCCGTGGAAGAGGTCGATGCTGACGCTTAACGTCGTGACGCTCTTCCCCGAGATGTTTCAGGCGGCGCTGCAGGCCAGCATCCTGGGCCGTGCCGCGGAGCAAGGGCTGGTGCGGTATCGCGTGGTGCCGTTACGCGCGTACACCCACGACCGTCACAAGACCGTGGACGACTCCCCGTACGGCGGCGGCGCCGGGATGGTGCTCAAGCCGGAGCCCTTCTTCGAGGCGGTGGAGGACCTGCACGCCGGCCCGCCGCTCGTGCTCCTGTCGGCGCGAGGGCGGTGGTTCACGCACGACGACGCGGTGCGCTTCTCCCTGGGGCGCGAGCTGACGCTGTTGTGCGGCCACTACAAGGACGTGGACCAGCGGGTGGCGGACGGGCTGGGGGCGGAGGAGCTGTCGATCGGCGATTTCGTGCTGTCGGGCGGCGAGCCTGCCGCGCTGTGCGTGATCGACGCGGTGGTGCGGCTGCTCCCCGGGGCGTTAGGCGACCACGAGTCGGCGGCGACGGACTCGCATTACGACGGCTTGCTGAGCCCGCCGAGCTACACGCGGCCGCCGAGCTATCGCGGAATGGATGTGCCGGCGGTATTGTTGAGCGGCGATCACGAGCGCATCGCGGCGTGGCGGGCGGCGGAAGCCGAGCGACTGACGCGCGAACGGCGGCCCGATCTGTGGGCCCGACACGAGGATAGAGGGTAAGCGTATGCAGCGTCTGAGAGCGGTCGAACGGGAAGGCCTCAAGACCAACCTCCCCGCCTTCGACCCCGGCGACACGGTGCGCGTGATGGTGCGCGTGCGCGAAGGCGACAAGGAGCGCCTGCAGGCATTCGAGGGCGTGTGCATCGGCCGCCGCGGCGCGGGGATCAACGCAACGTTCACGGTGCGCAAGATCTCGGCGGGTGTGGGGGTGGAACGGATCTTCCCGCTGCACTCCCCCGCGATCGCGGCGATCGAGCTGGTCCGCAAGGGACGCGTGCGGCGCGCCAAGTTGTACTTCCTGCGCCGGCTCGCCGGCAAGGCAGCGCGCATTCGCGAGAAGCGCGGCGTCATCGTCCCCGGAACGGAGCCGCAGCAGGCGTGAGAGGACCCCGCCCCTCGCTCGAGCGCGAACTGACGCTCTGGCGTGCGGGGGGTGGGCTTGTCGCCGGCCTCGACGAGGCAGGCCGCGGCCCCCTGGCCGGTCCAGTGGTGGCCGCGGCCGTCGTGTTTCCACCGTTCTGCAAGCCGATCCGCGGCCTGCGCGATTCCAAGCTGCTCCCGCCCAGTAAGCGCGCGCGGCTCGCGCGGATCGTGCGCTCGCGGGCGCTCGCCGTTGCCGTGGGCGCCGCGAGCGTGCGGGAGATCGACCGGCTCAACATCCGGCGCGCCTCCATCCTGGCCATGCGGCGGGCGTTGGGTCGGCTCGGCTGCGCGCCGGACCTCGTTCTCGTCGACGGCCTCCCCGCCCCCGAGCTCGGGTGCCCGCACGAAGCGATCATCGACGGCGACGCGCATTGCCATTCGATCGCCGCCGCCTCCGTCATCGCGAAGACCGTGCGAGATCGCCTGATGGAGCTGCTCGCCGTGCGCCACCCGTTGTATGCCTGGGCCAGCAACAAAGGGTACGGCACCCCGGAGCACTTGAGTGCACTCGCGGACTACGGCTTCACCTGCCATCACCGGAAGAGCTTCGCGCCGGTGATCCAGCTGCTGCTGTCTACCGTCTTTGTGTCGCGCGCTTAAGCGCCTTGCGAAACTCCGCCAGCGGGCGCGTGTTCACTATGTCCTTCGCCTCGAGGCCGGCCCGCCGCCCCAGGTCCACCGCGTACTTCATGAAGGACAGGTTGTTCGGCTGGTGGCTGTCGGTGGAGAGGACGAACCGGACGCCGTGCCGCTGCGCCGCCGCGGCGAGTGTGTCCGGTAGATCCATCCGCTCGGGGTGTCCGTTGAGCTCGAGCAGACATCCAGCGGCGGCCGCGGCCCGGGCGAGCGTGTCGAAGTCGAGCGGATAGCCTTCGCGCTTGCCCAGGATCCGTCCGGTGGGGTGTCCGATCGCGTCGATCCAGGGATGCTCGACCGCCCCGACGAGCCTGCGCGTGAGCTGCTTCTCGGTCTGATTGATGCCGTAATGGATCGTCGCCACGACGTAGTCCGCCTCGGCCAGGACGTCGTCGGGAAGATCGAGCTTCCCGGTTTCCAGGATATCGAGCTCCACGCCCTTCAGAATCGTGAAACCGCGGCTGCGTGCGTTCCATTCGTCGATGATCTTCCACTGTTCCCGCAGCCGCTTGGCGTCCAGCCCGCGCGCCATCGTGACCCGCTTTGAGTGATCGGTGATGGCGATGTACTCGTAGCGGAGGGCGCGCGCCGCGTGAGCCATCTCGTCGATTGTTCCCTTGCCGTCGGTCGCGTGCGTGTGCATCTGCAGGTCGCCGCGGATGTCGTCCACGGTCACGAGCGCCGGCAGCCGGTGCTCGCGGGCCAAGGTGATCTCGCCGCGGGCTTCGCGCAGCTCCGGCGGTATCCAATCGAGACCGAGCAGGGCGTAGATCTCCTGCTCGGTCTTCCCGGCGACACGGCGCGTGCCCTTGAACAAACCGTACTCGTTCAGCTTGTAGCTGTGCTCCTGGGCGATCTTGCGGAGCTCGATGTTGTGCGCTTTGGAGCCGGTGAAGTACACGAGCGCCGCGCCATAGGCATCGGGCTCCACCGCCCGTAGGTCCACCTGCAGCCCGCCGCGCAGTTTCACGGTGGCGCGGGTGTCGCCTTTCGAGACCACCTCCGCCACCTCGCCGTACTCCGCGAACCGGTCCATCACCTGGGGGCTCGAGCCCGAGGTCACGAGGATGTCCAGGTCCCCAATGGTCTCGCGGCGTCGCCGATAGCTGCCCGCCACCGCGATCTCGGCGATCCCACCGCCGGCCTGCAAGTAGCCCACGATGGCGTTGGCCTGCGTCTCCGCCTCGTGCAGCAGCATGCGCCGCTCGCCCTGCTGGGCGGCGCCCAGTCCCGCCCGCATCTTTTCTTCAATTTTGGGCCCGAAGCCCTTGAGCTTCTGGACCCTGCCTTGGTCGAGCGCGACGGCGAGGTCGGCGGCCGATTTCACCTTGAGCTTCTTGTGGAGCAGCTTCACGCGCTTGGGCCCGAGGCCGGGGATGCGCAGCAGGTCGAGCAGCCCCGCGGGGAGCTTGGCGGCGAGCTGCTTGCGCAGCGGCAGCTCGCCGGTCGTGACGATCTCGGTGATCTTCTCCGCCAGGTCTTCGCCGATCCCGGGGATGTCGGTCAGATCCCTGGTGCCCACGCGCACCAGTTCCGCGATCGGCTCGGGGAAGTCCCGGATGGTGCGCGCGGCGTTGCGATAGGCGCGCACCCGGAAGGGGTTGGCGTCCTGGATCTCGAGGAGATCGGCTACCTCGTCGAACAGCCGCGCGATGTCGGGGTTTTGCATGGCGGTACCGCGCGGTAATTGGCGGTCACGAGGGGGAGCGGTCAATACCACCCACGCGCTTGGTAGCGCCGCTTGCGCCCCTCCCGTCCGGGTGCTAATTCTGGCGCGCCCTTGGACATTGCCTGTCGGAGATACGCCATGACGTGCGGCATCCGCTTCGGCCCGCGCCTCGCTCCCCTGGCGCTGGGCGCCGTCTTCGCCCTGCTGGCCTCCTCCCCATCCCTCGCCGCGCAAGCTCAGGCGACTACCGGCATCATCCGCGGGGTCGTGACCGACCCCTCTGGTAACGTCGTCGCGGGCGCGCGGGTGACCGTCACGGACGTCCAGACCCAGTTTCAGCGGACGGTGGTCAGCAACGAGAAGGGCGTGTTCGTCGCACCGCTGCTGCCGCTGGGCACGTACGACGTCACCGCCCGTGCCGTGGGCCTCGGCGAGAGAAAGCAGACCGGCATCGTCCTGAGGGTGGGCGAGACGGTGGACCTCGCCCTGAAGCTCCAGCCGGTCGAGCTCGCCGCGGTGACCGTGACGGCGACGCCGCTGGTGGACGTGACGAAGGTGGAAACATCTACCCGGCTGCCCAACCAGGCGGTCGCCGGTCTGCCGAACAACGGCCGCAACTTTCTCAATCTGACCCTGCTCACGCCCAACGTATCGATCGTGCAGGGGCCCGACGGCGACGAGTTGACGATCGCGGGGCAGAAGGGGATCCACAACAACGTGTCGGTGGACGGCGCCGACTTCAACAACCCCTTCTTCGGCGAGCAGCGCGGCGGCCAGCGGCCGCCCTTCACGTTCAACCTCGATGCGGTGCAGGAGATCGTGGTCACCGCCGGCGGAGCGACGCCCGAGTTCGGCCGCTCCAGCTCGGGATTCGTGAACGTGATCACCAAGTCCGGCACCAACCTGCTCCACGGCTCGCTCCACTACTTCGGGAAGTTCGACGCTATCTCCGGCACGCCGGAGCATCGCTTCCCGAGCGGCACGGTGCAGAGCTTCGAGCCCGACTTCAACCAGCACCAGTTCGGCTTCACGCTGGGCGGGCCGCTCAAGCGGGACAAGGCGTTCTTCTTCATCGCCTATGACCAGCAGATCTACCGCGAGGTGAAGCAGAAGGCGCGGCCGTCGAGCCTCGCGCTCGACTCGCTCACGGCGTGGATGGACACCGCGTTCGGCGGGGCGCTGCGGGGTGACTTCGGGTCGATTTCCCGTACCAACGACGCCCGCGCGGGACTGATCAAGCTCGACTGGCGGCCCTCCGACCGGCACAACGTGTCCCTCAAGTACAACCACACCTGGTCGCAACAGGAGAACGGGACGTTCGACGTGGACGTCTGGGCCCGCAGCGCGAACGGCCTAGAGAAGGACTACTCCAACGCCATCAACGGCAGCCTCACTTCGTACCTGTCGTCCAACACCTCGAACGAGTTCCGGTTTCAATATTCTCGTGAGGACCGACCCCGGCCGTACGAGGGACCGCGTACGTCCCTACTGGGCACGGACCCGACCCAGACCGGGCTGCGACCCTTCCCGGACGTGGCGATGGACTTCGCCAACGGGTTCCGGTTCGGAATGCCCTTCTTCCTGCCGATCAAGTACTACGACACCCGGATCCAGTTGCTCGACAACGTCTCCTACGCCCGCGGCAACCACTTCTTCAAGGCGGGGGCCGAGTGGAACCGCGTGAACTCGGTGCAGACGTTCATCGGGTTCGCGAACGGGCGCTTCATCTTCAACAGCGTGACCGGGTTCCGGAGGTACGCGGCGGACTCGAACTACGTGGAGTGCTCCAACGGCACGAGCAATACGACCGCGAGCTGCCCGGCCGGAACCACCATCACCGGGCCGGTCCTGCTGTACCTGCAGCAGGCCGGCGTCGGCGGCCTGTCGGTGATCGACGCCGGAACCCAATCGATCCCCCAGAACGAGCTCGCGCTGTACGTGCAGGACAGCTGGAAGCCGACGCCGAGCTGGACCATCGACTACGGACTTCGCTGGGAGGCACAGGTCGAGCCCGACCCGCGGACGCCACCGCAGTCGGTGTTCTTCGCCCCGTTCATCGGCCAGCGGGTGACGAACTCCACGGGGACGTACGCGTTTCCGTCCGACGGCACCATCCCCTCGGACTGGAAGATGTTCCAGCCGCGCGTCGGGTTCGCCTATGACCCCGACGCCACCGGGCGGCAAGTGTTCCGGGGCAACGCGGGGCTGTACTACGGGCGCATCCCCGGGTTGAACCTCGCGAGCAGCCGCAGCACGAACGGCTCGATCGGGCAGACGCTGTTCGGCTCGAGCGCGACGATCCCGATCGGGCTGCGGCCGCCCGCCTTCAACCATTTGCTCACGCCGCCGTCGGGAGCGCCGATCTTCCCGGACGTCTTCGTGTTCGACAAGGATTTCCAGAACCCGCGTACGTTGAACGCGACCGTGGGCTACGAGCGGCAGGTTGCCAACGACCTCGCGCTGTCCCTGAGCTACACGCACGCCCGCACCGACCACGTGACCCGCTTCATCAACCGGAACGACGCGCTGTTCGGGAAACCGTGGGGGACCGGCCTGGCCGGCCTGCCGGGGAACACCAACGGCATCAACACGCTGACCACGGTCGAGTCGAGCGCCAAATCGCGTTACAACGGGGTCACGATCGGCGTGAAGCGGCTGCTGGATCGCAACTTCCGGTTCCAGCTCAACTACACGCTGTCGTTCGACAAGTCGGACGACGACAACGAGCGCGACCCCTTCACGTTCCGGTACGCGCGGGCGGACAACCTCGGGCCGGACTACAACTGGAGCGACCGGGATCAGCGCCACCGCTTCAACGGCTGGGCGCTCCTGCGGTTGCCCGGGGACATCTACATCAACAACCGCGTGAGCTACTACTCGGCGCAGCCGACGTCGATGAGCTGCGGGCCGAGCCCGTTCAGCGCGTTCGCGCCGCCGCGCGGTCAGCGGGCCACATCGCCCGCGGACCGCAACTGCTCGGACGGAAGCGTCCTGACACGGAACACGCTGCGCAAGGACAACGCGTTCTTCTCCTGGGACGTGCGCATCTCCCGCCCGATCGATCTCGGAGGCCACCAGCAGTTCGAGGCGACGTTCGACATCTTCAACGTCACCAACAAGGACAACTTCAAGGACCCGGCCTACGGCGGCCTGCTCTTCAACTTCGACGGCACGATCCGCTCGGGGCTGGGCGATCCGCGGCAGCTGCAGGTGGGGGCGAGGTGGCTGTTCTAACTGGAGGCGGTGGAGGTTGGTGGAGGTTGCACCCTCCAACCTCCACCAACCTCCATAACCTTCACCGTCCTAGGTTACAGTGATCTGCTTCGCCATCCCGTGCACCAGGTGCGGCTGGCCGTCCTTCGCGTCGGGCCAGAAGCACAGGAGGAGGTAGTTCCCGGGTTGGAAGGTCGCCGTGAACTGCGCGTGCGCACCGGCGTCGAGGGTCGCCACACCCCCCAGCCAGCGCCCCGTGGGCAGCGGACCCTTCTCACCGCCCTTCTCCCACGCGACGAAGTCCTGCAGCGTCTTTCCCGGCGGGAGGGCCGTAATCACAATCTCGTGGGCCTGGGGACCGGCATTCTCCACCCTGATCGTGCGCCTCCCGGCGGTGAGCGGCCGGGCGAACTGAAAGTCGTAGTCGTTCAACGTGACCACGACATCCGGTGCCGGCTCGGCCGGCTGGGCGGTCGCGGCGCCGATGACGACGATCGCCCGCATCATCCCCTTCATGGTGTGCGGCGTCCCGTCGATGGTCGGGATCCAGCAGACCAACACGTACGAGCCGGGCTCGAGCAGCTGGGTCGCGCTGGCGGTGTCCCCCGGGGTGACGGCGTTGGGCCCCCCTGCAAACGACGCCCACGCGGGCGGCGGACCGTGGTTCTTCATCGCCGCTTGGAGCGCAGCCACGAAGTCCGCGATGGTCTTGCCGTCGCCCAGCCACACGAGCGAGGCGTGGTGCAGCTCCTTCCCCTGATTCACCAGGCGGAACGTGGTGCGCCCGGCGGGAATCGTATCGGGCGCGTTGAAGGCGTAATCGGTCGCCGTGATGATGACCACGCTCGGGCCGTCCGCCGGCGGGGCGGGCCGGGCACACGCGGTGCCGGCTGCGAGACCGGCGGCGATCAGGTGGCAGCGTCGCATGCGCGCATTTCCTCCAGGGCTTCGGTGAAAGGGGAGGGGGAAGGGAAGGGGTCGTCGCTCAGCAGCGTTTGAACAGCACGATTCCGGAAAAGCGGCGGAACTCCTCACGCTTCTTTTTCGGGTAGAGCCGGGGGAGCAGGCGCCACAGCCAGGCGAGCCGCATGGTTCGCTTGAGGCGCAGTGACTCGTCCCAGGTCGAGCGAAACTCCGCCTCGCACCAACCCAGTGGCTGGAAGAACTGCGTGCCCTCCGGAGGAGCGAACTGGAACGGCGCGTTGCCGGCGACGGCGCGCCCCCACGTCTTCTCCAGCATCTTGAGCAGCCCCGGCGACGCGAGATCGATCAGCCACCACGCAAACGACGGCTGCGCGGCGAGATCGCCCGCCAGCGCCGCCACCTGGTCCCGCGTCAAGTAGACGAGCAGGCCCTCGCTCACCACCAGGACCCGTCGCGCCGCGCCGCCGACTTCCGTGAACAGCGCGCGGCGGCGCGCCGGGTCCGTGAGATCGACGCCGACCTGCTGCAGCGCGCACGCCGGCCGTTCCCCCGCGAGCTGCTCCTTCTTGTAGGCGATCACGTCGGGGAAGTCCACCTCGACCCAGCGGAGCGAGCGCGCCAGTGGCAGCCGGTAGGGCCGCGTGTCCAGGCCGGCGGCGAGGTTGAGGACGGTGCCGACTCCGTCGCGCTCGATCGCCCGCAGGATCAGCTCGTCCATCACCGCCGTTCGCACGATCATCGGCCACGCCCAGGTGTGGCCCCTCGGCAAGGCGGCGAGGATCTGTGCGCCGCGCGCTCCGGCGAGTCGTCGCGCATAGGGGTCGCGGAACAACGCGTCGGGCCGCTCGGACTCCATGGCACGGTACAGGGCGACCCAGCGGGCCGTGTCGGAGACGTGCTCGATGGTTCCGGACGGGTCGCTCACGCTGCTGCCTGGAGGTGACGGGGCGGAAAGCTACAGCGGCTGGAGCGCGGCGTCGAGCGATGGGCCATATCTTTCCCCGCGTGAGTGATCGCGGAATCTTCTTGTCGGTCATCGTGCCTGTGCGGAACGGGGCCGATCGCCTCCAGGCACATCTCGCCACGCTGCGCGAGTTCGTGTGCGCTCAGCCTCGTCCCGCCGAGCTGATTCTGGTGGATGACGCGAGCGAGCCCGAGGCCGCCGGCTTGCTGGCGGAGTGTGGCCGCACCGCCCCGGAGGTGACCGTGCTCCGGAACGACATGAACCGGGGTAAGGGGTTCTCCGTCGCGCGGGGGATGCTCGCGGCCCGCGGCAGCTACCGCGTCTTCACCGACGCGGACCTCGCGTATCCGGTCGAGGAGATCGGGCACATCGTGCACCAGCTCGAAACCGGTAGCGACGTCGCGATCGCGTGTCGGGTACTCCCCGAGTCGCGCTACCTGATGAGTCCGTCGTTCTTCAGCTACCTGTACACGCGGCACGTGTTGAGCAGGGTCTTCAATCGCGTCGTGCGGCTCGCGCTGCTCCCGGGCATCCTCGATACGCAGGCGGGCTTGAAGGGCTTCACGGCCCGCGCGGGCGAGCTGATCTTCCCGCGGCTCAGCATCGCGGGCTTCGGCTTCGACGTCGAGCTGCTGTACATCGCCAGGAAACACCGCCTCAAGGTGGCGCAGGCGGCGGTGCACTATCGGTACGACGACGAGCCCAGCACCGTGCGGTTCGCCGCGGACGCCGTCGAGATGCTGGGAGACTTGATAAAGATCCGCTGGAACGACTGGCGACGCCGCTATGCCTGACGCGCGACGCCTCATCGTCAACGCCGACGATTTCGGCTTGTCGGCGGGCGTCAACCGCGGGGTGCTGGAGGCGCATGAGACAGGGGTGGTGTCTTCGGTCTCCGTGCTGGTGAACGCACCGGGCTGGACCGACGCCGCCCAGCGGCTGCGCGACCTCTCGTCCCCGTCCTTCCCGGAACTCGGCGTCGGATTGCACTTGAATCTCACGACCGGCCGGCCGGTCTCATGCGGGGGGAGCCTGTGCGACGCCCGGACCGGCCAGCTCCATCCGTTCGGGACCTTCGTCGCGCGCGCCCTCGCGGGGCGGATCGCCCCGCGGGACGTGGCGATCGAGTGCACCGCGCAACTGTCGCGGCTGCGGGATGCAGGACTGGTCGTCACCCACGTGGATAGCCACCGGCACGTGCACGCGCTCCCGGGGGTGTGGGGGCCGGTGGTGGAGACGGCGCGCCGGGAAGGGATTCCCGTGGTCCGCGTGCCGCTCGAGCCGTGGGGCTTGAACCCGCTCAACTGGCGCGCTTCGCTCAAGAAGACTGTGTTGCACCTGGCTTGGCGCGTCGCCTCGCGTGGGGGGATCCCGCTCCGCCGGGCGGATCACTTCGTGGGGATTTCACTGCAGGGGGGCAGAGGGTTCCTGCGGCGCTTACTCGCGGTGATCGACCACTTACAGCCGGGCACCACCGAGCTGATGGTGCACCCCGGCTACCCGGACGGGGACCTCGCGGGGTGGGACGACTATCGAGCGCCCCGAGCTCAGGAGCTGGCGGCGCTCATCCGTCCCGAGGTTCGAGAGCGGTTCCAGCGAGGCCGCTTCCGGTTGACGCACTTCGGAGCGCTGTAGCGAACAGCTCCGCCTGCATCACGAACCAGGCAACCAGGCAGGGGATGCCCTTGATCCGATAGGGAATCAGGATTTCCGACTTCACCCACCGCGGCACGATGTCGACGTCGTGCACCAGCATCACGAGCAGCGTGAGCGCGAGGATGGCGTTGCGCACCCGGCTCGGCGCAAAGCTCACGTACCACACGACGATCCCGGTGTAGCCGATCACGAACGTGGCCCGCTCCGACTGATGATTGAAGAGCACCACGTATACCAGCACCGAGCAGAGGAACAGGCGTCGGAAGTCGGCGTCGGGCCAGTGCGCCCGGCCCAGCGCGAGCGGCGCGACGAGCAGCGCCGTTCCGGCGAGCTGTACCGGCCAGACCGGCCAGTCGGCACCGGACCACATGTAGAGATACTGCATCAAGGAGTAGCCGCGGTTCAGCGTGTCGGTGGCTTCGATCGCCCGCCACGAGCGGTACTGGGCCGCCAGCTCGGCCGCGGGCACGGCGACGAGCGGCAAGGCGACGAGCAGCGTCGCGACGGCGAGGAACAGCGCGCCGAATCGCCAGCGGCGCGGGTGGACGAGCGCGAGCGGCAGCAGTGCCAGCGGGAACAGCTTGATCGACGCGCCCAGCACGAGCTCGCTCGCCGCCTCGAGCTGACGGCCCCGTTCCAGCGCGATGAAGGCGAGCACCATGAGCGCCGCGACCAAGGCGTTGCTCTGCCCGTACTGCATCGCCAGCAGCGCTTCGAGGTACAAGAGCCCGAGGGCGAGCGTCGCCTGGCGCTGCGGCAGCAGCCGCTCGAGTGCGTACCGCAGCAGCAGCACATTGAGCAGGCTCCAGCACAGGAACGCCACGGCGAACGGCAGGTACGCGAGCGGGGCGAACAACAGCGCGAAGGTCGGGCTGTACTTGTAGTAGTCGACGTGTTGCTCCGGGTGGGCCGCGTACAGATCGTGCCCCGCGAGCAGGTTGCGGGTTGCCGCACGGAACACCCTGAAGTTGTTGGACGGCGTGAGGATCCCCTCACGCACGGTGACGAGCGCGGCGCTCGCGACGTACAAGCCGAGCAACCAGCGTCGGGGGTGGGTGATCGTGGGGAGCCTGAAACGCACGGCTACCGCTACCGGGTCGAAACGGGCCCCTTCAGAT
>MNIR01000001.1 GCA_001919865.1 Gemmatimonadetes bacterium 13_1_20CM_4_69_16 | reverse complement strand
CCCTCCTCGCCCGTGGATCGGGAGCGGCTCGCGTCCGCGACCGCGCCTGCGGGGTGGTGCACCTGGTATGAGCTGTTCGGCAACGTGAGCGAGGCGGACGTCGTCGCGAACCTGGAGTTCTGTACCGCCACCTTCGACCGCCGCTTCTTCCGCTACATCCAGCTCGACGACGGCTACCAGAAGGCGACTGGCGATTGGGACACCAATCAGAAGTTCCCGCACGGACACCGCTGGCTCACGGACAAGATTCACGCCCAAGGATTCAAGGCGGGTCTGTGGGTCGCCCCGTTCGCGGTGACCGAGCGTTCCGGCATCCCGACCGCGCACCCCGATTGGCTGCTGCGCCGCGCCGACGGCCCGATCGTGTGGGACACGCGGGAGGACTGGGGCGGCAAGGTGTACTCGCTGGACGGCTCGCACCCCCAGGTGCAGCAGTGGCTATTCGACCTGGCGCGGCGTGTCGTACAGGAGTGGGGTTACGACTACCTCAAGATCGATTTCCTGTTGTGGGCGACGGCGGGCGATGCGCACTACGGCGGCCTGACGCACGCCGAAGCTTACCGCAAGGGACTCGCGGCCCTGCGGGAGGGCCTGGGCACCGAGGCGTTTCTGCTCGGCTGCGGCGCGCCGCTGCAGCACGCCGTCGGCTACGTGAACGGCATGCGGATCGGCACCGACGTCGGCGCGAGCTGGGGCGGCATCCAGGCGCCGGCGCGCGCCGCGGGGCTGCGCAGCTTTTACCATCGGGCCACCTGGCTCAACGACCCCGATTGCCTCGTCGTCCGGCCGCCGCTCTCCAAGTCGGAGGCGCAGGTGTGGACCTCGATCGTGGCGCTATCGGGCGGCGTGACCGTCTTCTCGGACAACCTACCCAAGCTCCCGCCCGACCGCGTGCCGCTGCTGCAGCGCGTGCTTCCGGTAGCCCCGGTCGCTGGCCGCCCGGTGGGGGCCGCCGTGGTGACACGCGACGTCGCGCCCGCCATCGTCTCGGGGGACGAGGCTCACCCGATTCGCGGTCCATGGCGGTTCCGCACGGGCGACGATCCCCGCTACGGTACGCGCGAGTTCGACGAAGAGACATGGGAGACCATCGTGGTGCCGAAACCGTGGGAAGAAGCGGGGCACCCCGATTATGACGGGTTGGCGTGGTATCGGACGCGCTTTTCCCTGCCGCCCGCCCCGCCTCTCCCGACCGGGCGGTCGACATACCTGGAGCTCGGGAAGGTCGACGATGCCGACGAGACGTTCCTGAACGGCGTGAAGGTCGGCCAGACCGGGGACTTCCCGCCCCACTACCGGAGCGACTGGCAGGCATTTCGCCGCTACCCGGTCCCGGTCGACGTCCTGAACTGGGGCGGCGAGAACGTCCTCGCCGTGCGGGTCTATGACGGCGGTGGCGCCGGCGGCGTCTGGAGCGTGCGCCGCGAGCAGCCGCCTGCCCAATGGGTCGTCGAAGGCGCGCCTCGCTGGTGGACCGTCGCGTTGGTGAACTGGGAGGACGAGGCGCGCCAGGTTGCGGTCCCGCTCGGCGCGCTGGGGATCACGGGCGCCAAGTTCGACGCGTACGACGTGTGGCGCGACGTGCCCCTCGCGAGCCCGAAGGACGCGCTGGCGGCGACGCTCGACCCCCACAGCGTGCTCACGGTCGCGCTCCGCGCCGCGGCGGCGCGCCCGCAGGTCATCGGCAGCACGCGGCACATCGTGCAGGGGGCAGTCGACATCGCGGACGAGACGTGGGACGCGGCGACTCGCACGCTCAGGGCGAAGTCCGTGAACCTGGACAGTCGGGCGTACGCGGTGACGATCGCGGTGCCGAAAGGGATGAGGCCAATCACTTGCAAGGCGGACGTGCCCTGCACCGTGCGCAGGCTGGAGTCCGGGCATGCGGTGCTGGAGTGGGCTGCGGGGGGAGACGGGCGGGACATCCATTGGGAACTGGGCTTCCGGTCGACCACGGCGCGGAAAGGCAAAGGCTAGAGGCACAGACGCACCGCGGAAAACAGGGGGCAGTGTGAGGACTACCTCAATACCATTACCTGTTCACTGCTGCGCGTCTGTGCGTCTAGCCTTTGCCCTTTCTGCTTACTTAAGTCCTGTCAACTGAATCCCTCGAATGAAGTACTTCTGCGCCACGAAGTACAGAACGAGCAAGGGAAGCACTGCCGTTACCGCCGCCGCCATCTGGTACGGCCAATTCGTGTAGTACTGCCCGTGGAAGTTCGCGATCCCGACTTCCACGACCTGCATGTCGGTCGAGCGCGTGGCGATGAGCGGCCAGAGGAAGCTTTTCCACTGGTCGACGAAGGCAAACACCGCAAGGGTGGCGAGCGCGGGCTTGGAGAGCGGCAGCACCACGCGCCAAAAAACGGTCCATTCGCCCGCGCCATCGAGCCGGGCCGCGTCCTCCAAGTCCCGCGGGATGGTGAGGAAGAACTGCCGCAACAGGAAGATGCCCCACACGGACACGAGCTCGGTCGAGATCAACCCGGCGTACGTGTCCACCCAGCCGAGCGCGTTGATGATCAGGAAGCGGGGGATCAGAAGCACGACTGCCGGCACCATCAGCACCGACAGGTAGGCCACGAACACGCGGTCGCGCCCCGGGAATCGCAGCCGGGCGAAGGCGTACGCGGCCGTGGCGCTGGTCGCGACCTGCCCGGCGACGACGCCCACCGAGAAGATGGCCGAGTTCAGGAAAAACCGGCCGAACGGGAGCGCCGTGAGCGCTGAGGCAAAGTTCTCGGGGTGCAGCCGTGCCGGCAGCAGCGGCGGCGGATAGCGCAGCACCTCGAACTCGCCCATGAACGCCGTCGCGATCATATAAAGGAAGGGCACGATCATCGCGCACCCGACCAGCGCCACGAGCACGCCCCCCACCCTACGCATACTCCACCTGCTTCCCCACCAAGGTGAAGTGCGCCCGCGTCACGCCGAACAGCACGACGAACAGCAGTAGTGACAACGCGCTCGCATACCCGAGCTGCAGCAACTCCCACGCGGTCTGGTAGATGCGGTACGCCATCACGTCCGTGGCGTGCAGCGGGCCACCGTCGGTGAGTACGTAGCTGTAGGTGAAGACCTGGAACGAGCCGATGATGCCAGTGACCAGCACGAACAGAGTCACCGGCTTGAGCAGCGGGAAGGTAATCCGCCAGAAGCGCTGCCACACGCTCGCCCCGTCCACCCGCGCGGCGTCCAGATACGCCTGGGGGACGCCCTGCAGCCCCGCCAAGAACACGGTCATCTGGTAGCCGAGCTGCACCCAGACCGACACGATCATCACGGCGACCAGCGCCGTCCGCGGATTCCCCAGCCAGTCCACGGGTCGCAGGTGCGCCGCCGACAGCAACCGATTGAGCAGGCCGCCGTCGGGGTGGTACATCCACTGCCATACGAGCGCGATCGCGACCCCTGACGCCACGTACGGCAGGAAGAACATCGCCTGGATCGCGCGCGCGCCCCAGGAGCGCCGGTCGAGCGCGAGCGCCACGCCGAGCGCTAGGGTCATCGACACCGGAACGTACAGCACGTACAGCGCCGTGTTGCGGAGCGAGATCCACACGAGTGGGTCGCGCACCATCGCGGCGAAGTTGGCCAGACCGACGAACGGTTCCGCTGGGTCGGCGAGGCTCCAACGGTGCAACGACAGGTACAGGGCGAACAGGACCGGCGCGACCGAGAAGACGGCGAGGTGGAGCGCCGAGGGGGTGAGGAATCCCCACGCCGCCACGGTTTCGCGCAGCCGCTGCGGGCGCGCTGCCTCGCGCTCAGCCCATGCCGCGAGCGCGACCGCGAGCGGTCCGAATAACGCCAAGCCGAGCGTCACGGCCAGCCACCCCGCGGTGGCCGCCTCGCCCGGCGGCGCGCGCAGCTCGGCCCAGCGACCGGGGCCGAGGCGGACGGCGACCACAGCGCGCGGCGCGCCCGCCACCGTCTGCCGCCACGCCTCACCCCCTGCGCTGTCCCCCCCCACTGCGAGCTCCGCCCCGCGCGCGATCGCGGCGAGCGTCGCGAGCGACGTCCGCGTCGCCGGCAGGCGCGCCACGGCCTCCTGAATCAGCAGTCGCCCATCGCCGAGCCAGCGGTCGGTCGCGTCGCGCGCGGTGGACCGCAGGTCGCCATACGCGGCGACTCCGAAGAGCGTCGCCGCCGCACTGTACCAACCGATGGCCCGCCACGACCGCCGGCCTCCCCAGGCCGCAAGGGCCGCCGCCCCCGCTCCGAGGCTGAGCAGGGCCGCCAGGAGCGTGGGCCAGGAGAGCCAGCCCCCGCCCCCCGGCCGCGCCGCGACCGCGCCCACCACCTCCCATCCGTCGCGGTCGAACAGCGGCGCGAGCGTCGCCGCCCCCTCCCGGCGCGCCACCGCCTGGCGGCGCAGCTGTTCGAAGCGCCCCGGCGCGAGTGGCCGTGCCGTCGCCTGTACGAGCGGCGCGGTGCCGTGATACACCTCCAGCCGACCGGTGAAGTCCGGCAGGCCGTCAAGCGCCCGCGCTTCGATCAGCAGTCGGGGCAGATCGTAGTCGGCACCGCCGCGCGACGGTGGGGCGACCAGCGCCAGATAGGCGGCGGCGGTCGCGGCGGTCCGCTGGGCGAGCAGGCGGTCGGCGCGCGCGCTCGCCCAGCGGACCGCACCCAGCACCAGCACGGCGCTCGCGAGCGCCGCCGCCGCGGCGCGCCCTCGCCAGTGCGCCGTTCCGTGGGCACTCACCGGGTCCCCGCCAGCAGGCGATCGACCTCCCGAGCCAGCTCGCGCGCCGCGACCGCCGGATCGGCGCCGGTGAGCGTGATCCGGTCCAGGAGATCGGGAAGTGCAGCCTCGACATCGCGCCACCGCTCGACGCGCCCTCCCCACGGCGCTCGCCCCGTGGTCGCGGCGCGCAGAAACGCCGCCTCCCACCCGAGCCTATCCCGGGCCACCAGCGCCTGGGCGGCGCCCGTCATCGCGGGCAGCTCGAGACCCCCCCCCTCACCGCGCAATGCGTCCGCGAGCGAGTCGGTGAGGTACGCCGCGAGCTCGATCGACCGCTTGCGTCGCGTCACCAGCGCCGGGACCGCGTACCCCGAGGCGTAGATCACCGTCGCCGGACGAAAGCCGGCCCGGTGCGGAATCGCCACAAAGCCCGCGCGCAGCAGGCCATTCGCCACGTACGGACGTAACCGTGGCACCCAGGAGTGGCCGGTGGTCATCATCGCGATGCGACCGCTGGTGAAGAGCCGAAAATCGTCCCCCGACGTGAGCGGGTTGTGAGCGCGCGGCGCGATTCCGTACCGGGTCATCCAGCCGGTGTACCAGCGGATCGCGGCGATCGTGTGCGGACCATCCAGGCACCCCGAGGCGCGCCGCCCGTCGGGGCACAACACGTCGCCGCCGCCCGCCCAAATCCAGGGGATCCAAACGAACGGACGGCGATCGAAGTAGCTGCCCCACTGGTCGATCACGCCGTCGCCGTCCGTGTCGCGCGTCAGCCGCTGCGCGATTCGGAGGAAGTCGTCCCAGGTCCAGTCGTCGGTGGGATAGGGGATCCTCGCGCGGTCGAACAGGTCCTTGTTGTACACGACCAGCAGCGGCGTGTATCCCTTGGGGAGGGCGTACAGCGCGTCGCCGCGAGTGAAGAACGACAATACAGTCTGATCGAGGCACGCTAGGTCCACGCCGGCTCGCGTGAGATACGGCGTCAGATCGAGCAGCGCACCCCGATTGATCAGCGCCGGGACGTCGCTGTTGTCGACCAGGAACACGTCGGGCGGCGCCCCCGCGACGATCGACGTGAGCAGTCGATCGTGATACGCCGCCTGATACGTGGCCGCTGCTTGCTGCACGACGCGCAGATCCGGTTGGGCGGCGAGGTACGGCGCGAGCACACGGTCCTCGACCCTTGCCTCGAGGTAGTCGGCCCGGTTCGCGAGCTCGAGCGTGACGCGGTCGCCACGCGGCGCCGCCTCACATCCCCACAGCAGGTAGCAGACAGCGAGCACGCGTTTCACGCGAGTCGCTCCCCCGCCACGTCGAACAGGTGCAGGTGGCGCCGGTCGAGCTTCACGCCCACAGAGTCCCCCGCCCGCAGCTCGACGAGCCCCGGGAGCCGGGCGACGAGGGGCAGGCCGCCCGCGCTCAGATGCACCAGCGTCTCCGCGCCGAGCGGCTCGATCACCACCACCGCGGCGTTTCCCATCCCCTGGTCCGCGCCGCACAGGGTCACGTGCTCCGGCCGCACGCCGAGGTGGATCTCGCCTTCGTAATGCTCGAGTGCCACGGGCACCGACAGCGTGCCGCAGTCGACCACTCCCCCTCCCTCTCCCATCCCCCGTCCGTGGCCCGGTAAGACGTTCATCCCTGGGCTGCCGATGAAGCGAGCGACGAACACGTCGGCCGGTCTCTGGTATACTTGGGCCGGGGTGCCGAGCTGGCGCAGGCGACCCTCATGCAGCACCGCGATCCGCTGCCCCATCGTCATCGCCTCGACCTGGTCCTGCGTGACGTACACTATCGTCGCGCCCAGCGTGCGGTGCAGCCCCAGCAGCTCGGCGCGCAGCGCGGTGCGCAGGGTTGCGTCGAGGTTGGAGAGCGGCTCGTCGAACAGGAACACCAGGGGCGCGCGCACGATCGCCCGCCCCAGCGCCACGCGCTGCCGCTGCCCGCCCGAGAGCTGACCGGGCATACGGTCGAGCAGCTCCACCAGGTCGAGCCGCTCGGCGGTCTCCCGCACGCGACGCGCGATCTCCGGCGCTGCGACTCCCCGCACCTCCAGCCCGAACGCGATGTTCGCGCGCGCCGTGAGGTGCGGATACAAGGCATAGTTTTGGAATACCATCGCGACATCCCGGTCGGCGGGCGGCAGATGCGTCACCTCGCGTTCGCCGATCAGGATCTCGCCGGCGGTCGGCACCTCGAGCCCGGCGATGCACCGCAAGGCCGTCGTCTTGCCGCACCCGGAGGGCCCGAGCAGCACGAGGAACTCCCCGTCCCGCACGTCCAGCGACAGCTCGTGGAGCGCAGGCTTGGCCACGGCATCGAACGTCTTGGTGAGCCGCCGCAGGGTGACCGACGCCATGTTCGGCTCAGGGGGGTCCGTTGGGTGTAACGCGGCGTGGCTCCTACGCCTCAAGCGTCGCGATCTGCCGCAGCAGCTCGGCGTCGTCGCGCCGGTTGCCCAACTCGGCCTCGGTGTGCTGCCACCGGATCCGCCCGGTGCGATCGATCAGGAAGTAGGCCCGGTGCGTGAAGAACTTGTCCTCGATCAACACCCCGTACGCCCGGGCCACGATCCGCTTGAAATCCGACAGCAGGTCCACCTGCATCGCGTATTTCGCCTTGAATTCCTTCAAGGTAGGGACCGAGTCGACGCTGATCGGCAGGACGGCGGTGCCGGCGCCCGCGAAGCGGTCGAAATCCTCGCTGAAAGCGCACAGCTCTGCCGTGCACGTCGAGGTGAAGGCCAATGGGAAGAATGCGAGCAGCACGTTTTTGCGGCCGCGGAAGCTGGCGAGCGCGACGTCCGCCCCCGCGGTCCCCGGCAGCGTGAAATCGGGGGCGAGGTCCCCGACGCGGGGGGCGGGCGCCGTCGCCGTCACGCCCCAAGCGTCACTTGGGCGATCCAGTACACCAGCACCGCCGTCACGAATCCGGTCACGATCACGCCGCGCACCGTTTCGATCGGTTTCTTGGTCGGCCCCGTGCTCCCCACAAGGGCGTTGATCTCGAGCAGCGCCAGGATCACGAGCAGCGCGATTCCCCACAGCATCCGGTTGCCCAGCGCATTCAGCGGAAAGTGCGACGCCGCGCCCATGAAGAAGAGCATCGGAAACGAGAGGACGACGTTGGTCCGGGACGCCAGGAAGGCGCGCCGCGCCGCGCCCGCCGCCAGGGGATTCGGCTGACCACCCCCCGCGGTCGCCACCGCGCTCGCGATCACCACCTGTTGGTTGGGCCAGATCACCCGCCACACGTTGACCAGCATCAGGGTGCCGAACGCCGCGCCACTCAGGATCGTCATCCCCCAGGGGTCGCTCCAACTGGCGCGCCGCAGCCCCAGGATCGCGAGACCCGACAGGAACGTCAGGGCCGCGGCCCAGCGGAACCACCACAGCGCCCGCGGCACGAGCTTCTGTGTCGCGACGCTCTTGGTCGAGGCGTCCGCCTCAGCGAAGAACGGACCCTGCACGAAGTTGAAGTAGTAGAGGAGACCGATCCACGTGATGCCGGAAAGGAAGTGAATCCAGCGCAGCAGGAATTGGATGCCCGCATCGGAGAAGAGCGCCATCGTGTGCCTCCCGTGAGAGCGACACCAGCGCGACCCGCAACCGCGTCGGGAAGATATCGGGCACCCAACCGGAAGCAAGCCGGGCGCCGCACGTGAGCGGGGGAACTTTTCCTCCGGTCGCCGGGTTGTCACGGGCACCGATACCGATAGCCCGAGGAGGAACACCATGGCCGCCACCGCAACCGCAGCCCAGCAGGCAGGCAAGCACGCGCTGCCGCCGCTCCCGTACGACTACGGGGCGCTCGAGCCGTACATCGATTCGCAAACGATGCAGATTCATCACGGCAAGCACCACCAGGCGTATGTCAATAACCTGAACGCGGCGCTCGATAAGCACCCCGAGCTGCATCAGCAGACCCTCGAGCAGCTGCTGCGCGGCATCAACGGCATCGCGGACGACATCCGCATCGCGGTCCGAAACAACGGGGGCGGTCATCACAACCACTCGCTGTTCTGGACGATCATGGCGCCGCCCGGCAAGGGCGGCGGCGAGCCCACCGGGACGCTGGCGGACGCCATCAAGAAGACGTTCGGCGATTTCGCGAAGTTCAAGGAGCAGCTCGCGAGCGCCGCCACCACGCGGTTCGGCAGCGGCTGGGCATGGCTCGCCCTCGCCGGCGGCAAGCTCGAGATCTTCAGCACGGCGAACCAGGATAGCCCGCTCATGGACGGCAAGGTGCCGGTGCTCGGGCTCGACGTGTGGGAGCACGCCTACTACCTGAAGTACCAGAACCGGCGCCCCGACTACGTGGCGGCGTGGTGGAATGTCGTCAACTGGCCCGCGGTAGCGACCAGGTTTGAGGCAACGAGATAGGACCAACAACGGCTAGACGCACAGACGCGCAGCAGCGAACCCCTTGAAGGGGTCAGGAGAAGCTCTCCTGACCCCTCTTGTCTATTCACGGTACGCGTCTGCCCGTCTAGTCGTTAGAGATGCGCGTTCAGAACGGGAAGAATCCGGAAGATCCCCCGATTATTCTTGGCCCTGTTTAGTACGCCGACCTGTATCCCCTTGAGAACGTACGCCGAGTTGTAGATCCCGATCGTCACGCCCCGCTGCAGTCCTCGCACCCGATTGTAGGCGCTCAGCGACATCCCCGAGAACTCGCGGGTGTTGAGGTACAGACCCGCCACGTTCACCCCCGTGACGCGCGGGCTGTCGACGCGATACCCGGCGACGGACAGCCCGGTGATGGCGCCGTTCGCGACGACCGCCAGGCCGGCGATGCCAGCGCCGGTAATGCGGCCGTTGGTGACGACCGCGAGTCCGCCGAACCCGAGGCCGGTGATCGAGCCGTTGGCCACGGTGGCGAGCCCGCCCGCACCCACGCCGCGCAGGTCCCCGTTCGCGACGGTGCCGAGCCCGCCGATCGCGGCCCCCGTCACGTTGCGATTCGCGACCGTTCCGAGCCCCGCGAGCGCCAGGCCTGTGACGTCGCGGTTGGCGACGGTGCCGAGCCCGCCGATGCCGATCCCGGTCAGGCTGCCATTCGTCACGCTGCCCAGGCCGCCGAGCGCGACGCCGCGAATCTCGCCGTTCGCGACCAGACCGAGGCCGCCGATCCCGACGCCTTCGAGCGACCCGTTCGATACCGCGCCCAGCCCGCCGACGCTGATCCAGCGCAGTTGGCGCTCCGCGACCACGCCGCCCAAGCCGAGCGCGATCCCGTTGACCTGTTCCGAGCCGGGCAGCAAACCCAGCTGCAGGCCGTTGATCGTGCCGCTGAGCGGCTCGCGCGGCTTCCACAACGTCACATTGATGCCGTTGACGCGGTCCAGCTCCGCATCCTGCACGTTGAGACGGACGCCGTTCACCCGCGGCGCGTTGCCGAGGCTGACGCCGTAATCGTGGATCGTGAGACCGATGTGGAAGTGGCCGTACCGGGGCGGCGCCGTGTCCTGTGCCTCGCCCTTCAGGCGTCGAGCGGCTCGACCGAGACGTCGGCTCCGCCCGCCGCGCCGTAGCGCACCGTCACGCGCCACGGACGGCAGCAGACCTGGCAGTCCTCGACGTACTGTTGCAGGACGCCGCTTCCGGGGTCGAGACCGAGCTCGCTCGTCGCTCCGCAGTGCGGGCACACGACCAGCGCCTCGGAGTCAGCGGTGCCATCGCCCTCGGGAAAGTCATCCTCCGAGG
This sequence comes from Gemmatimonadetes bacterium 13_1_20CM_4_69_16, assembly GCA_001919865.1. Lineage (GTDB taxonomy): Bacteria > Gemmatimonadota > Gemmatimonadetes > Gemmatimonadales > GWC2-71-9 > 20CM-4-69-16. The sequence continues at coordinate 4,153 of MNIR01000001.1, read as the reverse complement.
GATCGAGGTCGGAAGGGACGTCGATCACGGATAGCCGGTCAGCGGTGCGCGAACACGCCGGTGCGGCCGGTCCGGTCGAAGGTGTAGATGGCGTAGCGGGTGGGCGTGGGCGATTCCATCCCCGGTGAGCCCTGCGGCATGCCCGGTACCGCGACCCCGGCGATCTCCGGACGCTCACGCAGGAGACGCTTGATCACATCGGCGGGCACATGCCCCTCGATCACGTACCCTTCGACCACGGCGGTGTGGCACGACGTGAGAGACGCGGGAACGCCGTAGCGCTGCTTGACCGCGGACACGTTTGTCGTGTCGTGGACGATCACCCGGAATCCCGCGGCCTGTACGTGCTCGACCCACTTGCTGCAACAGCCGCAGGTCGGGCTCTTGTACACCGTGAGAACGGGAGCGGGCGCGCGCGCCGCCCCGGTGCCGGCGATCGCGGCGCCGCCGAGCGCGATGGCGCACACACCGAGCACCGTCGGCACCAACGGGGTCAACCAGATCGGGCGATGGGGCACGGCGTAAAAGGAACTCGAGCCGCCGTCCGAGAGCAAGAGGCCTACGCCGGGCGCGCCTCGCCGGCCAGGGTATCCAGCACGGCGCGATGCAACAGCCCATTGGAGGTCACGAGGCTGCCGGCGTGAATCGAGCGCCTCCCGTCCAGCCCAGTCGCGGTGCCTCCCGCGGCCTCGACGATCACCTGCAGCGCGGCGACATCCCACGGCTGCATTACCGGGTCGACGCCGATCTCCCCGGCCCCCTCAGCGACGAGCATGTGCTGATAGAAGTCGCCGAAGCCGCGCGTCCGGTCGACCGCTCCGATCAGCTGCAGGATCCCGCGGGGCGGCCCTGCCTCCCCGGAGCCCAAGTTCCCGTGGAACAGCGTCGCCTCGCGCAGCGCGCTGACTCGGGACACTGTGAGACGGCGTCCGTCGCGAAACGCACCGCTACCACGCGCAGCCAGCCAGCGCATCCGCAGGGCGGGCGCGCTCACCACGCCGGCCACGACCTCGCCGCGCACTTCCACCGCCAGCAGCGTTCCGAACACCGGGATCCCGCGGACGAAGTTGCGCGTACCGTCGATGGGGTCGATGATCAGCCGCGCCTCGACACTGCCGGGCGCCTCCCCCTGTTCCTCGCCGAGGATGCCGAGCTCGGGATGCCGCGCGCGCACGAGCGCGCGCGCCTCGGTCTCGATCTGCTGGTCCGCTTCAGTGACCGGGCTCGAATCGGCCTTGGTGGCGACGCGCAGCTCCTTCGCCTGGAAGAACCGCAGGGCGATCTCGTCGGCGCGGTCGGCCACCTCGGTGAGAAAGGGCAGCCAGTCGGCGGGCGCCGCGCTCACGACGTCACCGCCCCAGGGGAATCTCGCAGCGCGACTTGAACACCAGCCGATTCCCGGCCGACGTCGCCCCGAACCCCACGCCCAGGTTGAGCTCGAAGTCGTCCCCCAGCTTCAGGTTCACACCGGGATAGATCTGATGTACCTGCTGCCCCGCAGGCAGGGCACTGCCGAGCACGCCGGTCTTCCCGAAGTACTCCAGATTGAGCTCGACCGCCCTGCTCAGCGTGACGCCCACGCGGGCGCTCGGCTCGAATTCCCATTCCCCTCCCCCGCTCGTCTCTCCCTCCCGCAGGGCACGCTCGATCACCGGATTGAACGCGAGCTGCACGGGCCCGATTCGTTTTCCGAGAATCGGCCGAATCTCGAGCCCGGCCGTCGTTTCGTCATAAGCGGGGCGGGAAAACTCCAACTCCGCCGCCAAGCCAACATCGACCGGCAGTCGCCAGGATTCAGGGAGGCGAACGCGGGAGCGAAGGCGCCAGCCGGCGTACTCCACGCCCGAGCCGGGGCGATACGCCGAGAGCAGATAGGCCGTTACCTCCCAATGATCCGTGAGACCGCGCGTCAAGTCGAACGACAGATGCACCTGGTGCTCGCTTGGGGCGACCGAGCCGTCGAACGCCGTGGTGCCACGGGCGATGTAGTTGAGATGCGTCTCCAGCTCCCACCTGCTGCGCGGAGCGGTCTCCGGTGCGTACACCTCGATCTCAAAGGGGTCTTGCGCGACGGCCCGAGGGATGGGCCAGACAGTCACGAGCAGCAGGATCGCCGTAAGCAGTCTGGTCACGGGCTGCACGTTCCAGGGCATCCTTGATTGATTGGGGTTCAGTTGAAGGAATCGGAATCCCGAATGTAGTTATCGGGTTTCTGGCGGTCAAGCAGCTTCGTGGGCATCTTGCGGCCTCATGAGCGCGTCCTTCGCCTCCGCCCGAGTCGACGACACCCGGTGGGCCGCCGGCCCCCCGCCCGGCGCCGACGAACTCGATCAGCTCGTCTACCTCTCAAATCTCGTCGGGCGGGAACCTGGGCTGGTGCAACCAGGCGGTGGCAACACATCGATCAAGCTGGGCGACGCGTTGCTGGTCAAGGGCAGCGGCACCGACCTGCGCACCATCGGGCGCGCGGGGTTTACCCGCCTGTCGCTGCCTGCCCTGATGGCGCTGCGCGACGCCGCAGCAATGAGCGACGCGGAAATGATGCGCTTCATGGCGAGCTGCACCCTGCACTCCGATGGGGGCGGGCCCCCGCCGAGCGTGGAAACGCCGCTGCACGCGCTGCTGCCGCGCCGCGTCATCGTCCACACCCACGACGTCGCGACGATGAGCCTCACCAACTTGAACGACGCGACGGCGGAGCGGCTGGTCGGCGAGCTGTTTGAGGGAGAGATCGTGTACGTGCCGTACGTGCGCCCCGGGTTTCCGCTGGCGCAGACCGTCAGCACCATGGTGGACCGCATTCCCCCTGGCGCCTCGGGCCTCGCGCTGGCGCATCACGGACTGACGGTGTGGGGAGACGACTCGAGAGAGTGCTACGCACACTTGGTGCGCGTCGTGAACCGCATCGCGGACTACCTCGAGACCAGGCGGCGCGGGCGCGCGGTGGCGGCAGCGACGGCCCGCCCGATGCCGGCGCCAGAGGCGCGCCGGCGTTGCGCCGAGGTCGTGCTGCCGGTGGTGCGCGGGATGCTTGGCTCGACCGGAGGGGGAGTGGGCCGCGTGATCCTGCATCTCGAGGACAGCGACGACATGCTGAGGGTGCTCGCCCACGAGAGCCTGCAGGCGTTGGTCCGCCGCGGGATGGCGACGCCGGAGCACATCCTGCGCGCCGGCCGGCTTCCTCTGTGGCTCGAGCTCGATCCGTCCGCGCCTCCAGATCAGTTGGCCGAGGCGGTCCGCTCCCAGATCTCGCGGCAGCGCGTGGAATATGAGGAGTACCACCGGCGCCACGCGGAGGGAGGGGAGCGCCCGCTGGACGATTGGGCCAAGGTCGTCCTCGCCCCGGGGCTCGGGATGATCACGGCGTCCCACGACAAGCGGGGCGCGGTCACTGCCAATCTGTGTTATCGGGCAGTGCTCGAGACGATCGCGAACGCGGAAGCGCTCGAAGCGTTCCAGTTCATTCCCGAGGCGGAGGTATACGCCTTCGAGCACTGGCCGCTCGAGCGCCGCAAGATCGACGAGCAGGACGCGAGAGAGCGCACCGCCCAGCTCGTTCCCCGTCATGTCGCCGTGGTGATCGGCGGCGGCAGTGGGATCGGGCGGGCGGCGGCGCGACGGTTCGCAGAGGAAGGGGCACACGTCGTGATCGCCGATCTCGACCAGAGCGCCGCGGATGCCGTGGCGCGGGAGCTCGCGGCGGCGCACCCCGATCGCGCCGTCGCGATCCCGGTGGACGTGCGGGACGACGCCAGTCTGGCGCAGCTCATACGGCGGACCGTCCTCGCGTTCGGAGGGCTGGACTGCCTGTTCTACACGGCGGGCCAGGCGCCCCGGTTCGCGGGGGTGACCGACATCGGGCGGGACGATCTCCAGCGCCAACTCGACGTCCACTACCTCGGCGCCGTCCTGGCGATCGGCGCCGCGGCGGCCGTGATGCGCCGCCAGAAGACGGGGGGCGCAATCGTCGCGTCGGTCTCCAAGGCCGCCCTCGCGCCGGGTCCCGACGCGGTGGCCTACGGTGGGAGCAAGGCCGCGTTGTTGCAGGCGCTGCGGGTCGCCGCCGTCGAGCTTGGCGAGGACGCGATCCGGGTCAACGCCATCAATGCCGACCAGATCGAGACCCCGATGTTCCGCCGGTTCGTCGAAGAAC
>MNIR01000066.1 GCA_001919865.1 Gemmatimonadetes bacterium 13_1_20CM_4_69_16 | reverse complement strand
GACACGATCGTCGTCGTCAACCACAACATCTTCGATCTCTCGGACGACGCCCCGGGGTTTCTCGCCCGGCTCGCGAACGGGCTGCACGTGACGACGCGCGCCGGCGTGATCCGGCGCACGCTGCTCCTGAATCCGGGGGACCGCTACGACTCCGCGCGAGTGGCGGAGAGTGAGCGGGCGCTGCGCGGGCTGTACGTCTTCAGCCGCGTCCGGCTGGACTCGACCCGCGTCGCCGGGCGCCTGGCGCTGCGTATCGAGACCTCCGACGGCTGGAGCACCAAGCCCCAATTCGGTTATTCGTCCGCCGGCGGGGACGTGACCTGGCTCGCCGGCCTGGTGGAAGAGAACCTGCTCGGCACGGCCACCTCGCTCGCGACCGTCTACCAGAAGACCCCGGACCGCACGATCCTCGACTTGCGCTACGTCAGCCCGCACTTCTTCGGGCGGCGCTCGCGGCTCGGGGCCGAATACGCGAGCAAGTCGGACGGGAAGCGCGGGGTCTGGTCGCTCGGCGTTCCATTCTACGAGACGGGCGCGCGGCACGCGCTCGTGACGGACGGGGAGGCGGCCTCGGAGCGGGTGCTGCGGTTCCGCGCCGGCCGGCCCGACACGACCGTCTGGCGCCGGGCGCTACGGTTCAGTGTCAGCGCGGGCATCGCCTCCCACGCCACGAGCCGCGGTTACGTGCGGCTCTGGGTCGGCGGACAGTGGCGCCGCGAGGACTTCGGCCCCGAGAGCCTGCTGTCCGTCTTCCCACGCTCCACGTTCGCGGCCGCCGGCGCGGGCGTGGACGTCGGACACGTGCGCTTTCAGGTGCTGGAGCGCTTCAACTCGTACGCGCGCCGTGAGGATGTCGATCTCTCCCAGCTGCTGCACCTAGGGCTGTGGGCCGCGCCCCGCGCCTGGGGCTATCCGTCGGGCCGCGCCGGCATCGGCCCGGAGGCGAGCGCCCAGGTGAGCGCGCTTTGGCCGGGCGGCTTTGTCGTGCTGCGTGGGGCCGCCAACGGGGTCTACGCCGCGGGCGGGCTCGACACGGCGCGCGTGACCGGCAGCGTCACCGTGGCGAGCCAGAACTTGTCGCGCCAGACGCTCGTGCTCCACCTTGAGGGTGGCGCGTTGCGACAGCCCAAACCGGGCGCCGAGTTCGACTTGTGGGTGCTACAGAAGGGGCCGCGGGTGTTCGGCATTCACGAATTCACCGGCGACCGCATGGTGTGGCTCGCGTTGGAGGATCGCCTGCTCATACGCGACGAGTTATGGGGCTTGGTCGGCGTCGGGGTCGCCCCGTTCTTCGATTACGGCGGCGCGTGGTACGCCGCCGATCCCGTCCGGCTCGGCGGCGACGTGGGACTGTCGCTGCGCCTGGGGCCGACGCGCGCCATCCACGGTGACGTGGGCGAGTTCGCCCTGGGATACCGCTTCGGCAAGGGGTTCGCCGGCAGCCACTGGGCGATCGCGGTGCGCAAGGGCATCGCGTTCTGAGGAGACTGGGATGTTGAGTCGCCAAGCTCCCTGGTGTACGGTGCTCGCCGCGGGTATGCTGTACGCCTCGCTGGGTCGGCGTGGTGGCTCGGGCGGCCGCGGCGCAAGAATCTGAACGAATTGAACAGCGGCGTCCGAAAACAACCTCTCGACCCGATCCAGCTGCTCACGCAGCAACAATGGGGGGCGAAGGACGTGGCGGCCGAGGAGTGACGATTGATTGGGTAGGATGGCTCGCGACCGCTCTGTTCGTGGGCTCGTACTTCTGCCGCCAGCAGGTGACCCTGCGTCGGGTGCAGGGTGTGGCCGCCCTCGTGTGGATGACCTACGGGATCTTGATCCACGCGCTTCCGGTGGTGGTGGCCAACATCATCGTGGCCAGCGTGGCGTTTTGGTCGTCGTTCGAGAGGGCGCCGAGGTAAGGCACGCCGGTTCGAGCTCCAACTCTTGCCGAACTCGCAGTGAATCGCGAGGTTACGTTGCCTCCGGCGCCGTAGCCAAGTGGTAAGGCAGAGGTCTGCAAAACCTCTATTCGTCGGTTCGATTCCGACCGGCGCCTCTGATGACGGTCGCGGTACCACCCGCCGCGGGGTGTCCAAAGCCGCATCGTGCGGTCCTCCTAAGGAAGCTGCCCGTGAGCGTTTGGAAGGACATCGTCGCCCGCCAGTTACGTGCCCTGCACGTCGACACTATCCGGGGCAAGATCCTGGTGTTCGGCCTGCTCGCCACGCTGGTCCCGACGCTTGCGACCACGCTCGTGTCCTACACCGAGCTCAAGCAGTCGCTCAGCCAACAGGTCACCGAGCAGCTGCGCGGCGTCAGCGCCGAGGCGGCCCGCCAACTGGACCAGTGGCTCGACGAGCGGTTGCACGATCTGCGGGTGGCGGCGAGCTCCTACGAGGTGGCGGAGAACCTGGCCAGGATCCAAGGAAGCGGGGGCGGCCAGGCGATCGGCCGTCTGCGCGACCATCTCAACTCGTTGCGCGGGCGCCTCCCGGACCACGAAGCGCTGCTGGTGGACGATGCGCGCGGTCGGGTGGTGACGAGCAGCGGCGGCCGATTGAGCGGCGTGCAGCCGCCGCCGGACAAGCTGAACGGCCTGCGCACCGCCGAACTGTTCTTGGGCGACCCCTACTGGGACGCGGGGCTCGCCAAGGCCGCCCTCGTGCTCGCCGTCCCGATCCGCCAAGCGGCGGACGGACGGTTTCTCGGCGTGCTGGCCGCCAAGGTCAATCTGCGCTCCGTGACAGACATCTTGCAGCGGCTTGCCCCAGGGGAGGGGGGATTGGGAGAGGGCGGGGGGGGCGATGTGTACCTGATGACGGACCAGGGCCGGCTGATCATGCGGTCCCGAGTCAGCTCAGCGGACCTCATGCGGGCCAAGCTCCCCGCTCCGACTACGCAAGCGTTGTTCGACCGAGAAGGCACTGCTGTCGTGTACAAACGCGCGGACGGGCGGGAAGTGGTCGGCACCCTCCGCCGCGTGCCGCTGCTCCGCTGGGCGGCGGTCGCTGAGCTGCCGCAGGCGGAGGCGTTGCGCCCCCTGGCCCGGCTGCGCAACGCGACCACGTTACTGCTGGTGGCGCTGCTGGCGGCCCTGGGGCTCATGGCCTACGTCCTGGGGTTGCTCATCGTGCGCCCGCTCGAGCGGCTCGCGAGCGCCGCGGCCAAACTGGTCGCCGGGGATCTCTCGGTCGAACTGCCGGTGGGCGGAAGTGGGGAGGTGGGCTCGTTGACGCAGGCGTTCCGGACTCTGGCCGGGCGCCTGCGGGAGCGAGAGGGCCAGGGTGAGCTGGAGCGGCTCTCGGTCACCGACGCGCTCACCGGGCTGTACAACCGGCGCCACCTGATGGGAACACTGGCCAATGAGGTACAGCGGTCGCGACGCACCAGGCGCACGTTCTCCGTGCTGTTGCTGGACGCCGATCACTTCAAGCAATACAACGACACCCACGGCCACCTCGGAGGGGATGCGGCGCTCGTGAAGATCGCGGAGATCCTGCGGAAGACCACGCGCGGGGTGGACTCCGTGGCGCGCTACGGCGGAGAGGAGTTCCTGGTGATGTTGCTCGAGACGACGCTCGCGACGGCGACCACGGTCGGGGAGCGCATCCGGGCGCGCGTGGCGGCCGAACAGTTCGGGGGCGGCAAGATGACGGTGAGCGTCGGCGTCGCCGAGTATCCGTCGCATGGCGACACGCCGGAGGAGCTCATCGCGAGCGCCGATGCCGCGATGTATCGGGCAAAAGGCGAAGGTCGGGATCGCGTCATGACCGCTGGGTCGAAGGAGGAAACGAAGCGACCACAATCACAAAGGCGCAAAACGGACTAGCGACGACCTTCCGGTCGCAAGCGTGACGTTGCCCACGGACATGGTCCGATCGCGGGGCGCGCTGGCGGGTCTCACGGTCACCATCCCTACGGGACCGTGACCGTCAAGGTGGCGGTGCCACTCTGGCCTTCACTCGTCGCGGTGATTGTGGCCACGCCGATTCCCACCGCGCGCGCCACGCCGTTCGCATCCACGGTCGCGACGGTCGCAGTGCTGCTCGCCCACGTCACGGAGCGGCCCGTCAGGACGTTGCCGCGCGCATCCTTTAGCGTCGCACTGAACTGCTGCGCCCCCCCCACGACGATGCTCCCACTGGTCGGACTCACTGTTACGGTCGCCACCGGCGCCGGTGCCACGGTGACGAGCGCGTTTGCGCTGAGCGAGCCGCCGGTCTGATGCGCGGTCACCAGGTAGACGCCGTACGGCGTGCCCGCGGTGTACAGGCCGGACCCCGTGATGCTCCCCATGTTGGTGTTCCATGTCACGGCGGTCGGGACGCTGTCGCCGGCGTTGGTGCGACCGAACGCGGCGAACTGCTGACTCTGCAACGGGGCGAGGGTGACGGCATTGGGTACCACGACGAGCGTCGCGCCCTGGCCGAGGCCGGAAATCCGGGACGGGTGCTCGCAGGCGGCGAGCACGGCAGTCGAGACGAGCAGGGCGGGGACGCGCATCCGCGCGAGGCGCTGGGACAGCTTGAACGTGAACGGCATATGTGGCACTCCTACAATCGGTGAATGGTCCAACAAAAAGCCGCCAGCCTCGACTCAGTGTCGATTCGCTGGCGGCCCGGCGGGCGTAGCGATGCGTACTCGCGGTAGCCCCGTAGCTCTGCGTCACCGCCTTTCGACGGCTTTGCTCTGTTGCAGCGACAGCACCTTCTTCTATGCTACATGTCCAAAGCGCCAATGGCCGGTGATTGAGGTCACTGACCCAAAGGCCTTGCACAGCATGGCCTTGGTATCTTGTGCTCGAGGCTCTCGCACGCCATGCCCGTCTCGCCGATTTCCAGATGGAGCTCGCGTTTCCGGCACTGGCCGGCCGCGCTGGGGCTCTACGCCGCGCTCGCTACGCAGGCGACCGCGGCGCCGGCGCAGCTCCCCGACTCCCAGCGCATCCTCCGCTCCGCCCGGGCGGCGCAGGCGGACTTCGAGTCGACCCGGCGGTACAACCTTCCCACGGCATTTGGCCATGGTCGCGCCGCCTGCGACGAGCAAATCGGCCGGTTCTGCTACTGGTACGACGACGGGGACGAGCCGCTGCGCGCCCCGCCTCCCGAGTCCGCTGGCATCACGCGGGCGCGCGAGCGGCTCCTCGCGACGCTCGATACCGCGGCGGCCGAGCTTCCCGGCGATGCCTGGATCGCCGGCCAGCGGGTGCGCTACCAGCTCCAGGGCGGCCGCCCGGCTGACGCGCTCGCCGCCGCCCGGGCGTGCCGCGCCGCGCCGTGGTGGTGTCAGGCGCTGACCGGCCTGGCGTGGCACCTTGCGGGCGACTTCGGGGCAGCGGACAGCGCGTATCGCGCCGCGCTCGACGCCATGCCGTCGGACGAGCGCTGCCGCTGGTCCGATGTCGCGCCGCTGCTGGACGGTGCCCTCGCGCGGCGTTATCGACGGCTCCGCTGCGACGAGCGCGGGGCCTTCGAGCAACGCTTGTGGTGGCTTGCCCAGCCGCTCTACTCCCTCCCCGGGAACGACCGCCGTACCGAGCACCTGGCCCGCGCCACCATGGCGCGCATCGAGCAGGACGCCCGGTCGACCTACGGCGTTCCCTGGAGCGACGACTTGCGCGAGGTGACCCTGCGGTTCGGGTGGCCGTCGTACTGGACGCGGGAGGAGCGCAGCGCCCTGGGCGGCTTCGCGGATCCGCCCATCACGGGCCACGAGCCGCAGCCCGCGTTTCACTTCCTGCCGGATGCTCACGCGTTCGACGATCCCGGCAGCTCGACCGGGGATGACTGGGCGCTCGACCCCGACTATCCCCGGCACGCCCGCGAGCGCTACGCGCCGCGTTATGCGGCCGCGGTGGCGCCCCTCACGCACCAAATCGCGCTGTTCCCGCGCGGCGACTCTTGTCTCGTCGTCGCCGCCTACGACCTGCGTCGCGACACCCTGTTCGGGGGGGAGGACGCGCTCGACGCGGCGCTCGTGCTGGTGCGCGACGAGTGGAGCGAGCCGGTCATGGAGCGACGCCCCGGGGCGGGACCGTCGGACGAAATCGTCGCCAAGGCGGGGTGCGCGCCGCTCTTGATGAGCCTCGAAGTCGTGGCCGCCACGCCGCGTCACATTGCGCGAGCCCGCTACGGCGTGCGTCCGCCGGCGGCATCAGAGGGCGGCTTGTCGGTTTCCGACATCCTGCTCTTCGACCCGCCCGATTCGCTGCCCACCGATCTCGCCGCGGTCCTCCCCTACGTTCGTGGATCGGCCGTGGCGCGAGCGGACTCGCGGCTCGGGATGTTCTGGGAGTTGCGCGGGCTGCAACCCGCCGAGCCCGTGACCACCGCGGTCACCGTCACGCCCACCTCCGCCGGGTGGCTGCGGCGCGCCACGGCGTCGTTGGGCCTGGTACGCCGCCGCGCGCCGGTGCGCCTCGAGTGGCAGGAGGTGCCGCAGCTCCGTGGCGCGCTCGCCGGGCGCGCACTGGCGCTCGAGCTGGCCGGCCTCTCACCGGGGCGCTACCGCATCGAGGTCGTGGTGCGCGCGACGGGCGATCGGCGCGCCAGCGCGACGCGGGAAATCCTGGTCGAGGGGCGGTGAAAAGGGCGGTAACGCGTTAAGATGTGCTGGCATGAAACTGCCGATCCTCCTGTACCACAAAATCGACCGCATCCCGGCGGGGTCGCGGTACCCGAGGAACTACGTCACGCCCGAGCAGTTCGAGGCGCAGCTCGCGTTCCTGGCGCGGCGCGGCTACACGAGCGTCACGTTCGCCGACTACCTCGCCTACCGTCGCGGCGAGCGTCTCCTTCCCCGGCGGGCCGTCATCATTACCTTCGACGACGGCTACCGCTCGAACCGCACGATTGCCCTGCCGCTGCTCCGCCAGTACGGCTTCGGCGCCACGATTTTTCTCGTCACCGCCTACGTGGGGATGACGAACCGCTGGGATGCAGACGAGATTCAGGAGCCGCTGCTCGACGCCGCCGATGTCCGTGCGATGCAGGCCGCGGGGATCGACTTCGGCTCGCATACCGCGACCCACGCCCGTCTCGCGACGCTCCGGCCCGTGGAAGCGTTGCGCGAGCTGCGCACGTCACGCGAGCGGCTGGGCGAGCTCCTCGGGAAGCCCGTGCGCGTGCTGGGTTACCCGTACGGGGACTACAACCGCGAGACGATGCAGTTCGCGCGCGACGCCGGATACGAGGCCGGCGTGATCATCCGGCGTCGTATGAACACCGACACGACCGATCTACTGGAACTGCGGCGCATCCCGATCACGTGCCTCACGTCGCCTGGGCGGTTCGCGTGGGACCTGTTCAGGCTGCGCTGGTTTCACGGATCGTGAATACCGCGAACGTGAAGCGGGAAGGGGGAAGGGCGTGTTGCGGGTAGCCCTCCTGACCTCCGCCCGCTCTTGGAGAGGTTCGGGCACGAGCCTCGCCAACATCGCCCGCGGGCTGGCGGAGCGCGGCCACACGGTCCAGCTGCTCGCCACGACGCCGGCGGTGACCGAAGGCTTCGCCGCGCAGGGACTGCCGGTGCGCGAGCTGCCGATCCGCGACACCGGTCTCGCCGAGGCGCGGATCCTGGTGCGCGCGCTGCGGGAACTGCAAAGCGACGTGCTCCTTGCCGAGAAGCCGCGTGATCTCCGGCTGGGCGCGCTGGCGTCGCTGGTGCGGCGATTCGCGCTGGTGTATCGCCACAACGTGGGGGAGGCGAGCCCCCCCAGCGACCCCATCGTGCGCCTGGCGTACCGGCGCGTGGCCCTGACGGTGTTCCTCACGCGCGCCGCCGAAGCGCAGGCGTGCGCCGTCGCGCCGTTCATGGTGCGGCCTCCCCGGCGCGTGATCTATGAGGCGCTAGACGTGGGGCGCTTCCGGCCGGATGAGGCCGGGGGACGGGCGTTTCGGGAGCGCCACGGGCTGGGCGACCGCCCCTTCCTGCTGGCGGTGGGCGCGTTGGAGCGCGAGAAGCGCTACGACTGGTTGCTTGACGCGCTCACCCGGTTCGGGGCGCACGGGCCCCCGCTCTTGGTGTGCGGGGAGGGGGGGTTCGCCGGGCTGATGCGCGACCAGGCGGCCCGCCGCGGACTCACCGTTCGGTTGTTGGGGTTCCTGCCGCCCGACGAGCTCGCCGCGGCGTACAATGCCGCGACGTGCCTGGTGCATGCTTGTGCCGTGGAGACCTTCGGCCTCGCGATTGCCGAAGCGATGGCATGCGGTCGTCCCGTCGTGGCGGTCGGCGGTGCGGCGCTCCCCGAAGTGTTGGGCGACACCGGGGTCCTCACCCCCGACGATCCCGAGCAGTTCGTGCTGGCGCTCGCCGAGCTGCTCGCCGATCCGCCGCGCCGCGTCGCGCTCGGGAACGCGGCGCGGGCGCGGGCCGTCAAGCTGTTCGCGCTCGACCGGATGGGCCGCGAGTACGCCGAAGCGCTCGAAGCAGCGGCTAGCTGACGGCCGGCGCCTCGAACGGCTTCGCCTGCACCGCGGAGACGATCACCGCCTCGCCCAGGCCGGCTCCCGGGCCGGCGATCGCCCCCTGCTCGCCGAAGTACGCCTCTTCCCCGTGCTCGCTCAAGTCGAGGCCGCGGAGCTGGGCGCGCACGTCGGCCTTGATACCGACCGTGGCCTTCACGAACATCAGGATCAGGGCGGTGCCCGCCGCGGCGAGCACAACCGTCGCCAGCACGGCGACGAGCTGTATGCCCATCTGCGCAAAGTTGCCAGCCAGCCAGCCGTCCCCGCCCGCCGGGTTGGCGAGCTTCGTCGCGAAGACGCCGGTGAGCATCGCGCCAGCCACTCCTGCGAGTCCGTGGCAGGAGAACACGTCCAGCGAGTCATCGAGCCGAGTCGTCGCGCGGATCTGGATCGCGGTGTAACTCACGATCGCTGCCAGCGCGCCGATCGCGAGCGACGCTTGCGCCGTGACGAATCCCGCTGCTGGCGTGATGCCCACGAGGCCGACCACCAATCCGGTCGCCGCGCCCACGGCCGTCACCTTACCGGTGCGAACCAAGTCGAGGCACGCCCAGGTGACGAGCGCCATGGCGGCTGCGGTGTTGGTGTTGGTGAACGCCAGCGCGGCCAGGCCGTTGGCGGCGAGGGCGGAGCCGGCGTTGAACCCGAACCAGCCGAACCACAGGAGCCCCGCCCCGAGCAGCACGAGCGGGACGTTGTGCGGCACGATCGCCGCGCGCTTGAAGTCTCTCCGCGGCCCGAGCATCCGCGCGGCGATGAGCGCCGACACGCCGGCGCTGATATGCACCACCGTGCCGCCCGCGAAGTCCAGCGCGCCGAGCTTCTGCAGCCAGCCTCCCGCGCCCCAGACCCAGTGGGCCAGCGGGTCGTAGATCAACGTCGCCCACAGCAGCAGGAAGACGACGTAGGCGCGGAACCGCATGCGCTCGACGATGGCACCGGAGATGAGCGCCGGGGTGATGATGGCGAACATCAGCTGGAACATGGCGTGCGCTTGCAACGGGATGGTGGCGGCATACGCGGGGTCGGGGTCGACCCCCACGCCCCGGAAACCGAGCCAGGCGAGGCCGCCCCACAGCGGCGACCCGTGGCCGAAGGCGATGGAGTAGCCGACGAGCACCCATTGCACGCTGATCAGGCCGAGCGCGACGACGCTCATCATCATGGTGTTGAGCGCGTTCTTCGGTCGCACCAGCCCGCCGTAGAAGAAGGCCAACCCCACCGTCATCACCATCACCAGCGCGGTGGACGCAAGCACCCAGGCGGTGTCGCCCGCCGAAATGGCCGCAGCGTCAACCACGAGCAGCGGCAGCTTCATGGCTCCCCTCCCCGGCCGGCGGCGCCGACCTGCTGAGCGGTCTGGAGTGCGGCCCGCTGCACTTCGTCCGCGTTCACGGCGGTGAGGGCCGCGTTGTCCACTTCGCCCGTCCGGATCCGGATGACGCGCTCGATCGGTTGGACGAAGATCTTGCCGTCGCCGACTTCACCGGTGCGAGCGGAGGAGAGGATGGCGCGGATGCATGGCTCCACGAACGGCTCCGAGCAGACCATCTCGATTTTCACCTTCTCCTGGAATTCCATGACGACGGTGGTGCCGCGGTACTGCTCGACGACCTCCTGCTCGCCACCGTGGCCGCTGACGCGGGTCAGCGTGATCCCGGTGACGCCGGCCCGGAACAGCGCTGCTTTGACTTCCGGCAGGCGCTCGGGTCGCACGATGGTGGTGATGAGTTTCATGGGTCGAAGCTAGCGCGCCCCTTTCTCACCGCTAACAGATTCCTGCATTTAGTGCACGATTTTGACAGCGCTCTGGTAGTCCTTACGCATAGCAATCGCTGTGCCGTCATGGAGAATGTGCGGCATGAGTTCGGTGAGCGCAACACCACATTTTGGCCCCGAGCCTGCCGGGCCCTCCCCGGCGCTCACGTGACCCTACGAGGGGACATGCGGCCGCGCCGCTCCTGCTGCGCCGACGCGGCACACAATTCGCCCCCCAGCGGCGTCGCAGCCGTCGTTAGCGACTAACACGTGATCTCACAGGGGGTTTCCATGCGCATCGTGGCGCGCCTCATAGCGCTTGGGGGTGTGCTGTTGACCGTCGCACCAGCGGCCCGCGCGCAGTATCCGCAGCGGCGCGAGGGATTTTGGATCGGCTTCGGCCTGGGCTACGGCTCAGCCAACATCTCTTGCGACAACTGCAGCAGCGGAGCCCGTACCGGGGGCGTGACGGCATTCCTTAAGCTGGGCGGCACGCCGAGCCGTAACGTGCTCATCGGGGGAGCGATCAACGGCTGGTCGCACGCGAGCGGCGGGGCGACCGAGACGATGGCGAATGTCACCGGCTCGGTCTACTTCTATCCCGTTGCAGCAAGCGGTCTGTTCCTCACTGGTGGTCTAGGGCTCTCGGATTACCACGTCGACACCAGTCCGGCGGTCAGCGGCACCGGGTGGGGCTTCACGGCCGGCGTCGGCTACGACATTCGCGTAGGCCGCAACGTCTCGCTCACACCAGTGGCCGACTTCGTCTACGGTGGGGTCGGGGACCTGAGTGTGTCGGGAGGTGGCGGCACGTTCGCCACCGGCTGGAAGCAGAACGTGGTCGACTTCGGTCTGGGCGTCACGTTCCACTGATAGAAGAGCCGCGCGCCCGTGCAATGATGCGTCTTCGCCACACGCGGCGGGCGACTCGGCCTCGGTGAGCCGTCGGCACCCGTCTTGCCCCCCTCCCGCTCGCTCGATCCACAACCTGGGAGGGGACGCATGAGACGCTCCGTACTAGTCGCCCTGCTGGCGCTCGCCGGTGCGTGCCGCGAGCGACCCGAGGTCGCGGGCCCGCAGCGCGCGGCGCCGCGCCTCGACGCCAATCTGCTGGACCCCGCGCTGTCGACGGCGCTCGCGAGCGCGGCGCCGACCGCCACCCTGGAAATCATCGTCAACTACGATGAGACCGTCACCACGCGCGACGCCGTCACGAACGCGATGCTCGACCTCGGCGCCGGCGTGGTGCAGTTCAAGAACTTGGAGCTCGTGGCGGGCGTGGCAACTGCGGCGCAGATCAATGCGATCACCGCGCTGCCCGGCGTCCAGTCGGTTTACTTGAACAAACAGTTGCAGTACTACGGTCGCCCCGGCGGTCTCTACACGTTGCTGCTCCATGAGAGCGTCCCCACTATTCGCGCCGATGCGGTCCAAGCCATGGGGATCACCGGCAAAGGAATGGGGATCGCGATCCTCGACTCGGGGATCGACGGGTTGTACAACCCCGACCTCGTCTATCCCACCCACACCGTCCAGAACGTGAAAGTCATTTTCAACTTGAGTGACGTGGTTACGTTCGGAAAGTCAGCCCCGAAGCCGCTCAAGCAGGGTCTGGACATTTTCGTCGAGAATCTCCCGAACAGCGAAACGTCGGTCGGCCACGGCAGTCACGTCGCGGGGATCACCGCGGCCCTCGGCACCGCGTCCGGCGGCTATTACACCGGAGTCGCGCCCGGCGCGCACCTGGTCGGCATCAGCACGGGGGACGTGCTGTTCATCTTCTTCGCGCTGGCGGGATTCGACTACATCCTCGAGCATCAGAAGGCGTACAACATCACGGTCGTGAACAACTCCTGGGGAACGAGCGGCGCGTTCGATCCCAAAGATCCGATCAACAAGGCGTCGAAGACGGTGCACAACCACGGGGTCACCGTCGTATTCGCTGCGGGCAACGACGGCCCGGACCAAAACACGTTGAACCCCTACAGCGTGGCGCCTTGGGTGATCGGTGTGGCGGCGGGGTGCAAGCTGGTCAGCCCCGATCCGACCAACTCCGCCATCCACTGTGCCGATCAGACCGGACAGAACCGAGCGCCGATTCTCGCCGACTTCTCGTCGCGCGGGATCCCCAACGATCCGCTGTACCACCCTGACATCACCGCCCCCGGCGTGCACATCGTCTCGACGCGTGCGTCCACCGGGACGGTGCTCAACGGGCTCGACGCGAACCACGATCTGAACCTCACGAGCACCTGCGCCATCAGCCTGACGAACGAGCCGTTCTACACCTGCGCGTCCGGCACCTCGATGGCCACGCCGCACGTGGTGGGCGTCGTGGCGCTGATGCAGGAGGCGGCTGGCGGGACGCTGACGCCGGACCAAGTAGCCAAGGCGATCACGAGTACCGCGATGCCGCTGCCGACATTCGCCCTATGGGAGGTGGGCGCAGGCTATCTCGACGCCTTGGCTGCGGTGAACGCGGTGAAGCGGTAGTCGCTGCGCGCCGTTCGAGTGCGGAGAGCCGGGGTCCATGCGGGCCCCGGCTTTCGTCAAGGCAAGTCCAGATAAACCCGATCCTGGTCCGCCCGGGAACGCACCACGATCGGCTCACCAGCCACATCTCGAACCAGCGGTGCCGGCAGCCCCTCCTGGGCCTCTACCACGAGGGCCTGCCCGGAGGGGAGGTCTGCACGTTTGAGGTTGAGAACGATCTCCCAGGTGCCGGTGGCGGTTTTCTGCAACGCGGGTCGCAGCCGGGCCCGCTCCCGCCAGAATCGCGCGACGGCGCCCATGTCGCCGATCCAGGTATCCTCGCGCCGGTTCGCTTCAATCAGGCGACGCTCCGTCTCGAGCTTAAAAGTGACGTCGGTGGGATGGATCAACAGGCACGTGATGGCGCCGTTCTCGCTATTGGCCCGGATCACCTCCGTCCAGTCGCGCAGCGCCTGCTGGACGGTCTCGGCGGTGAGGAAGTTCCGGATGCGGAGCTCGCCGCGCGAATCGTCCAGAGCAACCGGCACCACGACGATGTTGCTGTGCTCGCTCCCCAGCGATCGCTTGCGAAAACCGAAGTACGGAAAGTTGGTGAGCACGTACTGTGCTGAGACGCTCGAATCGAAGAAATAGCCCGCGTCTTCGAGCACGCGGAGCAGCTCGTTGGGGTACAGGAGATAGCCCGCGCGGAACCCCCGCGTCTGCTGCTTCAAGTCTCGATCGAGCAGCTGTTTGCTGACGCGCGCCTCCCCGAACACCGTGGGATGCTTTGGGTCGTAGCTCGCCGAGTCTACTGTGGGAGATCCCGTTGGGAACCGCTCGAACGCGAAGCTGTGACTGACCGAGTGCGAGCCGACGTCGGACCCCAACGCTTTAAGCTGTCGAATCCATTGCACCAGGTCGGGTGTGTAGTACCCGATGTCCGTGGAGTCCGCGAAGTACTTGGTCGTAACGAAGAACGTGCTGCGCACGCCCAAGCCCGCTTCCATTTGGGCAAACGTGAGCGCATTGCGAAACGACTCCCTGGCATCGACGTCGTGTGAGAGGCACAGCGCCGTGCGTTTGCCCTCGGGCACGGAGTGGACCAACAGGAAGGGATGCACGTTGTCTTCGTACAGCCCCCGCA
>MNIR01000082.1 GCA_001919865.1 Gemmatimonadetes bacterium 13_1_20CM_4_69_16 | reverse complement strand
GCTCACGACGACCGATGCGACCGCCGGCTGAGCGCACGTCACCGTGACGTTCCCGGTGTCGCTCTTCTGCCCGGGGTGGCTCGTGCCTGCAACCTTGAACGAGCCGCAGGCGGTACCGTTGTAGTGCGCGTAGTGGCGGCCACCCTGGCTGCTCGTATCGACCAGCGTCCCACCCGTGACGCTCCATGTCACACTGATCTGGGCGGTGTCGCCGGCCGGCGTGAAGCCAACCGCCATGAAGTCCTGGAGTTGGTCTTGCTGAAGCGTCACGACCTTGGGGAAGACGACGAGCTGACTGACTGTACTGCCCGGACCGGAAGGATTGGCCAACCTCTCGCAGGCGATCACCGCTCCAGCAACCAATGCGGTTGCGGATACCACGGTGCGCGCATCGGCTTTGAGCCGGGCGAGACGTTGGGCCAGCTTGTGCAAGAACGTCATTGAGCCCCATCCGGGTGACAAAAAGTCGCCGGGCCGCCCCGTCGACCGTGTCGATCACTGGCGGCCCGGCGAGCATAGCGGCGAGCCGCTGTAGCCCCGTGGCTCTGCGTCACCGCCTTTCGACGGCTTTGCTCTGAACAGTGCCCAAGCGGAACTCGCCTGACTCGCGGCGGCGACTCCGCTCGGGACGCAACGTACTGGCGCTCCTGCAGCACGGCAGTGATCTGTGTCATTCCGCCGCCGGTCACGCTACTTCGTTGTACGCGAGGGAGTTGCGAGCGATCTCGACGCCCGCGCGCGGCGATACCGTCCCGAGAAAACCACGCCTTGACCGCACGGGGGCGTGCACGACCCGATTCGCTAGTAAGGAGCTCCCCCTCGCGCACGACTTCCCCCGCCCAGACACCGACGCGTCCGTGATGATCGATACGCTCCAGCGTCAGTTCCCACAGGCCTGCACAACGATCCCCGACTAGGCTCTCGGGTGTCACGAATCCGTCACTAAGACACCACACCTTTGTAGCGCGCGCGCGACCGCGGTGAGGCGCGTGCGACGTGAAACGCACGCGGCAGGTCCGCGCAATCCCTCGTGTGACAGCGAGTTGGGATGCCTGTTCCGCCGAGCCACGCGCCGGCTGACACCGCGCATGTCCCATGCGTTGGGATGCTCGGTCGCTTCGAGCGAGGAATGCAGCCGAACATGCGCCCCAGTTTTTCGCAGCGGTTGTATCCCTACCGGCGACCACTCACGTGGCTGTTGCACGGCTGCCTCGTGCCGCTCGCGTACCTCGGGGCCTACGAGCTACGTTTCGAGTTCGCGATCCCGCCGGTCGAGCTGCGTCGCTTTTTCACGACCCTCCCCCTCCTCGTCGTGTTGCGCCCCGCCTCGTTCTATGTCTTTGGACTGTTCCGCGACTACTGGCGCCACGTGAGCCTCCGCGATCTCGCCAACGTGATCCTCGCCGTGACACTGGGCTCGGTGGCGTTCGTGGGACTCCTTTACGTCACCGCCCACTTCCGCGGCATGTCACGTGCCGTCCTCGTGCTCGACTGGCTGCTCGCGATCTTCCTGGTCGGCGGGTTTCGGTTCGGCGCCCGGATCGCCCGTGAGGTGCAGGTGCTCCGCCGTCTGAAGGTGCCGCAGGGGAAGCGCACCTTCATCATTGGCGCGGGCGAGGCGGGCGAGCAATTGCTCCGCCAACTGTTGCACGAGCCGCGGCGCACCCTACGGGTGGTCGGCCTGATCGACGACGATCCCGACACTCATGGGCGATCGCTTCACGGTGTCCGTGTGCTCGGTGGGACTGTGGCTTTGCCTCAACTCGCGGCCGCACACCGCGTGCAGCTGCTCGTGATCGCCGTCCCCTCCGCCACGCGGGCCGAGCTGCAGCGCATCGTCGAGCGGTGCGTGGAGGCGAAGTTGCCGTTCCAGATCCTCCCCCGCCTGCAGGATCTGCTGGCCGGGCGCGCCAAAATCAGGGAGCTCCGCGACGTCCAGCTCGAGGACCTGCTCGGCCGCGAGCCCGTGACGATCAGACTGGACGAAGTCGAGCGCGACCTCGCCGGCAAGACCATCCTGATCACCGGAGGCGGGGGCTCGATCGGATCGGAACTGGCCCGCAAGGTGGCCCGCTTCCGTCCCCGACGGATCGTCTTGCTCGATCGGGCAGAAAACACGCTCTATTTCGCAGCGGTGGAGCTGCACCGGGCGCACCCCGATATCGAGCTTCTTCCCGTCATTGCCAACGTCACGAACTACGAGCGCGTGGGAGAGATATTCCGGACCTATCAGCCGACCTACGTCTACCACGCGGCCGCGTACAAGCACGTGCCGCTGTGCGAGGCCAACGTCAGCGAGGCGGTGTGGAACAACATCGTGGGCACGCGGCGACTCGCCGAAGCCGCCGCCCGCTATGGCGTCGCGAAGTTCGTCCTGATCTCGACCGACAAGGCCGTCAACCCCACGAGCGTACTCGGCGCCACGAAACGGGTGGCCGAACGGGTCGTGCTCGAGCTGCCCTACCTCGCCGCGGCGGGCACCGACGTTCGCGTCGTGCGCTTCGGGAACGTGCTAGGATCTGACGGCAGTGTGCTGCCGCTCTTCCGGCGGCAGCTCGCGGCCGGGGGCCCTCTCACGGTCACACACCCCGAGGTGACGCGGTACTTCATGACGATTCCGGAGGCCGCGGAGCTCGTGCTGCAAGCGGCGGCGCTCCCCGAAGCGCGCGGACGGATCGCGATGCTCGAGATGGGAGAGCAAGTCCGCATCGTCGACCTGGCCGAGCACCTCATCCGGCTTTCGGGCCTCGTGCCTCATCGCGACATCCGGATCGAATTCACCGGCCTGCGGCCGGGCGAGAAACTGCACGAAGAGCTCGTCGCCGCCGGGGAGACGGCGCAGCCGACATCGATCGGGAAGGTCTACGTGGTAGAGCCGAAGTCGCACGACCTGCTCACCTTCCGCCTCGGGCTGGAGCGGCTCGCTGCGGTGCTACGGCGAGGGGACGATGAGGGGGTGCTGCGCGGGATTGCCGTGCTCGTGCCGGAATACAGCCCCTGGCCGGGTTCGGCGGCCGCTCGGGCCGTCGCGGCGGCGCACCGCGAGGTGACGGCGGCGGTCACATGGCACGTGACACTCCGTCGCCGCCACACCCGACATCGATCGGGAAGATCCACATGGTAGAGCCGAACTCGACGACGAGCGGGGGGGCCGGGCCCGAGGTGCTGCCGGGTGCCGCACCGCTCCGGCGGCAGAGCTGGCTCCCGTTCTCCCCGCCGGCCGTGGGGCAGGCAGAAATCGACGAAGTCGCGGATACGCTGCGCTCGGCGTGGATCACGACCGGCCCCAAGACTCAGCGGTTCGAGCGTGAATTCGCCGCGTTCGTTGGCGCACCCGGCGCCCTGGCGCTGAACTCCTGCACCGCCGCGCTGCACACGGCGCTAGCGACGCTCGGGATCGGGCCGGGCGACGAGGTCATCACGACCCCGATGACGTTTGCCGCCTCGGTCAACGTGATCGAGCACGTGGGTGCCCGCCCGGTGCTCGTGGACGTGGAGCCCGATACGCTGAACATCGACCCTGCCGCGATCGCCGCAGCTATCACGGCCCGGACCAAGGCCGTCCTCCCCGTCCACTACGCGGGTCATCCCGTGGACCTGGACCGCATTGGGGAGCTGGCCCGGGCCCACAGCCTCGCGGTGGTTGAGGACGCCGCGCACGCCATTCCCGCTCAGTACCGAGGGCGGTGCATCGGCGCGGGGCCGAACCCGGTGGCGTTCAGCTTCTACGCCACGAAAAACCTCACGACCGCCGAAGGCGGCATGCTCACCGGCGAGCCGGCGTTCCTCGAGCGGGCACGCGTACTGAGCCTGCATGGGATGACGCGGGACGGCTGGCAACGCTACCACGAGGGCGGGAGCTGGTTCTACGAGGTCGTGCTTCCCGGCTTCAAGTACAACATGACCGACATCCAGGCGGCCATGGGACTGTGCCAGCTGCGCAAACAGGAGGAATTCCAGCGGCGGCGACGCCAGGTTGTGGCGCGCTACAGCGGCGCCTTCGCGAGTGACGAGGCGTTCGAGCTCCCCGTGGCGCGGGCGGACACGACGCACGCCTGGCACCTCTTCGTCCTCCGGCTCAGGCCTCAGGCGCTTCGCATCGGGCGCGACCAATTCGTTGCGGAACTCACGGCACGTAACATTGGCACCTCTGTGCACTTCATCCCCGTCCATCTCCACCCCTACTATCGGACCAAGTACGGCTACCGGCCGGATGACTTTCCCGTGGCCTACGAGAACTTCCGGCGCATGCTAAGTCTGCCGCTCCACCCGGGGCTGTCTGATGGTGACGTATCGGACGTGATCGAGGCGGTCCTCGCGGTCGCGAGCGCACACCGGCGCTGAGAGGAAGCCCGATGCACTTTGGCCCTGGGTCGAATGAGGGCGTCCTGCGACTCTCAAGTTTTCGGAGATACTCGGTAGCTCACCGCAGTGCACCAACCTGGGCGTGAGCCGCGCGCACAACATCTCCCCCCCCCCGGCTTAAACGACGGTCGTCGAAAGCGATTTTGAGGATTTTGCCGAACCTTGGGGTTGCGCTCGTCCCCTCGGCGACATTGGCGACGACGTTGCGCATGCAGAAGTGAATTGGATGACCCGACCGCCGTGACCACCCTCACGGACGCGCGGGCTAGAAGACCACATCTTGTACACGCCGTTCTACCGCTGTCCGTCCGAACTCCCCACGCCCTAGAGGAGCAGGAAGGCCCATGAAGGCCGCTCGTTATTTTGTGGTCGTTCTCCTCGTATGTGCGCTGGCCCTGGCGTCCGCCTGCGGTGATCGCGCGCCCACCGCACCCCAACCCTCGGCACCTCAGGCGGATCTCATCGGCTCGCTGCTCGGGGCGACGGGGCTGCTGAAGTGCTCGAACCTGCCCTACGACTCGACCACACAGACGATCGGGATCGGGGGCGGCAGCCTCAAGGTCGGGCCCCACACGCTCACAATCCCGTCGGGCGCCCTCGCCCAGCCGACGACGATCACGATGACCTTGCCCACCGGGCTCGGCGTGAACGCCGTCAAGTTCAAGCCGGCCGGGCTGCAGTTCCGCGCGCCCGCCGTGCTCACGATGAGCTACGCGAATTGCAGTCTGCTCGGCAAGCTGCTCCCCAAGCGGATCGCGTACACGACGGACAACCTGCAGATCCTCTATTACCTGTTGTCGCTCGACAATCTGTTCAGCAAGTACGTCACCGGGAAGGTCAACCACTTCTCCGACTACGTGATCGCGTGGTGAGACGGTCGTGACTGCAGTTTCCATCCCCGGTCCCGGGCAGGCGGGTCCGCGCGCGCCGGTGCGCCCCGCGGGGGATCTGTTGCATGAAGCGCGTGCCCGGGAGCGGGCTGCTTGCATTCCCGAAGCGATCCAGTGTTACCAAGCCGCCATCGCCACGGCTGACCGGACGGGGGAGCGAGCGGTGCTGGCCGAGGCGCTGCGGCGGCTCGCCGTCGTGCGCCATCACCGTAACGAGTCGGCCGAGGCGCGTGAGCTGTGCCGCCGCAGCTATAGCGTGGCGTGCGACGCCGGAAACGACCTCCTCGCTGCCGAGGCGCTGAACACGCTCGGCGGGCTGGACGTGAAGACCGGCGCGATCGAGGACGCGCGCAAGAACTTCCTGCAGGCGCTGGAGCGGGGAGGCCAGAGCCGCGAGCTGCGCGCGCGGGTCGAGCAGAACCTCGGCATCCTGGCGAATATCCAAGGCGAATTGGGGGAGGCGGTCGCGCACTACGAGCGCTCGCTCGAGGCGTACCGGGCCTCGAACGATGAGCACGGCTGCGCGATTGGGTACGCCAACCTCGGCATCGCACACACGGACCTGCGGCAGTACGACCGGGCCGACGGCTACTTCCAGCAGAGCTACGAGATCGCCGAGCGCGCGGGTGACACGCACCTGCAGGGGATGTGTCTCGTGAATCACGCCGAGGTGCACTTCGTTCGGGGGCGCTACGAGGAGGCGCGCCGCAACGCCGAGGCCGCCCTCGCCATCTTCGACCAGCTCGACACCAGGAGCGACAAGTCCGAGGCCTACCGGATCATCGGCATGGTGTACCGCGAGACCGGACGCGCCGCGCTCGCCGAATCGCGGCTGCGCTCGGCGATCGACCTGGCGGTGAACGCCGGCTCGGTACTGAACCAGGCGGAGGCGTCGTGCGAGCTGGCCCTGCTGCATCAGGCGATGGGTCGGAACCAGGATGCGCTCACGCTGCTCAACGCCGCCCACCGCCTGTTCCGTCGGCTCGACGCGCGCGTGGACCTCGTGTACGTCGGCGGCAAGGTGTCCGAGCTCGAATCCACGTACTTCGCGGTGGTGCGCGAGTGGGGGCAGTCGATCGAGTCCACCGACAGCTACACCTTCGGCCATTGCGAGCGGGTGGCGCAGCACGCGATGGCCGTGGCGCGCGTCCTCACGCTCGACGAGACCAGCCAGACCACGATCCGCCTCGGCGCCTACCTCCACGACCTGGGCAAGGTGCGCGTGCCGCACGAGATCCTGAACAAGCCCGGACCGCTCACGCGCGACGAGTTCGACGTGGTGCAGATGCACCCGATCTGGGGTCTGGAGCTGCTCGCGGCCGTCGAATTCCCGTGGGACTTGAAGCCGATCATCCGCTGGCATCACGAGCGTTACGACGGCACGGGCTACCCCGATCGACTGCGCGGCGACGAGATCCCCGTCGCGGCGCAGATCGTGGGGATCGTGGACGTGTACGACGCGCTCACCACCGCGCGCCCGTATCGGCCCGCGCTGTCGCGCCCGGCGGCCCTCGCCGAGATCCAGAGGTGCCGCGCCTGGTGGTCGGAAGCGGTGTACGTCGCGTTTGTGGAGTCGTTGGCTGGGCTGAACAGTGCCCCGGACGCGAGGCTCTTCGCGGCGTCGGCACCCGTCACCACTCGCGGCTAGCCCTCCTCAGCCGCTCGATCTCCTCCAAGACGGCTTAAGGTCTGTCGAATCTATCGGGGGCGGCGTAGACTGCCACCGTGCGCATCGGCATCGACCTCGGCGGGACAAAGATGGAGGCAATCGCGCTGTCACCCGCCGGTGAAGAGATCGCGCGACGCCGCCTGACGACGCCGCGTGACTACGTGGCCTCGCTCGACGCGATCGCGGCGCTGGTGCGGGAGCTCGAGCGCGCTGCCGACGCAGCGGGCACCGTGGGCGTCGGCATCCCTGGAGCGGTGGCCTCCCGAACAGGGCTCGTGAAGAACGCCAACTCCACCTGGCTCAACGGCCGGCCGCTCGGACGCGATCTCGAGCAGCGGCTCGGTCGCCCGGTGCGGCTCATGAACGACGCGAACTGCTTCGCGCTGTCCGAGGCAACCGACGGGGCGGCGGCGGGCGCGCAGGTCGTGTTCGGCGTCATCCTCGGCACGGGAGTCGGAGGTGGGATCGTCGTCGACGGCCGGTGCCTGTCAGGCGCGAACCTCATCGCCGGCGAATGGGGCCACAATCCGCTGCCGTGGCTCACCTCCGACGAGCAGCCCGGTCCGCCGTGCTACTGCGGGAAGCGCGCTTGCGTGGAGACTTGGCTCTCCGGCCCCGGGTTCGAGCGCGACCACGCCGAGCATACGGGTCTGACCCTGTCCGGCCGCGAGATCGCGGCCGCCGCGGCGCGCGGCGACCCGGGCGCGGCAGCGACGCTGGCACGATACCACGATCGGCTGGGCCGCGCGCTCGCATCGCTGATCAACGTGCTCGACCCCGATGTCGTGGTGCTCGGGGGTGGCATGTCAAACATCGCCGGACTGCCGGAAGCGACGTCCGCTCTGCTCCCCCGCTACCTGTTTGCGGCTGGAGCGAGCTCCGATCCGGTGGCTACCCGCGTAGTGGGCGCCGCCCACGGTGACACGAGCGGCGTGCGAGGGGCAGCGTGGCTTTGGCCGGCGTGACTTTCGTCGCACCACTGGCGCGCTTTCGGCCGCCCCTTGGGTATGCGGTGTGGCGAGGACGGCTGTAGCTTCAGTTCGTCTCGAACACGGTCCACGAATCCATGTGCAGGAACATCAAGACGCTCGCCAACTTCGAGCCCCCGGCGACGGACGACGAGATTCGCGCGTCGGCGCTACAGTTCGTGCGCAAGGTCAGCGGGGCCACTCATCCGTCCCGCGCCAACGAGGTCGCCTTCCAGACCGCGGTGGACGAGGTGACCGCGGCCGCCAGGCGGCTCATCCGCTCGCTCACGACCAGCGCCCCGCCGCGCAATCGCGAGGAGGAGGCGCGCAAGGCACGCGAGCGCGCCGCGCGGAGGTTCGGCTAGCCATCACTCGCGTGCCGGCACCGCTACGGCGGGATCAGCGGGGAAGAGCGATCTCGCAGCGGATCGGCACCGCCGGCGCCGAGTGGGTGAGTGCTCCGATGGAGATGAGCAGCGCGCCGGCTTCCGCGTAGGCGCGCGCGGTCTCGGGCGTGATCCCCCCGGACGCCTGGACCGTGACACCGGGGCCCGCGCGCCGCACCCATGCGGCCACGCGCTGGGGCGTCTGATTGTCGGCGAGGATGTGGCGCACGCCGGCGGCGAGCGCCTGCTCGAGCTGCGCGTCGTCTTCCACCTCGACGACGACCGGCACGCCCCCCGGCGCGGTCGCCAGCGCCGCGGCGAGCTCACCCCGTCCGAGCAGCGCCCAGTGGTTGTCCTTCCAGAGGATCGCCGCGGCTAGCGAGCCGCGATTCTCGACCCCACCTCCCACGGTCACGGCATAGCGCTCGAGCGCGCGCAAGCCGGGTGTGGTCTTGCGCGTGTGCGTGATCCGGGCGCCCGTCCCCGCCACCGCTTCCGCCGCCCGGCGCGTCAGCGTGGCGACGCCCGAGAGCCGCTGCAGAAAGTTGAGCGCAACCCGCTCGCCTGCGAGCAGCGAGCCCGCGGCGGCACGCACTTGGGCGAGCACAGCCCCAGGCGCAGTCCATTCTCCTTCTGGGCACGCCTGCTCCACGCGCGCATCACGGTCGAGCTCCGCGTACACCTGCGCGACGACCGGGAGGCCCGCGACCACGAACCGCCCCTCGGCGACGAAGTGGGCGCACGCGAGGCGCCGCGCCGTGGCGCCCAGCAGCCGCGTGGTCACGTCGTCGGCAGCCCGGTCTTCCGCCAGGGCGCGGCGCACCTCCTCGACGCCGAGCGGCTCAGCCAATCGCCAGCATCCGATCGATCGCGCGCCGCGCGCGTCTGGCGATATCGGGTGGCACGGTGACCTCGTGCTTCAGGTCGCGCAGCGAGTCGCGCAGCTTTTCGAGCGTGATCAGCTTCATGAAGCGGCACTCCGCCGACTCCGCAAGCGCGTGGAACTGTTTGGCGGGATTTTCGCGGCGCAGCCGGTGCAGCACGCCGGTCTCCGTAGCGACGACGAAGCGGCGGGCGGGGGAGGTGCGCGCGCGCTGCATCATCTGCTCGGTCGAGACGATGTGGGTGCGGCCCGCGGCTACGTCCCCGTCCGCGGCGGCGTAGTACATCGTGCTTGTGACGCAGCCGCACTCGGGATGGACGAGGAATTCGGCGTCTGGGTGCTCCCGGCGGCGGGCCGCGACGTCCTCCGGCGTCAACGCCGCGTGCACGTGGCACTCCCCCATCCACACGTCGAGGGCGCGACCCGTGATACGCCGCACGTGGTTCCCGAGAAAGAAGTCCGGCACGAACAGCACCGGCACGTCGGGGGGCAGCGCCTGCACCACCGCCACGGCGTTCCCCGACGTGCAACAGTAATCCGCTTCGGCCTTCACTGCGGCGCTGCAGTTCACGTAGGCGACCACGAGGCCGTCGGGATGGGTGGCGCGCCAGACGCGCACGTCCTCCGGCCGGATGGTCTCGGCGAGCGAGCATCCCGCATCCAAGTCGGGAATGAGCACCCGCTTGTCGGGGTTGGCGATCGCCGCGGTCTCGGCCATGAAGTGCACGCCGCAGATCACCAGCAACGGCGCGTCCAGCTCGGTCGCCCGCCGCGCCATCTTCAGCGAGTCGGCCACAACGTCTGCCACATCCTGGATCTCGGGCCGCTGGTAGTTGTGCGCCAGGATGGCCGCCTGTCGCTCGGCCTTGAGCGCCCGGATCTCACGCGTCAGTTCCGTCGGGGACACGCCACGCTCCCATTGGTGGAGGTACCGCCGCCTGAGGGGCCGTTTGGGAAACGCCTCGGTCCACCGAAGGTGATGGACCGCTCCCAGGGGGGGCGCGGACTACGATGCGCAGTTGAAGCTTAAGCGGGACGAGGTTACTGCGGCAGTGGTGTGGCGACCAGTGCCCGAAGATTGTCGAAGCTGCGGTCCTCGCGGTAGATGACGACGATGTGACGGAGGCGTAACGCCTGATCCTCGTCGCGCCCCTGTGCGTCCTCCCGCGCCCGCGGCGGCGGCGTTGAAGGAGGGTGTCCGAGTGCTAGGCGCGCGCGTTAGCTCGCCGCAAGCCACAAGTGTGCATCTTGTGCAGTTTCGTACTTGGCACGATACTTGGTCTTGTAAGCGCAGCACACCGTTGCTAGAAGGAGAAGTTGAGTCGCCACTATGGCCGGCTCGAGCAGCAAAGTCACTGGGCAGCAGGACGCGCCCGACGCCTTCCGCCACTGTTTGCGGGAGCGGGTGCGGCTGGCGCGGGAGCTCGCGGCGCTCCGGGCCGGGTTCGCGACGGTGGCCGAACACTACGAGCGCGTCCTCCGGACGATGCACGCGCTCGGCCCCTCCCTCGGCATCAGCCTGCAGGAGATCGGCCATCCGACCGACCCCGAGTGGGGCCCCGCTGCACTGCTCGTCTATGGTGACGAGCGCTTCCTGAAGCACGAGCAAGCCGTGTTGGACGTGCTGCTCCACAAGCTTCCGGCGATTACCTCACCATCTCCAGCAGCCCCTTGAGCACCTCGGGCTGGCCGGCGCGCTCGAACGCCGCCAGCCCGTCCCGCACCCGATAGGGGGCGTGGATCGGGGGCTCGACCGCCCGCAAAACGCGCCCTGCCGAGGTAGATTCCTCCGCTTCGGATCGCACCCGGAGGGATCATCGTCTGGCTTCTCGCGGTGGCGCTGCTCAGCGACAGCGCCGACGCCCGTACCTTCAAGGTTCCGCTCGCCGCGACGGAGTCGCTGGAGGTCGAGACCTCGGGCGTGGGCCAGCCGGTTGTCCTGATCCCCGGGCTGTTCGGCTCGGAGTTCGGCTTCCGCACGCTCGTTCCCCTGCTGAACGCGGCCGGCTACCGCACGATCGTAATCGAGCCGCTCGGGATCGGCTCGTCCGCGCGGCCGCCGCGCGCGGACTACTCGCTCACCGCGCAAGCGGACCGCATCGCTGGCGTGCTCGATTCGCTGAGCGTCCGGCAGGCGGTCGTCATCGCGCACTCGATCGGAGGCTCGGAGGGGTTCCGGCTGGCCTACCGCCGGCCCGATCTGGTACGGGGACTGGTCTCGATCGAGGGGGGGCCCACCGAGGCCGCCGTGACGCCGACGTTCAAGCGGGCGCTCCGGTTTGCGCCGTGGATCAAGCTGTTCGGTGGCATCAAGCTCGTCCGGCGCAAGGTCCGGAGCATGCTGCTCGCGTCCTCGGGCGACTCGACCTGGGTGACGGACGAGGTGGTGCTCGGCTATACCGCCGGAGCCGCGCGTAACCTCGATGCGACGCTCAAGGCCTACCTCGGCATGGCGAACGCGCGCGAGCCGGAAAAACTGTGGCCACACCTCGCCGATGTGCGCTGCCCGGTGCGCCTGCTGGTGGGAGGCGCGCCCCACGACGGCGATGTCAACGCCGAAGAGATCAGGTTGCTGCAGCGCACGGTGGTGTCCTTCGCCCTTGACTCCGTGCCGGGGGCGGGCCACTTCATCTATGAAGAGCAGCCCCAGGCCGTCATCGCGGCATTGGCCCGCCTGCAGGCGGGTCTGCCACGGCGGCTGTGACCTCGAGCCAGGCTGCCGGGTCTGGTCTCTGAAGCCGCGGCAGGATACCATCAACCTTTCGCTTGCGGGCCGCGAATGCGCATCGCACTAGTCGCCGAGGACTACTACCCCCAGCTCGGGGGCGTCCCCGAGCACGTTCACAACCTCGCTCTGCAGTTCAACAGCTGGGGGCACGTCACCACGGTCATCAGCTCGTACATGGGCCCTTATCCGGACGCGGCCTTCGTGCGGCGTGTGGGGACGAGTCGCATGATCTATTCGAACGGCGGCGTCTCGCGCGTCACTACCGGCAGTGGGCTGCGGCGCCAGCTCGAGGCTGTGTTTCGGGAGGGTCGCTGCGATATCGTGCACGTGCACGGAGGCCTCGCGCCGACGTTCGGGTTGGCGGCGCCGCTCGCCGCCTGGCAGGCGGGAATCCCGGTCGTCGCGACGTTCCACTCCTGGTTCGCGCGCTCGGTCGCCTGTCGGGTGTTCCGGCGGCCGCTCCAGCGGATCCTCGACCGGCACGCCGCGACGATCGCGGTGAGCAAGCCGGTGGTGGACGCGAATTCGCGCTACTTCCATGCCGACTGGGACATCATCCCCAACGGCGTGGACGTCGACTTCTTCCGGCCGAACGGGCGTCGTCCCACCGACGCGCTGGTGCACGGCCCGCGGCTCCTGTGGCTCGGGCGCATCGAGCCGCGCAACGGCCTGGGCACCGCGCTCGCCGCGCTGCCCCGCATCCTGGCGCGCTACCCGAACGCGGTGCTCACCGTGGCGGGCGACGGTCCCTGGCGCGGCTACTACGAGCGGCGGGCCCGGCACCTCGGCGCGAGCGTGCGATTCGTCGGGCAGGTGTTCGAGGAGCGCCCGGAGTACTACGCCTCGGCCGACTTGTATCTCTGCCCCACCACCATCGCCTCGTTCGGCGTCACGCTGCTCGAGGCGATGGCGTGCGGCACGCCGATGATCGTGTCCGACAACCTCGGGTTCCGCTGGGTGATCGACGGCGGGGCGGAGGCGGTGATCGTCCCGAAGGACGATCCGGCGGCGTGGGCCGGGAAGGTCGTCGAGCTGATCGCGGACCCCGAGCGGCGCCGGGCGATGGGGGAGGCGGGGCGCGCTAAGGCGGCGCGGTTCGCATGGCCGCGCATCGCGCGGCGCGAGCTCGCGGTGTACGAGCGCGTGCTCGGCCATCCGCCGAGCGAGCCGCGCTACGCCCGCGCGGGCCGGTCGTCTGTGATCGCCTCCACGAGCTCCTGACCCTCCTCCGGGGTCAGTACCCACCGTACTCCCCTGGGAGGTGACGGTGAACGTCTTCGGCGCGAGCGTCGCCCGCTACAGCATCGTGGCCCTGATCGTCGTTGGCTTTCCCGCGGCGTGTCGCGCCCAGGCCGGACAGGGCGCCGCTCAGATGGGCGCTATGGACTCGACGGATCATCCCGCGGCCATGGCGGCGCACGACGCGATGAGCGGGCCGATCTCGCCCGATCCCCACATGATCCTCACGTCACCGCGGGCGCCCAGTGCGGCCGATTCCGGGCGCGCGGCGGCGCTCGTCCGCGCGATGCGGGAGGCCCTGGCGCGCTACCGCGACGTGCACGTCGCGGAAACTGATGGGTTCCGGCAGTTCCTCCCTGGTGTGAAGCAACCCGTTTACCACTTCACGAACTGGCGCTGGGCGATGGGCGAGATGTTCCGCTTCGACGCCGCGCGGCCGACGTCGCTCTTGTACCGCACGGACGCGGCTGGCGGTTTCGTGCTGGTGGGCGTCATGTACTCCGCGCCCGCCCGCGCCTCCCTCGACGAGCTGGACCGCCGCGTCCCGCTCGGGGTGGCGCGCTGGCACGAGCACGTGCGCTGGTGCGTGCCGCCGCGGGACGGCGCGGCGCGGTGGCGCGAGCTGCGCGACGGCAAGCCTGTCTTCGGGCCCAAGTCACCGATCGCGACGGCGGAAGCGTGCGCGGCGGTCGGCGGGCGCTTCCTGCCCAGGATCTTCGGCTGGATGGTGCATGTGATGGCGTTCGAGAGCGACGACCCGAAGGTGATCTGGGGAAGCGCCGAGCACTCTCACACACGATGACCGCGGATCCGTCCCGGCCGCGTCGCCCCGCGTTGCGACTCGGGCCCCTGGTGGCGGTGATGTTCTTCACCGTCTCCGGCGGGCCGTTCGGCCTGGAGGGGCTGGTCGGCTCGGTAGGTCCCGGGGTCGCGGTCCTGTTGCTCGTCACCACGCCGCTCATCTACAGCATCCCCGAGACGCTCCTCATCGGGGAGCTCGCGTCCATGCTCCCCGCCGAAGGCGGCTACTACCAGTGGGTGAAGCGCGCCTTCGGACGCTTCTGGGGTTTCTGGAACGGGTGGCTCTCCTGGGTCTACTCGCTGATCGACATGGCGATCTATCCCGTCCTGTTCCTGCAATACTTGCGCTTCTTCCTGCCGGCACTGGGACGGTTCGAGGCGTGGCTCGTGGCGCTGGCGCTGATCTGGGGCGCGACCTGGCTCAATCTGCGGGGCACGCGGGTCGTGGGGACGGCGTCGGGGTGGTTCGTCGCCGTGGTGCTCGCGCCGTTCGCGGTGCTGGCGGCGGTGGCGCTGGCACGCTGGCTTGGGCAACCGGCAACGCCGTTTCCGGTAACGCCGTTCCACGCCACGGGTACGTCGTTTCTCGGCGCGCTGGGCATCGGCGTCTCGCAGAGCATCTGGAATTACAGCGGCTGGGACAACGCGTCGACGATCGGCGGAGAGATCGAGGATGCTTCGGCCACGTACCCGCGCGCGCTGGCGCGAACGCTGCCGCTCGTCACCGCGGCGTATCTCCTGACGATCGTTCCGGTGCTGGCGCTCACGGACTGGACCACGTGGACCGACGGCGCGTGGCCCAGGCTTGCGACGGCGGTGGTGGGCCCATGGCTGGGCGTCTGGCTCGCGGGGGCGGGGCTGGTGAGCGCGTTCGCGCTCTTCAACGCGCTGCTGCTGGCGTACTCGCGGATTCCGTTGGTGCTGGCGCAGGACGGCCTGTTGCCCGCGGCACTCGCCGTGACGGACGCGCGCGGTACGCCCCGCAACGCGGTGCTCGTGTCAGCGTTGGTGTACTCCGCGTTCGCGCTCGTCCCGTTCGGGGGTCTCTTGGCGGGCGACGTGCTGTTGTACACCGCGGCGCTGGCGCTCGAGTTCGCGGCCCTGTTGCAGCTGCGGCGCGCCGAGCCCGCGCTGCGGGGCGCGTTCCGCGTGCCGCTCGGGATTCCCGGGCTCGCCGTCCTCGCGGCGCTGCCGATTCTGCTCATCGTGGCCGCGGTGGGGCTCGAGGCCTCGAGCCGTGAGATCGGTCTGCCCGGCGTGCTCGTGGCCGGCCTACTAGCGGCGGCGGGTCCGGTGGTCTACGCCGCGCTGCGGGGTCGACTCAGGGCGAAGCAGCACCTAGCGGCGTAACCGACTTCCCCCCTCCTTGCGAACTTGTGGAATCGCGCGCAAGCTAGCCCCTGCCGTACGGTTTCCGGTCGTAACAGCAGCGAAACCCGCGCAACGAGGTACGGAGGAGCCGTGGTCAAGCGCACCTGGTTCATCACACTCGCGCTGAGTTTGAGCGTCGGCATCGGCGCCGCGCTCGCCCAGCAGCGTCCCATCACGGGGAAGGTGACGAGCTCCGCCTCGGGGCAGCCCGTGGCGGGCGCAACAGTCACCGTGCCGGGCACGCCCGTCATCGCCGTCACGAACGACCGGGGGGAGTTTTCCCTGTCGGCCCCGGCTGGGCCGGCGACGCTGTCGATCCGCAACATCGGGTTCAAGCATCAGCGGGTGCTCGTCCCGGCGGACCAAAGCACAGTGCAGGTGAGCCTCGAGCAGGACGTGTTCAACCTCGAGGCGGTAGTCGTCACCGGCCAGGCCACCGGCGTGGAGCAGCGGAACCTCGCGAACGCGGTGACCGTGGTGAACGCGGACCAGCTCGTCCGGGCGCCGACGCAAACGCTCGAGAGCGCGCTCCAAGGCAAGATCCCCGGCGCGTTGGTGCAGATGAATTCCGGGGCGCCCGGGGGCGGCGGCCAGATCAATCTGCGCGGCGTCACGACGATCAACGCGGGCGTGGACCCGCTGATCGTGGTGGACGGCATGGTAATCGCGAACGATGCGATCGCGAGCAACATGAACGCGATCACGGCGGCCGCGGCGGGCGGCAACTCGTCCAACCAGGATAACCCGGTCAACCGCATCGCCGACCTGAACCCCAACGACATCCAGAGCGTCGAGGTGCTGAAGGGCGCGTCCGCGGCGGCGATCTACGGCTCGCAAGCCGCGAACGGCGTGATCATCATCAATACCCGGCGCGGGCGTCCCGGGGCGCCGCGCTTCAGCGTCGCGCAGCGCTTCGGAACGTCGTCTGTGGCGAATGCCCTCGGGACGCGGGCCTACAGCGACACCACTGAAGCGTTCAGCGTCTGGGCTCCCAAGGTTCCGCGGGACACCGCCACGCGCACCTACATCCGCGGCATCTGCACCTTGCCCGGCGGCAAGTGCCCCTTCTTCGACAACGCGAGCGTGCTGTACGGTGAGCATCCGCTGTCCACGGAGACGGATGCCAGCGTTACGGGTGGGAACGACCAGACAACGTACTACCTGTCCGGTCTCGTGAAGAAAGACGGGGGCATCGCCCCCAACACGGGCTACCAGAAGCAGTCGATCCGCGCGAACCTCGATCAGGCGCTGGGCAGCCGGTTCAAGATCGGGGTCAACCTGAATGCGATCCACAGCCTGTCGAACCGCGCGATCTCGAACAACGACAACACCGGCACGAGCCCGTACTTCGTGTTCTCCTCGACGCCGAGCATGGTGGACCTGCGACCCGTGAACGGCGTCTACCCCAGGAACCCGTTCGTTCCCTCCAACCCGCTTCAGACGGTCGCCGAGCTCAAGAACGCCGAGGACGTGTGGCGAATCCTGGCCACGTCCAGCCTGAAGGTGAACGCTGTCACGACTCCCACGCAGCGCGTGGCGTTCAACCTGACCGGCGGGGTGGACTTCTTCAACCAGCGCAACGACGTGCTGTCGCCGCCAGACCTGCAGTTCGAGCCGCAGGACGGGCAGCCGGGCACGGTCGTGCTCGGGAAAGCGTCCGATCTGCGGTTGAATCTCGCTGGCAGCGTCGTGCACACCTACACGCCGCCCTCGGAGGCCTTTCAGGCCACCACGTCGGCCGGTTTCCAGTACGAGAATCGGGATCTCAACCTCACGAACATCGTGGGGCGCACGATCGCCCTTGGGCTGCAGAACGTCAGTCAGGCCACGAGCATCAACTCGTCTCAGTCCGAGCAGCCGGTGAAGAACGTGGGACTGTACGCCCAGGAAGAGGTGCTGGCCGTGGGCCAGCGGCTGCTCCTCACCGCTGGCGTACGCGCCGACCGCTCCAGCGTAAATGGCGACCCCAGCAAGTACTTCGTCTTCCCAAAGGCCGCCGCCTCATACCGGTTCGTGCAGCCGGTGAGTGGGGTGGACGAGATCAAGCTGCGCGGCGCGTGGGGCCAGACGGGGAATCTGCCGCTGTTCGGTGCGCGTTACGTGGTGGACAGCACTGCGGTGCTCGGCGCTCAGTTCGGACAGTACCCTGCCTTACAGCTCGGCGACCCCAACATCAAGCCCGAGCGGAACAGCGAGATCGAAGGCGGGCTGGACGCGACATTCGGGAACCAGCTGGCGTCGCTCGGCGTGACCCTGTACCGGAAAACGATCACCGACTTTCTGCTGGTGCAGTCGGCCGCGCCGTCCACCGGGTACGCGACACGCATCTTCAACGCCCCCGGCGGGCAGTTGAGCAACTGGGGCGTCGAAATTGCGGCCGCCGTGTCTCCCGTTCGGAAGCCCGACTTCAACTGGATTCTCCGCTCGACCTTCTCCTTGAACCGCAGCAACGTCGATAGCCTGCCGGTGCCGGCGTTCCTCACAGGGGGTTTTGCCCTCTCGCTCGGCGCTTATCGGATCGAGCAAGGGAAGTCCGCGACACAGATTGTGGGCTCGGACGGTGTGGACGGCGACGCGAACCCCAAGTTCCAGATGTCGCTCTCGAGCGATTTGAGCTACAAGCGATTCAGTTTTGGTTTCCTGTGGGACTGGAAGCACGGCGGGGACATCATCAACCTGACGCAGCTTCTGTATGACGCGGTCGGCAACTCGGCGGACCAGGTCGCGGCCGGGAACAAGCGCATCACCGATTGGGCCGTCAGCAAGAAAACCCAAGTGTACGTGCAGGACGGCTCGTATCTGAAGCTGCGCGAGGTAAGCGTGGCCTACGACCTGCCGCCCGACATCCCGCAGCACCTCGGCATGCGGACGGCGCGGATCTCCATCGGCGGCCGTAACCTACTGCGGTTCACGCCCTATGTGGGGCTCGACCCGGAGGTCTCGAACTTCGGGAATCAGGCGATCGCGCGAAACATCGACGTCGCCCCGTTCCCGCCGAGCCGCAGCTTCTTCTTCTCGATCGACGTGGGGTTCTGACCATGCGCACGCACAACACCAAGGCCATCGTCGCGCTGACGGGCGCCCTCGCGGTCGTGGCTTGCGACTTCAGCATCACGAATCCCAACAGCCCGCCTTCGATTGGCCCAAACGCGACCGCCGCGCAAGTGAATGCCGCCGCAGTAGGTCTCCTCGTCGCACTGCGCGTCGACTACCCTAACTGGGTGTTGAAGTCGGCCATCCTTGGACGGGAAGGCTACCGGCTCGACGCCGCCGATCCGCGGTTCACGACTGAGCTGCTCGCCGGTCCGCTCGACCCGAGCAACAACGCGTTCGGGGGGGGGCAGTGGCAGCCCGAGTTTCGCACGATTCAGGCCGGGTATGCCATCCTGAACGCGATTGGCTCGGCACAGATTACCGACGCCCAGAAGGAGGGGGTGAGCGGGTACGTCCAGACGATCCAAGCGCTCTCGTTCTTAAACGTCCTGAACGCCCACACCCAGGATTCGATCCCGATCGACGTGAACCGTCCGGTGGGTGGGGCGCTCGCGCCGTTCGTGACCAATGCGGTCGGGTACCAGCACGTGGTCAGTCTGCTTGATTCGGCGCGGACGCACCTCCAGGCCGCTGGCGCTGGGTTCGTGTTCGATCCCGGACCCGGCTTCGTGGGATTCAACACGCCGGCGACCTTTC
Source organism: Gemmatimonadetes bacterium 13_1_20CM_4_69_16 (assembly GCA_001919865.1). Taxonomy (GTDB): domain Bacteria; phylum Gemmatimonadota; class Gemmatimonadetes; order Gemmatimonadales; family GWC2-71-9; genus 20CM-4-69-16. The sequence goes on along the minus strand of MNIR01000082.1, from coordinate 5,576 downwards.
TCAAGTTCAACCGCGCGCTGGCGGCCCGGGCTCGGGCGTACCAGGCGAGTCCGAATGCGCCGGGCGTGAACTGCGTCGCCTGTTGGGACTCAGTCCTCACCGCCCTGGCGGCGTCGTTCGTCGACCCCGCGGCGTCCATGGACTTGGGAGTCTACAACCTGTTCAGCACCGGGAACCAGGACACGCCCAACGCGCTCTCCCAGGACCCGGCGTCGGCGATCAACCTGGTGCATCCGTTCGTAAAGGACTCGGTCGAGAATCAGGTGGGCGGCACGCCGGATAAGCGCTACCTCGCGAAGGTGACGACGCGCGGAACTGGCGCGTTCTCGCTCGCCTGTCTCTCGTCGGGACTGTCGTGGACGCGCTACCCGACGCCGAACTCCTCGATTCCCGTCATCCGGAACGAGGAGCTGATCCTGCTGCGGGCGGAAGCGGAGTGGTTCGCGGCGGTGCCCAACAAGGCGCAGGCGATCACTGACATCAACACGATTCGCCAGACCTCAGGCGGCCTGGCGCCCACGACGCTCACGGTCGGGAGCACCAATGCGGCGTTTGTCAACGAGCTCTTGAAGCAGCGGCTCTATTCCCTGTTGTACGAAGGCGGGCACCGCTGGATCGACATGCGGCGCCAGGGGCGACTGAACCAGGTGATCAACGATCGCCCGACGGGTTGCCCGGCCGCTGGCATACCGAAGGACACGGTGTTTTCGACGATGCCGATCAACATCTTCGAGGTGCAGGCACGCCAGTAGCTCACCGACCTCGGCCTGCGCTTTCCCGCCGCCGGGCGCCGCGCGCGCCCGGCGGTTTTTTGCGCGGTGCCGAGCATTTTGTATCACAAGCCGCGACCACGGGGCCCTGCTTGCGGGGTCGCCCGCTGAGCGGCAGGATATGGGATAATCGTGGCCGGCTCTGCTTCGTTCATTCCTCTGGTTCGGTTCGAGGAGGCATTGTGGTAAAGCGCATTTCGCTACTCGCGCTGGTGCTCCTGCCGCTCGTGGGTGTGGCCGCGCTGTCGGCCCAGCAGCGCCAGATCGCGGGCCGGGTCACTACCGGGCAGACCAGCGAGCCTGTCGCCGGTGTGGCCGTCACGGTGACAGGCACGGCGTTCGCGGCGGTGACCAATGCCGACGGCCGCTACACCGTGTCGGCCCCGACCGGCGCAGCGACGCTGGTGTTCCGCGCCATCGGCTACAAGCGCCGCGAAGTCTCGGTTCCCGCTGGTCAGAACACGGCGGACGCCACGCTCGAGCAAGACGTCTTCAACCTCGAGGCCGTGGTGGTGACGGGACAGGCGACCGCGACCGAGCGCCGCAACGCCGCCGTCGCCACGACGGTCGTGACAGGCGCCGAGCTGACGGCCGTGCCGGCGCCGGCATTGGATCGCGCGCTGCAAGGGCGCGTCCCCGGTGCTTACATCCAGCAGAACTCCGGCGCGCCCGGGGGCGGGACCCAGGTACAGATCCGCGGTTCGAACACCGTGGTGGGGTCCGCCGATCCGCTGTTCGTGGTGGATGGCGTGATCGTGAGCGATGCCTCGCTCTCCACCGGTCTGTTCTCGGTCACAGCGAGCGGGAACCCGCAGTCCACCCGCAACGACGGTGAGAAGCAGGACGACCCGGTGAACCGGCTCACCGACCTGAACCCCAACGACGTCGAGTCGATCGAGATCCTGCGGGGCGCGGCGGCGTCGTCGATCTACGGCTCGAAGGGCGTGAATGGCGTCGTCATCATCCGGACGAAGCGCGGCAGAGCGGGCACGCCGCGCGCCAACCTGACCCAGCGCGTTGGCTTCTCCGAGCTGCAGCGCGGGCCGGGCACGCGAGCCTTCGACACCAGCACGGCGTTCAAACAGTTTGGTGATACCGCCCTGGTCCGGTCGTACGAGGTGAACGGCGTGCTCCCCACGTACGACCACCTGCGGGAGCTGGCGGGCAACAAGCCGCTCGGCTATGAGACCCAGCTCGATGTCTCGGGGGGCGCGGGCAACACCCAGTACTTCCTGTCGGGCAACATCAAGGGCGACGGCGGGATCATCGAGAACACCGGCGCCCAGCGACAGACGCTGCGCGCCAACGTCGACCAGAGCTTTTCGGATCGGCTCAGCGTGTCGCTCAGCTCCGCGTTCAACCGCACCACAACGCAACGCGGGTTTACCAACAACGACAACGCGGGCGCCAGTGTCACCTACGCGCTCGCCTACATCCCGGGCTTCGTGCCCCTGAAGCCGGCGAACGGCGCGTTCCCGGATCCCGGTGGGCTGAGCTACTTCGGAGCTAACCCGTTGCAGACGACCGCCCTGGGGACGAACGACGAGGCTGCGGTGCGGTTCACCGGCGGGCTCACCGCGAGGTTCCAGGCGGTCCAGACGGCGCGGCACAACCTGCGGTTCGTGGGCGCCGGGGGAATCGACTTCTTCAATCAGAAGGACGAAGTCTTTGCGCCGCGCGAGCTGTTCTTCGAGGCGCGCCAGACGAATCCCGGGGCGTCGACGCTGAGCAACGCCGACAGCCGGCTCGCGAACTGGAACGCCAACGCGATCCACAGCTTCACCCCAGCCGGCGGCGCCTGGAAGGCCACCACCGCCCTCGGGGTGCAGTGGGAGGACCGGGCGCTGGGGCGCTCACGCGTGATCGCGCGCGGACTCCTGCCGGGCCAGAAAAACATCAACCAGGGCTCCGTGATCAACGTGTTCGAGGAGAACACCCACGAACGCACCATCGCGTTGTACGGCCACGAGGACTGGCTGGGCGCGGGCGAGCGGCTCTCGCTCTCCGCCAGCGTGCGGGCGGAGCGGTCCAGCGCCAACGGGGATGTGAAGAAGTTCTATCTCTTCCCGTCGGTGACGGGCTCCTACCGGTTCCCCGGGCTGGTGGGTGAGGGGAGCGAGGTGAAGCTGCGCGCCGCCTATGGGGAGACGGGCAACCAGCCGCTGTTCGGCCAGAAGTTCACCTCGCTGCAGGGCGGCACGGTGATCGGCGGCAACATCGGCACCGTCGTCGGGGCGACGGCGGGCGACCCGATCATCCAGCCGGAGCGCACCCGGGAGGTCGAGGGCGGCGTGGACGCTACGCTACTGGACGGCCGCGCCACGCTGGAGGTCACCCTGTGGCAGCGCCGGACCAGCGACCTGCTGGTTCCGGTCACGCCCGCGCCGTCGAGCGGGTTCTCGCTCCAGTTCATTAACGGCGGCAAGATCAAGAACGAGGGGCTCGAGATCGCCGCCGGTATCACGCCGATCCGGCGCGAGCACTTCGACTGGCTGTTCCGGACCACGTTCTCGAGCCTTCGGAACCGCGTGCTCGAGCTGAACCTTCCCGGCGGCGCAACGGGCTTCCGGCCGGCCAACGCCGGCTATGGTCTCTCGTACGGTGAGTTCTTCGTACAGGTCGGGCAGCCGCTCACCCAGATTATCGGCTACGACGACGCCGGCAACGTGATCTCGCTCGGTCAAACGAATCCCAAATTCCGCTGGGGGTTCTCGAACGTCCTCACGTATCACCGCACGACGTTGGCGTTCCTGTGGGACTGGCAGAACGGCGGCGTGGCGCAGAACCAGACGCTGTCGCTGTACGACTGCAACAGCCTCGCTCCGGATGGCGGCACGCCGGCGGGCCAGGCGCGCACCAATGCGTGCCTCGTCACCGGCGACGCGCGGCCGTTCGTGCAGTCCACCTCGTTCCTGAAGCTCCGCAACGCGAGCCTGTCGCTCGACCTGCCTGACGCCTGGGCGGCCCATTTCGGGGCGCGCTCGATGCGGATGAGCGTGAGCGGCGTGAATCTCATCGTGATCACGGACTACTGGGGTTACGATCCGGAGGTGTCCAACTACGGCGCGCAATCGATCACGCGCAACATCGACCTCGGTCCCTATCCGCCCTCGCGGCAGTTCTTCTTCACCATCCAGGCGGGGTTCTGACCATGCGCACGAGACTCTTCGCGATCGCCGCCGGCCTCCTCGCCGTCGGGGCGGGGGCGTGCAACTTCGACATCACCAACACGAACCAACCCACGCTCGACGACCTGCTGAGCAACCCCACGCGAACGAAGCTCGCCGCCGCCGCCACCGGGGTGATCGCCGGCGCCCGCGGGGGCATCCAGGCGCTCATCTGGCGCCTCGGGTCCACGGGCCGGGAGGGCATCAACCTTTCGGGGAACAACCAGCCGGACTTCGTGGAGCCGTACTTCGGCCCGGTCGCAGCCGGCGGTAGCTTCGGCGGTACCCTGTGGTTCGATCGCTACCAGCACATCCGTAGCATCAACGTCTACCTCGCGGCGCTGGGCAACGCCAAAGACGCCGCCGTCGATCCGGTTCAGGGGCTGTCGACGCAGGAGAAGGCCGGGGCCCGCGCCGTGGCGAACTCGCTCAAGGCGCTCGCCCTCCTCTACGTGGTCGAGACGCGCGGCGAGCTCGGTGCGCCGGTGGATGTGGATCGACCGCTCAACGCGGCGCCCGCGCCGTTCGTGAGCGAAGACAGCGCCTACGGCTACATCGTCGGATTGCTGAACGGCGCCGCGACGGATCTCACCACGGCGGGCGCTACCGCGTTCCCGTTCCCGGTGCCGCCGGGCCTGGGCGGCTTCGACAAGCCTGCCACCTTCCTCACGTTCAACCGGGCGCTGGCGGCCAAGGCCAACGTGCTGCGGGCCACGGCGAAAAACGGGTGCGGGGGCACCAAGGCGACGTGCTACGCCGCTGCGCTCACCGCGCTGGGCGCCTCCTTCATCAATCCCGGGGCTACGACTCCTACGGGCTTTCAGGCGGGTGCCTACTTCGACTTCTCGACCGCCCAGGGGGATGCCACGAACAGCCTATCGTCTCCGTTGAACGAGTTCACCTTCTATGCGCTGCAGGGCAACGAGACGGATGCTCAGCTGCAGACCGGCGGCGCCAAGGATCAGCGCGTGCTCGACAAGATCGCCGCCGCGACCGACACACAGCGGGCGCTGCTCGGCAGCATCCCGATCCCGGGCGAGCTCAAGTTCGTGATGTACTTCAGCGGCGGCCAAGCGGACCCCGGTCACGCGATCCCGATCATCAAGAACGAGGAGCTGATTCTGCTCCGCTCCGAGGCGAACTGGTTCGGGGGCAGCAAGGCGCAGGCGATCCTCGACCTGAACCAGGTCCGCACCAACTCCGGGAAGCTGCCCGCGACGACGGTGACGGCAGTGAGCGCCGACTCGGTGTTCGTTAAGGCCCTGATGTACGAGCGACGCTACTCTTTGTTGTGGGAACAGGGGGCGCGCTGGATCGACGCCCGGCGCTTCGGTCGGCTGGGCGACATCCCGCCCGCGATTCCCGGCGGCAACGTGCCGCCGTACATGCCCGTGCCACAATCGGAGTGCGACGCGCGCAACTTGAAAACCCCGCCAGCCAGTCAGGACGTCGTCACCTGCAACCCGCCGACGTCGTAGCGCCGGATCCTCTGGTGGGAAAAAAGGGGGCGCGACACTCGCGCCCCCTTTCTCATGCTCTCGTCTCGCCGGTCAGGCTTCGGTGTAGAGGTACGCCCCGACGACGGACGCCAGCGGAATCTTGATCAGTGCCACGACCGCTCCCATCGTGTACAGCCTCT
>MNIR01000056.1 GCA_001919865.1 Gemmatimonadetes bacterium 13_1_20CM_4_69_16 | reverse complement strand
AGCCCGCTCCAAGGCCGCTAAGGCCCTCACGAAGTCCGATCTCCTCGACATCTACCGGGTGATGCTGCTGTCGCGCCGGATCGACGACAAGGAGATCCAGCTTAAACGGCAGAACCGGATCTTTTTCCAGATCTCGGGCGCCGGCCACGAAGCCGTCCTCGCCGCCGCGGGACGGGTGCTCCGCCCCGCGTATGACTGGTTCTACCCCTACTATCGCGACCGCGCGCTCTGCCTCACGCTCGGCATGACGCCCACCGAGATGCTGCTCGCGGCGGTGGGGGCGGCGGAGGATCCCAACTCGGGCGGCCGGCAGATGCCGTCTCACTGGGGTCACAAGGCGCTCAACATCGTCAGCCAGTCGAGCCCCACCGGGACCCAGCTGCTGCAGGCGGTCGGTTGCGCCGAGGCGTTGCTGCGCTACGCGCGCATCGACGCCATCACCGACAAGCCGATCAAGGGTGACGAGCTCGTCTACGTCTCGGCCGGCGACGGCACGACAAGCGAGGGCGAGTTTTGGGAGGCGCTCAACAGCGCCAGCAACCTCAAGCTGCCGGTGCTGTTCCTCATCGAGGACAACAAGTACGCGATCTCGGTGCCGGTCGAGGTGCAGACCGCGGGCGGCTCGGTGTCGAAGCTGGTCCGCAACTTCCCCGACCTCCTGGTCGAAGAGGTGGACGGCTGTGATCCGGTCGCATCCTACGAAGTGCTGCTCCGGGCGTCCGAATACTGTCGCCAGCGCAAGGGGCCCGCCCTCGTGCATGCGCACGTCACTCGGCCCTACTCGCACTCGCTGTCGGACGATGAGGTGTTGTACAAGCCGCCCACGGAGCGGGAGGAGGAGGCAAAGCGGGATTCCACGCTCACCTTCCCCAAGCGGCTGATCGCCGAGGGCGTCGCCACCGCGGCGGAGATCGAGCAGATCCGGGGGCAGGTGGAGGAGGAAGTGGGTGTCGCGGCCGACATGGCGCTGGCCTCTCCCCAGCCGCGGCCCGAGACAGCGCTGTTGTACGTCTACTCGCCGGACGTCGACCCGACCTCCGAGCAGTTCGACACCGAGGACGACCCCCAGTTTTCGGGCGATCCCACGACCATGGTGGATCTGTTGAACGCGTGCCTCAAGGACGAGATGGCACGCGACCCGCGCATCGTGGTGTTCGGCGAAGACGTGGCCGACGTGAGCCGTGCGCAGTACATCAAGGAGGTGAAGGGGAAGGGCGGCGTCTTCAAGGTCACCTGGGGGCTGCAGCGCCAGTTCGGCAGCGACCGCGTGTACAACTCCCCGCTCGCCGAAGCCAATATCGTCGGGCGCGCCATCGGCCTGGCGACCCGCGGGCTCAAGCCGGTCGTGGAGATCCAGTTCTTCGATTACATCTGGCCTGCCTATCACCAACTCCGTAACGAGCTGGCCACGATCCGCTGGCGCTCGAGCAATGCGTTCAGCGCCCCGGCCGTGGTGCGGGTCACCTACGGCGGCTATCTGAAGGGCGGCTCGATCTACCACTCGCAAACCGGCGCCGTGGTGTTCACCGCGATTCCTGGGCTGCGCGTCGTGTGCCCCAGCACCGCCCTCGACGCGAACGGCCTGTTGCGCACGGCGATCCGCTGCGACGACCCCGTCCTCTTCCTCGAGCACAAGCACCTCTACCGCCAGACGTACAACAAGGCGCCGAACCCCGGCCCCAACTTCATGATCCCGTTCGGCAAGGCGCGCGTCGTGAAGCAGGGCACGGACCTGACCGTGGTGACGTACGGCGCCGTCGTGCAGCGCTCCCTCGTCGCGGCCAAGGAGCTCGAGGAGAAGGAGGGCGTGAGCGTGGAGGTGATCGACCTCCGCAGCCTCTCGCCGGTCGACTGGGATACGATCAGCGCATCGGTGAAGCGGACCAACAAGGTGCTCGTGGCCTACGAGGATGCGCTGTCCTGGGGTTACGGCGCCGAGATCGCGGCGCGGTTAGGGGACGAATGCTTCCCCTGGCTCGACGCGCCGGTGAAGCGCGTGGCGTCGACCGACACGTTCGTAGGCTACGCTCCCTCGCTCGAAGACTTCATCCTGCCCCAGGTGGACGATCTCGCCCAGGCGATGCGCGAGCTGCATGCGCTCTAGCGCCGCCCGCGCCTACAGCCTTCTCTTCTTTTTGTCAGGGGCGACAGGGCTCATCTACGAGCTCCTTTGGGTGCGCCTCCTCTATCAAGCGTTCGGGTCCACCATCCAGTCCGTCACGACCGTGGTGGCTGCGTACATGGGCGGGCTCGGCCTGGGCGCGTGGTTGCTGGGCCGTCGCGCCGACCGGCATCCACGCCCGGCCGCGCTGTACGGCTGGCTTGAGTTGGCGGTCGGCGGCTTCGCGCTGCTTTCGCCGCTCCTGCTCGCGCTGGTGCACCGGGCCTACGTCAGCGCTGCGGGCGCATGGCAATTAGGCGGCGGGGCGAGCGTCGCGCTCCGGTTCGCATTGGCGGCGCTCGGGTTGCTTGTGCCCACCACGCTTATGGGGGGCACCCTCCCCGTCCTCACGCGGGCATTCATGGGAGCGGATCGCGGCGAGTTGCCGGCGTCGCTGGGTCGGCTGTACGGTCTGAACACCCTGGGCGCCGTGCTGGGAACTGCACTCGCCGGCTTCTTCCTGATCGAGTATGTAGGCGTCCGGGCGAGCCTCTGGACCACCGCCGCCGTCAACGTCGGGCTCGGTGCCGCGGCGCTCGCGCTGGCGCCGCGGCTCGAGCCCCTATCCGCATCGCCCGCATCCCCTGCCTCCTCCGCCGTGCCGCCCGTCCCCCCCTCCGAGCCAGTGCCCGGGTCGCTGCGGGGGCTGGCCATCGCGCTGCTCGCGCTCACCGCGTTCGCGTCGCTGCTCGACGAGATCGCCTGGACCCGCGTGCTCGCGATGATTGTCGGCGGCTCGACCTACGCCTTCACCCTGGTGCTGCTCGTCTTCCTGCTCGGGATCGGCGTGGGCAGCGCCGTCGTGGCGCGGCGCAGCGCCGCCGCGTCCGAGACCGCGGCGGACGCCGCGTTCGCGCAGGCGGTGACGGCGGCCGGTGCCGGAGCGCTGTTCGTTTTGTTCGGGCTGTTGCCGCGCTACATCATCAGCATCTTCCAGATGCAGTCGCTCGGCGCGGTCGAGCGGCTGCTCGCGATGGGCTTCGGCGTCGGCGCCGTGGTGCTGATCCCGGCGCTCGGTATGGGAATGACGTTCCCCCTCCTCACCGACCTCGTCGCGCCCCGGGATAGCGCGCGCGGCGCCGCCGTGGGCCGCGCCTACGCGCTCAATACGCTCGGCAGCATCGTTGGTGCGGTCCTCACGGGATTCGTGCTGGTGGTCACGCTCGGTACCGACCTCACGCTGCGCCTGGGCGTGGCGATCAACGCTGCCGCGGCCCTGGCGCTGGCTGTGGTGGCCGCGCAGGGCGTCACCGAAGGCTCCGAGACCCACCGCCGATTGCGACTGCGGGTGCTCGGCGCCGGGGCCCTGGCGAGCGTGGGGCTCGCCTTCGCGCTCGCGGCCCCGCGCTGGAGCACCCGGCTCATCGACCTGGGCCCCAGTATCTACGCCCGCCAGCCGATGAGCGCCGTGGCGGTGCAGCAATTCCTCGAGCACCGCGGCGTGCGGCAGCTGGCTTACCGAGAGGGCTGGAACGCTACGGTCTCGGTGTGGGAGAGCGGGCCGGGTCGCACGCTCAAGGTCAACGGGAAGGCCGACGCCTCTGACCACGGCGACATGGACACGGAGATCCTGTTGGGCCTCGCCCCCGTCGCAGCGCGCTCGGGCGCCGCCACGGCGCTGGTGATCGGCTACGGCAGCGGTGTGACCACCCGCACGCTCGCCGACGTCCCCGGAATGCGGGGCGTGCGCGTGGTCGAGATCGAGCCCGCCGTGTTGCAGATGAGCCGGTTCTTCCAGCACGTGAACGACACCGTCCTCGCCCGTCCCAACGTCTCCGTGGTGGTGGACGACGCGCGCAGCGCGCTCCAGATCGACCGGGCGCGTTACGACGTGATCGTCTCCGAGCCCTCCAATCCCTGGCTCGCGGGCGTCGCCACGCTCTACACGCCGGAGTTCTTCCGGATCGTCCGCGACCGCCTCACCGACGGCGGCGTCTTCTCTCAATGGGTGCAGCTGTACCAGTTGCCGACGCCCGTCGTGGCGGGCATCGTGCGTAACCTCGCAGCCGTGTTCCCACACGTGCAGATCTGGTTCAGCTCGCCGGGCGACGTGATCGTGCTCGGCTCCACCCAACCGCTACGGTATGACCGGACGTGGCTCGAGCGACTGGTGGGCCCGCGGGGTGCGCTGGGTGAGCTCGGCCGGGAATACCTCGGCGTGGACCAGCTCGACGATTACTTCGGGCACCTGCTCCTCGGGACGGCGGGCGTCGGCCAGCTCTTGGCGCGGCCGAGCGTGGTGCACCGCGACGACCGGCCACGGCTCGAGTTCGTGGCCGCCCGACGCTTCATCGACAGCCGCGGCACCGAGGGAACGTTCGATTCCCTCGCCGCCATCCGTGCGGCCACGGAGCAGCGGGACGATCTCTCGCCTTTCCTGTTCGCGAAGGCGCTCACGGTCCGTCGCGGGGACCCCGCCGCGCTGCGCTACATCGACCGTGCGCGGCGTGCGCGCCCCGGCGAGCCGACGTGGGCGGCCCACACCGCGGCGATCCTGCTCTCGCTCGGCGACACCGCCTTCGCGGACTCCGCGCTCCCCCGCCTCGTCAGAGGGGGGCGGGATCCGGTAGCGTGGACCCTGAGCGGGCTCTTGGCCTTGCGGCGCGGCGACACCGCGCGGGCCCGCCCGCTTCTCTCCGGGGCGTTGGCCGCGGGCGCGGATACCTCGGAGGTCCGCGCCGCTCTCGCGGCGGTTGCCGCCCGTGAAAAACGGTGGGCGGACGCCGCGGCGCAGGTGCGAGCGGCCGTCGCCGCCTCGCGGGCCACGCTGCGCCACCCTTACCCGCGCGAGGAGTTATCCGATGCGCTCACGCGGTTCGCGCTGGAAGGTCCGCGGCAGGTGGCGGACACGCTCATGCAGGAGGCGACGGAGCGGCGCGACGGCTGGTCGAAGCTGCACGAGCTCAGCGCCATCGCGGCCCTGCGGGCGGGCCGCTGCGAGGAAGCGGTGCGGCAGTTCATCCTGCTGCTCGAGTTCGGGATCGAGCGTGACGACGGCCCGCCGCTCGTCGCGCGGTGCCGCCGCGGCGAGGCGCTCTAGGCGCCCGCCTCCCCCAGCAGTTCCTTGATCTCCCCCGCCGCCGCGATCGCGTGATCGACGTCGCGTGACAGGGCGCGGGCCTGCTGGGTGGCGTGGGTGAGATCGTCCAGCACCGCCGCCACGCCTGCCGAGCGGAGCCGCAACAGGTCGAACCGTACGTTCTGCATCGCGAGCACGCACGATTCGATCTGATCCTCGACGAGCTGGCGGCGCGTCACCAGGTCGGTCAACGCCTGGCGCTGCCGCTGCAGCAGGTTGAGCTGGCGCTCTCGCTCGGGACTCTCCGGCTCGCGTTTGATCACTTCGATCTTGTCCTCGAGCCGAGCGAGTGCCCGCGGGTCGACATCGCCGCTCATCGCATGCGACGTCCGCGCCAGGTTCTCGGCGCGTTTCAGCAGCCCGTCGACCGTGGCGATCACGTCGGGAAGCAGCTTTCGCTCGGACTTCGGCACTCGCTCCATGATCTTCAGGATGGCCTTGCGGTCGTTCCGGGCTTGCTGTACCTCCGTCGCCTGGCGCCCGAACTCTTCCGCGGTGGCGGGTGGGAGGTCGAGCGGTCGGGATCCCGCCGCCGCGAGCTGCGCTTCGGCGGACTCGGGCGCCGCCGGTCGGCGCAGCACATCACGCCACGAGTAGCCCGCGCTCCACAGCTTCATGTACAGCGGCAGTAGCCCGAACGCGCCCCACGGCACGGCCACGAACAGCGACCACCCGTGCCACCCGGTCGCCGCGTCGAACAGCAGACACCCCCCCGCCACCGATGCCCACGACACGAAGCTCGAGCGCATCTTGCGGACGATGTCGGCCTCGCCCCCGGGCGCGAGTTGCGGCAGCTCGCGCGGTCGCCGGGTCGGGCGACGGCTGACGACGTCGGGGCTTCGGGGGACCGAGAGTGCGGGCGGGGCGGGCGCCCGCGGCGCACGTGGCCCCGGCCCGGGGGACGGGCGCCGCGATCGGTACATCGTGGCGCTGCGGGCCTCGAGCGCGCGCCGCAGCGCGTCCGCGGTGGGCCAGCGGTCCTCCGGGTCCTTTTCCAGGGATCGCATCACGCACGCCGCCAGGTCCTCGGGACACTCGCGACACTTGTCCGTGACGAGCGGTGCCCGCTCCGTGATGTGCTTCATCAGAATCCCCGGCACGGTCGGCGCGTGGAACGGCAGCTCCCCCGTCAGCATCTGGTAGCTCACGACGCCCAGGCTGTAGATGTCGGAGCGCCCATCGATCTCGCGATCGCCGGCCGCCTGCTCGGGGCTCATGTAATGCGGTGTGCCGATCGCGACGCCCGTCGCGGTAAGCGTGGCCGGCCCGGTGGTCGAGGAGAGCGCTTTCGCGATCCCGAAGTCCGTCACGACGACGCGGCCACGGCTGCCCTCTAGCAGGATGTTGTCCGGCTTCACGTCCCGGTGGATGATGCCGAGCGCGTGCGCGGCGCCGAGCGCGTCCGCCGTCTCCAGCATGACACGGCGCGCCTCTTCGGGGGGCAGCCGGCCGCGGCGCGACAGCTTGCCCGCGACCGACTCGCCGTCCACGAAAGCCATGACAAAGTAGACGAGCCCGTCGGGCGCTTCGCCCACGGAGTGAATCGGCACGATATGCGGGTGCGACAGCCGCGCCGCGGTCTCTGCTTCGCGCAGGAAGCGGATGCGGATCTCTTCTCGGAAGCCGAGCTCGGGCGGCAGCACCTTGATCGCCACCTGGCGCTTCAACCGCTCGTCACGGGCTTTGTACACGACGCCCATCCCACCGCGACCGAGCTCCCCCTCGACGGTGTAGGAGCTTCCCAGCGCCTTGACCAGGCGCGCGGCGAGTGACTTATCGGCCTCGTTCATCGGGGTGCGATGGGTGTACGCGCCTAGATTTAGCCGTGTCGGTGCGGCGGTGCAACCAGCCAATCGGTTTGAACTTAGGGGCTGCAGCGGGACCTCCAGGCGCCAAGCTGACGGACCAGCGGCGAAACGCGGTGGCTAATCGGCAGTTGCTGCCTTATTGGCCGCTACCGGTCGGAACGCGCATGGCGGCGGAGGCGTTTTCTTGTGGCACGGTCGATGCTTAGGCCTCCCAGGACCATGTTGCCTCTAGTTCCTCTTAGCAGGATGAGACTATGTCTGAGCGATTGACGCTTCCGGTGCTCCCACTGCGGGAGATCGTGTTGTTTCCTGGCGTCTCCACGCCGATCGGCGCGGGTCGCCCGTCCACCTTGCGCGCCATCGAGGCGGCGTTGAAGAGCGAGTCCCGCCTGATCTTCGCTGTTTCTCAGCGCGATAACGTCGAGCACGTCACCCCGGCTGCGCTGTATACGACCGGGACACTCGCCAAGATCAGCCAGATCCAGCGCGGCCTGGGCGGGGTGCAGCTGTTATTGCACGGCGAGAAGCGAGGTGCCGCGCTCCATTACCTCGAGATCCAGGGGCACCTCCAGGCGGTCGTGCGGGAGGTGGAGGATCTGCCGCCGCTTCGTCCGGAGGATCCTGCCTTCGTCGCCCTGCACCGTGAAGCGCGCGAGCGCGCTGCGGAGCTGGGCCAGAAGGCCGGGCTGCCCGAAGAGGTTGTCCGGCAGGTGCTCGAGGGGGTGCCCGAGCCGGGGCGGCTCGCCGACCTCGTGGCCGGTTACCTCGAGATCGAGCCTGCCGAGCGCCAGGCGCTGCTGGAAACGCTCGCGGTCGAGGACCGGTTGCGCCGTGTGCTGGTTCACGTCCAGCGGCAGATCGGCGTGCTCGACGCCCAGGAGCAGATCAAGTCCCAGGTCCAGGAGGAGCTGGGGGAGCGGCAGCGCGAGCTGTTCCTGCGGGAGCAAATGAAGGCGATTCGCAAGGAGCTGGGCGAGGGAGACGAAGCGACGGAGGTGGAGGAGCTGCGCAAGCGCTTCGCGGCGCTCGAGCTCCCCGAGGCCGCGCGGAAGGAAGTGGACCGCGAGCTGTCGCGCCTGGAGCGCGCCAGCAAGGACTCGACCGAAGCTCAGGTGATCCGCACCTATCTCGAGACGATGGCCGAGCTCCCGTGGAACAAGCGGGCGGAGGAGTCGCTCGACCTGAAGCGCGCGGCCACCATCCTCGAGGAGGACCACTACGGCCTGAAGGACGTCAAGGACGAAGTGCTCGAGTTTCTCTCGGTGCGCCAGCTGCGGCAACGCACGCCGCCGAGCGAAGCCCCGGGCAATGAGGACGACAAGCAGTCGAAAGGCTCGATCCTGCTGTTCGTCGGGCCGCCGGGTGTGGGCAAGACCTCGATCGCCCAGTCGATCGCCCGGGCGATGGGCCGGCCGTACGTGCGCATCTCGTTGGGCGGCGCGCGCGACGAGGCGGACATCCGCGGCCATCGCCGCACCTATGTGGGTGCGATGCCGGGTCGCATCATCCAGGGGATGAAGCAGGCCGGGGCGAAGAACCCGGTGTTCCTGCTCGATGAGGTCGACAAGCTGGGCGTCTCGTTCCAGGGCGACCCCGCGGCCGCGCTGCTCGAGGTGCTCGACCCGGCCCAAAACGACTCGTTCACCGACCACTACCTCGGCGTCCCGTTCGACCTGTCCGAGGTGCTGTTCATCGCGACCGCCAACTTCATCCAGAGCATCCCGGCGCCGTTGCTCGACCGGCTCGAGACCGTGACCTTCGCGGGCTACACTGAGCGCGAGAAGCTCGAGATCGCAAAGCGCTACCTCGTACCGCGCCAAGTGCGCGCGAACGGGCTGGCGCCTGAGCAGCTTACGGTCACCGACGCGGCTCTGAGCGAGATCATCACGAGCTACACGCGCGAGGCGGGCGTGCGGCAGCTCGAGCGCGAGATCGGCAAGCTGGCGCGCAAGGTCGCGCGCAAGGTCGCCGTGAGTGAGGTGGAGCGCCTGACCGTCGACGCGCGGGAGATCAACGATCTCATCGGCCGTCCCAAGGTCCACCCGGAGCGCAAGGCGGGCGAAGATCAGATCGGCGTCGCCACCGGGATGTACTACACCCCGGTCGGCGGTGACATCATGTTCGTAGAGGCGAGCGTGATGCAGGGCAAAGGCGAGCTGGTTCTCACCGGCCAGTTGGGCGACGTGATGAAGGAGTCGGCGCGCGCCGCGCTCACCTACGCGAAGAGCCACGCCGACCAGCTCGGCATCCCGGAGGAGGAGGCGTTGGCCGAGACCGACGTGCACATCCACGTTCCGGCCGGCGCCATCCCGAAAGACGGTCCCTCGGCGGGGGTGACGATGGCCACCGCGCTGGTGTCCGCGCTGTCCCGGCGGCCGGCGCGCCACGACCTCGCCATGACGGGCGAGATCACGCTGCGGGGCAGGGTGTTGCCGATCGGTGGCGTCAAGGAGAAGGTGCTCGGCGCGGTACGCGCGGGCATCCGCACCATCGTGCTCCCCAAGGAGAACGCGCGTGACCTGGAAGATCTCCCGGCGGACGTGCGCCAGTCACTCGAGGTGCATCTCGTCGAGGAGCTGGGCGAGGTGCTGAGCCTGGCGCTCCGCGGCGCTCGCTTCGAGGCGGGCCACCTCGTGTTCGAAGGCGAGGTGCCGCTCGAGCCGAGCCTCGTGGCGAAGCAGAACTAGCGGCGTCGACTGCTCGAACAAGGCCCCTGGGGCGTGTCCCCAGGGGCCTCTGTTTTTTGAGTGCAACCTTTTCGGGCGCGTGTGCGTCTAACTCGCGGTACCCCTCACAAGGTCGGGTATGCCAGCCGTCCCCATGCTCGCCGTCATGGTCGTCGTCCAGGCGTACAGCGGCCCCCCCGCGCAGGCCGGCAAGGCTCCATCGCCCACCGCTACCACGGTGGTGGCCCGGCGAGCGGTCCACGCCGTGATCATCGACGGCAAGGACGACGACGAGGTGTGGCGTGAGGCGGCCGCGGTCACGGCTTTCCGCGAGTTTTCACCGCGGGAGGACGGCGACCCCCGCTTCCCTACGGAAGCCAAGGTGGCCTACGACGATCACAACTTCTACGTGTTCATCCGGGCCTTCGATCCCCATCCAGACAGCATCCTGAAAATCCTCGCGCGCCGTGACGTGCGCGCGCCCACCGACCAGCTCAAGATCGTCATCGACTCCTATCACGACCGGCGTACCGGTTTCGAGTTCGCGGTGAACCCTGCCGGCGTGAAGCGTGACTATGCGATCTACGACGACAACCGCGAGGACGACGCCTGGGATGGGGTGTGGGAGGTGGCGACGACGGTCGACACGCTCGGCTGGACCGCCGAGTTTCGGATTCCACTCTCCCAGCTGCGGTACGCCCACGCCGACAGCAACACCTTCGGCTTCGCCGTGTGGCGCGACATCCAGCGCTACACCGAACGGGTCAGCTGGCCCGTGTACCGGCAATCGCAGTCCGGGTTCGCCTCGCAGCTCGGGGACGTGACCGGTCTGGTCGGGCTGCCGGCGCCGCGGCGACTGGAAGTCGCGCCGTATATGGTGACGAAGAACGTTTCGGTTCCCGCCGGCCCCAGCTTCGATCGTTCGCAGAAGCTCACCGCGGGCGCCGATTTGAAGTACGGGCTCACGTCCAATCTGACACTCGACGCCACGGTCAACCCCGACTTCGGTCAGGTGGAGGCGGATCCCGCGGTCTTGAACCTCACGGCTTTCGAGACCTTCTTCCAGGAGCGTCGCCCCTTCTTCGTGGCGGGAACCGGGGTCTTCCGCTTCGCCGTGAACTGCAGCCAGGTGAATTGCAACGGCGAGCGGCTGTTCTACTCGCGTCGCATCGGGCGGGCGCCGCAGCTCCCCGGGAACGACGCGGGCTCGCCCATCGCCACCACGATCTACAGCGCGGCCAAGTTGACCGGCCGGCTCCCGGGCGGTCAGACCGTTGGTCTGCTCGACGCCATTACGCAGCGCGCCACAGGCAGCGCGGACCGCACGACCGAGCCCGCCACCAACTATGCGGCGCTGCGCGGGCAGCAAGACTTCCGCAAGGGTGAGAGCGGCATCGGCGTGATGTTCACCGCGGTGAACCGGAGCCTCGACCCGTTGACCGACGCCGCGCTGCGCCAGAGCGCCTACGTAGGCGCGCTCGATTTTCGGCACCGGTTCCTGGGGAGCCGCTATCAGCTCTCCGGCTCGCTCGACGTGAGCCGGGTGGCTGGCACGGCGGCGGCCATCGCGGCCACCCAGCGGGATCCCGTGCACTACTACCAGCGGCCCGACGCGGGGCTTCCGTTGGACCCGACGCGAACATCGCTCTCGGGCGACGCGGAAGAGCTGCTGTTCGGCAAGGTGGGCGGAGGGATCACGCGGTTCGAGACGAGCTACCAGCGCCGCTCGCCGGGCTTCGAGGTGAACGATCTCGGCTTCCTGCTACGCGCCGACCAGCAGAGCTGGAACAACTGGTTCGGGGTGCAGTCACTGCACCCGTCTCGGGTGTATCAAACCGCGTTCTGGAACTTCAACTGGTGGCAGTATTGGACGGTCGGAGGACTGCCGGTCGAGCGCGCCGCCAACACCAACGTGCACGTGCAGCTCAACAACCGCTGGTGGCTCCACGCCGGTACGACGCTGGGCCACCTCGGCACGACGTTCGACGACCGCCGCGCGCGCGGTGGCCCGGCCGTGCGGGTCGATCCCATTCTCTCCTCCTGGGCGGAATGGGATGGCGACAGCCGGCCGGCCGTGGTGCCGGCGGTGTGGACGAACTATTGGCGTGGGGACGGCGGCCGGTCGGAGTCGGTCAACCTGGGCTCGCAGCTGTCGGTCCGGGTCGCATCGCAGGTGAATACCACGATCAGCATCAGCGTCACCCACAACATCGACGACGCGCAGCCGTTCTCCCCCGTCACGGACTCGACCGGCGTCACGCACTACCCCCTGGCGCACCTGGACCAGAAGACGCTGTCGCTGACGGGCCGAGTGGACTACACGATCACTCCGGAGCTCACGCTCCAGGTCTACGCCCAGCCGTTCGTCAGCAAGGGCGGCTATTCAAACCCTCGCGAGCTCGCCAACCCCCGCGCGACCGCGTACCCGGACCGCTTCCAGCCGTACACCGGTACCACGTTCGGCGGCTTCAACTTCAAGCAGTTCAACTCCAACCTGGTGTTGCGCTGGGAGTACCGCCCCGGGTCGACCCTGTTCGTCGTGTGGACGCAGGGGCGGAACGACTTCCTTGGGGCGACGGGAACGCGGTCCTTCGCCGGTGACTTCCGCGACATGTTCAGCCTGCACCCGAACAACACGTTCCTCGTCAAAGCGTCGTACTGGCTGAACTGGTGACCCGCGGCTAGCGTGCCGCGACGCCCTCGAGCACCAGCTTCACCGCTGAATCCTTCCACCGCTCCCGCAGCGCCGGCTCGTCCGCGCCGAGCGGCGGCGCGCTGGCGGCGATGAGGGACTCGAGATCGAGATACGCCACCATCAGGACGAGCGCTTGCGCCGCGGCGACGTGTGGGTCCAGGTCGTCGCGGACCTGCCCGAGGCCCTGGCCCTCGGCGAGCAGGATGACTAACCGCTTGATCGCGGGCGCGAACGGCCGCGCGTCCGAGCGACCGGCTTGCGTAAGCAGCGTCACGAGGTCCGGATGGTCCGCGAGGAAATCGAACTGTCCGACGAGGGTCTGCTGGATGCGGGCGAGCGGTCCGCCCCCCCCGTGGGCGAGGGAAGCAAGTGCCTGTTCCAGCTCTGCGGCGCCGCGGGTCAGCACGGCGTTGAACAACCCGCGCTTGGAGTGGAAGTAGTAGAACAACAGTTGCTTGTTGACGCCGGCCCGCCGCGCGATCTGGTCCACGCGAGCACCCTCGAACCCACGCCGCGCGAACTCGTCCTGGGCGGCGGCGATGATTCGTAACGCTCTGGTGTTACCTAGTTTGGGCTTCAGAGAGTACTATCTCAACTAGACGGTTGAGGAAATCTAGTGCGCTGCCGTGGCTGCGCCAGTGCGCCAGCCCTGCCCAGCGAGGTTCTCGGGGACGCGGGGCAGGCCGTTGTTGAGGAACTTGAGCAACAGGCGGTTCACTTCATCGGGCACCTCTTCCTGCACCGAATGCCCGGCGTGCGCCACGGTCAGGAAGGCGGAGCGCGCGAGCTCGGCGGCGAGCGCGCGGCCCACGGCCGGCGGCACCCAGCGATCCTCTTCTCCCCACAGCACCAGCGTCGGGGCCTGAATCGCGCCCGTGCGCCCGCGCAGTCCGTCGAACCGGAACTCGCGCAGCACGCCCCGTAGCGCCCGACCGTAATCGGGCTCGGCGACCGGGGCGTAGTACTGATCCACGTCCGCCTCGCGCACTTTCCGAGGGTCGGCGTAGGTGGACTTGAGCAGCCGCTCCACGAGGCTCCGGTTGCGAAACGCGAGCATGACCGGGCCGACTATCGGCCATCGGGCCACCCGGAAGAGGGCCGGCTCGCGCGTGCCGAACCCCGCCGCCCCGAGTAGGACGAGCGCGCGCACGCGCTTCGGGGCAGCGATGGCTACCTCCGCCGCGATCTCACCGCCCATCGAGTGCCCCACCACAACGGCGTCGGGGAGATGCAGTGAGTCGAGCAACGCGACGGCGAGGCGGGCATAGTCCGCGTTCGTGTAGCCGTGCGCGGGTTTGTCGGACGAGCCGAATCCGCGATTGTCGAACGCCACGACCCGAAACCCCGCCGCCAGCACGGGAGCGAGATTGTTCCGCCAGGTGTACATCGACGCCCCGAGGCCGTGGATGAAGACCACGGCCAGTCCTTGCCCGGCATCGATGTAACGGATTCTCGTGCCCTCGATCCGGAGCAGCCGCGCCGTGAATTGGGTGCCTGCGGGAAACCGCTGACTGTCTGGAATCGGCGCCGCGCGGCACGCGGCGGCAAGCGTCACGAGCAACCCGATCGACAGCCGGCGCATCAGGTGAGGTTCCGCAGGGCGGAGCGCGCGAGGGTGGCGATCAGCGGATGGGAGCTCCACAGGGCCGTCACTTGATCGCCCCCGCCGGTCGCGGTCAGCACCTGCGCGTCGTCGATCAGGAGGAGAGTAGGGGTGCCCGGGTCGACCGCTCCCTTCGCGATGCCCTCGGTGTCCGTGGCTTCCCCCGCAAGACGGACATCGACCGCGGCCCGGGTCATGGCTCGCCGCCACGCCGGCAGGGTAGGGCGCCACAGGTCGGCGGCTAGGATGCCCTGCACCGTGTGGTCGGCTCGAGCGACGAGTTGCTGGATCAGGTTGGCCACGGCGCGGGCCCCCGCGATCACCCGGGTCTCGGGTTCCGCGGGGTGGCTCGCATCGCTGAGCGCGTGGCTCAAGCGGTCGAGTGCCTCCCCCTGCTCGGCGGCGAGGCGAGCGAGCAGCGCCTGGGGGTCAGCGGGACGGTATTGAATCGGGCGGCCGCTCGTCCGCTGCGCCGCCCCGCGCGTGACGAGCCCCTCGAGCGCGGCATACGCGTTGGCTCGCGCCAGCCGGGTGGCGCGGCCGATGCCGTAGCCGGTGGACGGGCCCAGCCGCAACAGCGCCGAGTACACTACCGACTCAGTAGGCGTGAAGCGGAAGGGCGTAAGGTCAATTTCAGTCATCCGTAGTAGTATATACTACTACGGAGCTCCGGTCACACCACCTCGATCGGGATTCCCATCAGTCGCGCAATCAACGCCAGCCGGAACGTCACGTCCGTCTGCCGCTGCGCCGGGCTCTTCCCGGGTCCCTCGAGCGGGAAGTAGTGGGCCGTGACAGGATTCGTCGCTTTGGGCATGGCCCGTAGGCTCCGCGGGCTCCAGATCCCCGACTCGTCGCACTCGCTGTAGAGGCGCGCGAGCACCCTGCTAGCGCTGGGAATGTGGCGTGCCAGGCCGAGCCGGGCCAGGAGCTCGAGCCAGTACACGGCGAACGGTATGTCGCTTACGTGACCCTGCGCGTCCGAGCGCAGGGGGTCCCCCAACAGCTCGAAGACCGGCTTGAGCAGCTTCTGGCCGGCCAGGATGGAGAACGCGCGGCGCGGCGCCGGCGCGGAAAAATAGTTCCCCAGCCGTTCGATGAACCCGGCACGCTCACGCTGCACCGGAGGCAGGAAGGCGAGCATCTCGATCGCGAAGACCGTCGGCGGGTAGGCCGCGGGTTCGAGCACCGTCTTGCCGTGCGCCTTCTTGAACGGTTTCGCGGCGAGCTCGCTGCGCAGGTACTGGGAGATGTTGCTCGCGATGGTGTGTGCGGTTCCCCGCACCCGGGGATCATCGATGTGGCCGCCCCGCGCGAGGGCGCACGCAGCCGCCTCGCGTCCCAGACGCCGTGCGTAGCGACCGAGCCCGGGATCGTTCTTGGCCGCTCGATGGAACTCGACGAGCAGCTCCTGGGCTCGCTGGGCGACCACCCGGTCAGGGTCATCGGGCTCGATGCGCGACAGCAGCTGAAACAGCACCCGGTCGGCGAGCCGGAACGGCCGCTCGGTCGGCGGCCAACCCAGCTCGAGCAGGCGCCGGTACTGATAAACGGTCCCCGGCTCGCTCCAGCCATAGGCCTTCGAGGCGACCGGCGCGAGCAGGTTCCCCCCCCAGAGGCCTGTGGCTTTCTGCTTGCGAGCGATCGCCTGAGCGACCTTATACTCGAGCACCGCCTGGCGCAGGGCGGCCAAGCGTTCAGGATCGCGGTCGCTCTCACGGACGACCTCGGCATACGCCCGATACTGGAGCGGAGCACTCGCCGCCTCGAGCAGCCAGGACAGTGGCAACCGATGGGATGTCGGGAGTTCCAGGTGCTTGCTCCGCAGTGAGGAGTGCGGGAGATGCCGCGAGTGTCAAAAAGCGGCGCAAACTTATTCGGCCGCGTCACAATCGGCCAGAGGGACTTCGCGCTGCACCGAGACCAGGCCCTAACTGGTTCTCTGGCAGCACGATAGTCACACTGCAACGAACTGCACTGACGGCGTGAGCGGGCAAATCGTCTTGCTCGGCCCGCGCAGGGGGTTCAATTTTCGCACATGCCGCGGACGTTACAGTCCCGCCGTGTCGAAAGACTTCCCGAGCTGGTGCGGTTGCAGGGGCGCATCCTGTTCCTCGCCGCAGACGCCGCGCTGGTGCGCAGCCAGCTCGAGGGGCAGGACCTGGCCTGGACCCCCGCCATCGGGTTGCGCGACAACATTTCGACCGACGAGATCACGCCTGCCTACATCTGCTACTACTACGACGAAACGCTGGGCGACTTCCCGTACTTGGGCTTGAAGTGCGGTGAAGAGTTTCCGATCACGCGCGCGTCGGTGAAGCGCGGCGGCTTCGTCGCCTCGGTAAGCGGCAAGCGACGCGGCAAGGGCTCGTCGCGCGAGCAGTCCCCCTATGCGGAGATGTGCGCGGGGATCAAGCTGGTCATCGCCGAGAACATCGAGCGCATCTACCGCGAGAACTGTCAGAATCTGGGAGTCCTCACGACCACCGACTTCTCCATCATCGAGCGGGTGCAGCGCGGCGAGGCGATCCCACTCGCGGCCTTCACCCAGGGCGAAGGGGAGATCACGCGCGGCATCATCGAGTACGGGGGCCTGTTCAACTTCAACGTCGCTCGTCTCCAGGGCAAAGTCATCCTCGCGCGGCCGGATACTGCGCCTCGGCCGATGACGCTGGGCGAGAAGATCCTCGCCCGCCACTGGGTGGTGGACCCGGCTCAGGGAAAGGTGGGCGTGCCCGCCGTCAAGCCGGGGGACGAGGGGTTCGTCGTCACCGACATCCGGTTCAGCCACGAGTACGTCACTCCCATGGCGGCGATTTTTTTCGAGCAGCTCGTGGGGAAGGACGAGCAGGTGTCCGATCCGGCCTCGATCCTCATGTTCCGCGATCACCTCACCTTCCTCCCCGAGGCGATGACGCCCGAGCGCGTGAAGGAGGGGTTGCTCGACGTCGCACTCCAGCTCGAGAAGAAGCAGCGCGCGTTCGCCGCCAAGCAGGGGATCAAGCTGTATGGCGAGCTGCGGCTGGGCCACCACGGCTCGGAGGCGATTTGTCACTCGAAGATCCTCGAAGGCCACGCCGAGCCGGGGATGGTGATCATCGGCTCGGATTCCCACACTCCGCACGCCGGCGCGGTCGGGTGCGTGGCATTCGGCGTGGGCACGACGGCGATCTTCAACTCCTGGATCACGAAGGACGTCCGGCTCACCGTGCCCGAGACCGTCAAGGTGGTAGTGCGTGGGAGCAAGCCGGACAACGTGACAGCAAAGGACTTCATGCTCGAGGTGCTGCGCCACCCGTATGTGAAGAGCGGCCAGGCGATCGGCAAGCTGGTGGAATACTGCGGGGACGCCGTCGAGTCTCTCTCGGTGGATGAGCGCGCCACGATGACCAACATGACCGCCGAGGTGGGCGGGTTCACCGGCTACGTGGCCCCGGATGCGAAAACGGTCGAGTATCTGGTGGAATACCGTGGGATGTCGCGCGCCGAGGCGGCGCGGCGCTGCGCCGGGCTCGCCAGCGACCGCGACGCCGAGTACTGCGAAGTGATCGAGCTCGACGCGGGCGCGATCCGGCCGATGATGGCGCTGCCGGGCGATCCGGGCAACGGCCAGGATATCGGTACGGCGGCGCAGCGGATCCGCGTGGATATCGCGTACGCGGGCTCCTGCACGGCGGGGAAGAAGGAAGACATGGACATGTACGCACGGGTGCTCGCGGAGGCGGCGGAGCGGGGGGCGCGGGTCGCGCCGTGGGTGCGGTTCTACATCCAGTGCGGCTCCCAGGACGTGAAGCGCTATTGTGAAGAGCGGGGCTACCTCGAGCTGTTCCAGAAGGTCGGCGCGACCTTCCTCGAGCCATCGTGCGGGGCCTGCATCAACGCGGGCCCCGGGGTATCGAAGACGCGCGACGAAGTGACGATAAGCGCGATCAATCGCAACTTCCCGGGCCGGTCGGGACCGGGGCAGCTGTATCTCGCCAACCCCTACACCGTCGCCGCGTCGGCCATCACGGGCTACATCACCGAATGGCAAGCGGGGATGGCGCTGGCTCCTGCTGAATGAAACGGCGGCCCTAGCGGCCGCCGGTAGTGTTGGAGAGTTCTCGCTCTGCGTGCGGGGTCGCGTCCTTCTTCGGCCGGAGCGCGTCCCGCTGGTACACGCTGCGCGGGTTCCACAAGACCCATGAGGTGATGCCGAGGTCTTCTGCCGCGCGGATTTGGTCGCGGATCTCGGACGCGGTGTAGCGGGGGCGCCGCCGGCCGAGCGTGAACGCCTGCAGGAACGGGCGGATCTCGGCGGCGGCGGGGTGCAGGCGCGAGCGCTCGAGGGCGTCCCGCAGGGCGAAGCGAACCACGCGATAGGGCTCGCCATTCGGCCATGCCAGCCCGAAGGCGCCGCGGTAGTAGTGGCTGGGATACACCATCGGCAGCACGACGTCCGCGATGTTGATGAAGTCCTCCCACACCTGCCCGATGCCGAGGTCCCCCGTCGTGGCCGAGGCGGTGAGGCCGAAGATGTCGAAGGTGACCGGGACGCCGAGCGGTCTCAGGCGGTTCCGCAGCAGGGTGATGTGGGCGCGCACCGCCTCGCGCTGCGTTTCCCCGTGGTGGGCCGGGAAAATCGCGGTCGCCATGCGCTCGCGCGGCTCGTCCGGGAAGCGCACGTAGTCGAACTGCACCTCGTTGAACCCCAAGCGTACCGCCTCGGCGGCCAGCTGCGCCGAGTAGATCCACACCGAGTCGTTGTAGGCGTCTACCCAGGCGCTGTTGATCCGGTCGCGCCACAGGCCGCCGGTGTTGCGGTCCTTGACCGACCAGGTGTGCTTGTGCTCGGCGAGCAACGGGTCCTTCGCGACCACGATGCGCGCGATCGTGTAGATCCGGTGCGCCGCCAGCGTGTCGAGCCGCGCCTTGGCGTCCTTCGCGCGGACGCACGCATTCGCGCCGATCTGCTCCGCGGTAGGCACCGCCGAGGGATACAGGAGACAGCCGGTGTCGTCCTTCACGTCGACGACGAAGGCGTTGATCTCGGTCTCGTCGGCGAGTCGCACCAGCTGCCACAGTTTGTGCGAGCCGAACGCCCACGCGTTCACGTACAACCCCTTCACCGCCGAGGTCTGCGGCACGAGCAGCGTCTCCTGCTGCACGTAGCGGAGCTCGGTCGGCCGCAGCGTCACGTGCGCCTGATCGGCAGGCGCGGTCGGAAGCACGTGCTGCGCGTCCGGTGTGGCGGACTCGGTGGGAGCAGGCGGAGCGGGTGGGGGAGGCACGCTATCCTGTGCAAAAAGGCCGCGACTCGTGAAGAGCGCGGCCAGCAAGAGGGCACCTACCTGCCGGACCGGAACCATTGGGGGGCTACACGATAGGAGCGAGGCGAGAATCGGACAAGGCCAAGCATCACCCTATGGTTTGGCCAGTTGTAAGCTGTTGAACAGCAAGGGGTAAGTGGCGATGCTCTGACCGCGGTACTGCGGCCGGAACCCGAACAGCACCACTCGGCCGGCCCCCTGTTTCACTTCGACCAGGGCAGCCCTCCCCGCCACGCGCTCGGGGTGGAGCACCCAACCGGAGAGGAGCACCTTGTCGGCATCGGCGGGGTAGCGGCCAATCACTCGCACGGCGCTCGAGTCGAGCACCTCGAACGCCGGGCCGCTTTCGTACCAGGCGACGCTCTGCGCCGGCATGCCGCGCGCGACCGGATCTGCAGTGTCGAGCTCGAGCCGGAAGATCGAGCCAGGCGCGTAGAACTCGTCGTCGGCCACGCCTTCCAGGACATTGCGCACGGGGAGCAGCAACTGCTCGGCAGCGAACCGCGAGGCGTCGTTGAGCGCGACGAGCGTGCCGCCCTCCTGCACAAACGCCCGCAGCGCCCTGACGCCCTGATCCCCCAGTCCTCCCGGGTACGGCGCCGGATAGTCGCGCGGCAGGCCACTGAGCAGTTCATTGGGCGATTGATCGGGGAGCACGAGCACGTCGAACCGCTCGTTGAGCTTGCCGGCGCGCACCACGGAGTCGACGACCGACACGTACGGCACGTGCCACGTGTCGAATACCCAGCGGGTCCAACCCTCGTCGAGCGGAGCGTCGTACGACCGGTACAGCCCGACACGCCGGGCATCCGGCCCGACGGCTCCTCCGTAGGCGGGGGTCGCGACGGGCGGCTCGACCGGGGCCGAGAGGCCGATCCGCAGCGAGTCGCGCGCGGCCACCGCCGTGACGCCCATGAGCAGGGGCAGCGTGTGCGCCGTCACGTCGTAGGGCGGCAACGGTGGCCCCCCTGGGTAGAGCCGCAGGTCGGGGTAGCGCTGCGGCTCGAGCAGCGCCTTGGCGAAGGCCGCGTACGGCTGCCGCAGGACCACGACGTAGCTCCCCGCGGCGTACCGCTGCCCGCCCAGCGCGATGGGGTGCAAGGCCGTGCGGATCTCGACCTGTCCGCGGTGCAAGATGCCGAGCAGTGTCGCGAGCCCCACGGTGTCCCGTTGCTGGCGGGGCAGGACGTACGCGTACGGCCAACTGTGCCAGCCCCGCACCGCGCGGCCTTCGACTGTGAGGAAGTTGGCAAGCCAGATGTCGCGGTAGCGGGCCGCGTGCTCGAGCAGGGCGTAGGCGGCGTCGGTCTGGTAAGACACGATGTCGCGCAGCGTCCAGCGGCCGCCGGGCCACGGGTTGGTGAAGTTCCAGGAGCGCTCGCGCGGGTTGAAGCCACGCCCGCGGGTCGCAAGGTGATCGAACGGGACATCGATCGGCGAGGCGAGGTTGGCGCTCGCCGCCTCGGAGAGGATGCGCACGCCACCGTGATAGTGCTGGTAGGCGCGCGCCGGGGTCCACGCGTCGTAGATGGCGTTGATGGCGATGCCCGTCTTCCCTTGGCCGGCGAGCGTCCATGCCATCGCGCTGCCCAGCGCGTTCACGCCGTCCACCAGCAGCGGGTCCACGTTCGGCTCGACCGGGTCGAGGTAGGGCGGCAGGAAGAGCCGCGAGCCGTCCGAGTCCTGCTGGTGGATATCGTGCACGATCTCGGGATGCCACACGTTGTACAGCGAATCCACCACGAGCTGTGTCTCGACCTGGGTGAACGCGTACCAGTCGCGGTTGTTGTCGTGCCCGGTGTAGTGGTGGTACAGCTCAGGGGGGTCGGAGCCCTCGGCGGGCGTGCCGAGGGTGCGGTTGTACCAGCGCGTGACGATCGAGACGCCGTCGGGGTTGAGCGACGGGACGAGCAGCAGGATCACGCTGTCGAGAATCGCGCGCGTGGCGGCGCCCGTATCGCTGGCGAGGCGGTACGCGAGGATCGCGGGCGTGAGGTGACCACCGACTTCGTTCGAGTGGATGCCCGACGTGATGAGGACGATCGTGCGGCCGCGCTGCAGCGCCTCCTGCGTCTCGCGGGTGGTGCGAGCGGTGCGGGGATCGGCGAGCCTGGCGTTGAGCCGCCGGTAGTAGTCCAGGCGCTTCAGGTTCTGCGGGCTTGACAGCACGAGCGCCACGAGCGGCGCGCCGAGCGTGGTCTTGCCGAGCGCGTGGTAGCGCACGCGGTCGCTGGCCCTGGCGAGGACTTGATAGTAGCGCAGCAGCGCCGGCCACTCCGGGAGGCGACGGTCTTCCCCCGGCTCGAAGCCGAGCACGGACTTGGGGGTCGGGATGCGGGCGAGGGCTGTCGTCGCGCGCGGCGGCCGCGGCGCCGGGCGGCGGCGCTGCTGGGCGCCGAGGGTCGGCGGTGCGGCGAGCAGCCCCCCCCCCGCGACGAGAGCGACGAGGGCGCGCAGCGTCACGGGTTAGTGCAGCGTGCTGGCGGCCGGCGGGGCCTCGCCCGCGCCAAGCCAGTGCGCGAACCAGGTGCGGACGCGCTCCAGTCGGTCAACGAGGAGCCACGGCGGGCCCGTGCGGGAGAGGCCGTGGTAGGATCGCGGATAGCGCACGAATTCCGCGGGCACGCCGCGCTTGCGCAGCATCACGAACAGCTGCTCGCCATCCGTGATCGGGGTGCGCCGGTCGTCCTCGCTGTGCACGATGAGCAAGGGCGTGCGGATGCTCCGAGCGTACGCCATGGGCGACAACACGCGGTACAGCGAGTCCGAGTCCCAGGGCGGCCCGTAAAACTCGTAGTCGGTGAGGCCCTGGGCGTCCGAGGAGCCGTACCAGGAGTACCAGTCGTAGATGGACCGGTCAGTCTCGGCGGCCGCGAAGCGGTGTGTGTGCCCTACCACCCAGTTGGTCATGAAGCCGCCATAGGAACCGCCGGCGACGCCCAGACGGGTCGTGTCCACGCCGCCCCGGGCGATCGCGACGTCCACCGCTTTCATCAAGTCCTGGTAGTCCTCCATGCCCCACCGCCCGCGCGTCGCGAACGTGAAGCCGTGCCCGTAGCCGGTCGAGCCACGCGGATTCACGAGCAGCACCCAGTACCCCTGCCCGGCGAGCAGCTGCATCTCCGGGAAGAAGACGTTCCCGTAGTTCCAGTGGGGGCCGCCGTGAATGTACAGGATCAAGGGGTGACTCTTCCCTGCGCGGTAGCCGTAGGGCCGCATCAGGAACGCCTCGATGCGCAGACCCCCGACGCTCGTGAACCACAACGTATCCGCCGGGATCGTCACGACCTGCGCCAGCAGCGAGTCGTTGAATGACGTCAGCCGCTTGTCGGGTGCGGCGCCGGCGCGCCCGAGCGGCGCCACGAACAGCTCTGCCGGATGGGTCGCGTCGCTTGCGGTGTACGTCACCCACTTACCGTCGTGCGTGACGGTGGGGCCGCCGAGCTGACGCTCGCCCGTCGTAATCTGGCGGACGTCCCCCCCCGCTCCCCCCGCCACGGGCGCGGCAAACAGATGGATGTTGCCGCGCGTCTCGGCGCTGAAGTAGACGGTCTTCGAGTCCGGGGACCAGGACGGGCTGGCCGGGTCCAAGTCCCACGTGCTCGTGAGATTCCGAACGGTCCCGCCCGCCGCGGGCATCACGCAGACGTCGTTCTCCTGGCCGCGACCTTTGGAGCAGATGAACGCAATGGTGCCGCCGTCCGGCGACCAGGCGGGCTCGAAGTTCTCGAGGTAGGGCGTCGCCAGCCGGCGCACCGCGCCGTCCGCCACGGTGAGGACGTAGAGCTGCGGCCGGACCTGATCTCGCACCTCGCTCGTATCAGTCGAGTCCTGCACGAAAACGATCGCCCTGCCATCGGGAGACCAGTCCGGCGCACGTTGGCTCAGGGCGCCGCTGGTGAGCTGCTTCGGCTCGCCGCCGCCGACGGGCACGCGATACAGATGACTGGGCCGCCGGGTTTCGCGCGGCGGCACGAGCCCGCGCTCGTCCTCCACGAACGGCAGCGACGTGTACACCCGGCCGTCGAACCGCTTCGGGTCCGGCCCCCGCGTGATCGCGCTCGGCGAGAGCCGCGTGCGCCAGGCGTCCTTCTTGAGGCTATCCGGCTCGGGACCGCGCCAGCCGTACAGCAACCATTTGCCGTCGTCCGAGAAGAGCGGCGCGGCGTGCACGCCGGAGATCTGGAACGCTTCGCCCCCCGGCGGCGTGGTCCGCAGGAACCAGACGTCGTCGTCGAAGCCCTCGCGCTTGCTCGTAAAGGCGAGCAGCGACCCGTCTGGGGACCACGTTGGGCTCGCGGCTTCGCTGGCGGGGCTCGTGTAGCGGAACGCGGGCGTCGAGCCATCGGTCGGCACCATCCAGATCTCGGAGTGGCGCCGGTCCTTGTCCTCGACCACCGTCGTCACCACGAACGCGATGCGCCGCCCGTCCGGGGCGACGCGCGGCTCGCCGACGCTCGTGAGCTTGTAATAGTCGGTTGCCTGGAAGGGATGTGTTGACGTCTGGGCGGAGAGGCGGACAGACAGACCGGCCAGGAGACCGATCGCGACCAGAGGCAGCCAGCGGGCGCTCATGTGGTGCTCAGGCGGTTTCGGGACGGAGAAAACTACGCGCTCGGACCCAGTGACGCGACGGGCGGTCAGCGTTGCCGACCGCCCGTCCGCCAGTTCACCGGGGCACCGCCGTTACGGCAGCTTATGGAGCTCCACACGCCGGTTTTGCGCCCGGCCCGCCGTTGTGGTGTTGGGCGCGATGAAGCCGCTCGCCCCATACCCCTTCGCCACCATCCGTCCCGGCGCCACGCCCTTGCGCGCCAGGTAAGCGCGGACCGAGGCTGCCCGAGCCTGGGACAGGCGGACGTTGAGCGCCGCCGCCCCCGTATTGTCGGTGTAACCCGCGATCTCGATGCGGATCTCCGGGTTGGCGACCAGCGATCCGGCCACCTGGTCGAGCACCGCGTAGGAGCTTCCCGTCAGGGCAGACCGCCCCCACTCGAAGTTGACCCCGCGCAGAATCAGCGTGGGCCGCGGGGCACCCGGTGCGGCGGGCCCGGCCTCCGGCTGGAACAGGATGATGCAGCCGTTCGCGTCCACTTTCGAGCCCGGCGGCGTGTTGGGACACTTGTCGCGGTCGTCCGGCACGCCGTCGCCGTCCGAGTCGCGGATCACCTGCTTGGGCAGCGGGCAGCCGGTGGCGTCGACCGGTGTGCCGGCCGGGGTGTTGGGACACTTGTCAATGCCGTCCGGGACGCCGTCCAGGTCCGAGTCCATCGGGCAACCCTTGGCGTCCACCAGGGCGCCGGCCGGCGTGTTGGGGCATTGGTCGATGCCATCGGGTACGCCGTCCTTGTCGGAGTCCGCGGGGCAACCCATGGCGTCCACCGTCGCGCCGGGCGGCGTGTTGGGGCACTGATCGATGCCGTCCGGCACACCGTCACCATCCGAGTCGACGGGACAGCCCTTTGCGTCCACGTGCACGCCGGCGGGGGTGTTGGGGCATTGATCCATGCCGTCCGGCACGCCGTCCGAGTCGGCGTCGCTGGGACAGCCGTTAGCGTCCACCGTGGCCCCGGCCGGTGTATTGGGACACTTGTCGAGTCCGTCGTACACGCCGTCGTGGTCGGAGTCGGTGGGGCAGCCGTGCGCGTCGACGGTCGCGCCCAGGGGCGTGTTGGGGCAGGCGTCCAGCTTGTCGGGCACCCCGTCCTTGTCGGAGTCCTTGGCGGGCCCCCCGAGGTGGAACACCGAGAGGCCGACAGTTGCGACGGCATGTGTCGCGGTCGTCTTGGTTCCGAAGGCGGACTTCGTGCTGGGCACGTAGATGCCGCGGCCTTCGACGCGCAGGGCGACGCGCTCGGTGAGAAAGATCCGCACGCCGGCGCCGCCGTGCATGCCGTTGTCGGTGAAGTGGTACGGCGCCCGCGAACCGAAGTCGAGCAGCGAGTAGCCGCCGAGCAGGAAGAGCATCAGGCGGCTGCCATGGACGGGGTTGACGACTACGCTGGCGCTGCCGATGAGCGGTTGCAGGGTGGTGGGCGTCCCTGCGCTCGAGACGGTGTACTCGGGCTGGAACACTACGTCCGCCTCGAGCCCGACCAGGTCGCCCAGGAAGTAGCCGAGCCGGCCGCCGCCACCGAGCTTGTTGGCAAGGCCGAAGGCGGCGTCGTACCGCGTATAGGAGCCGAATGCGCCGGCCTCGAACTGGCTGGCGTGTTGGGCTGCGAGCCTTCCTGTCGGCAGCACCACGACGGCCAGCAGCCACCTGAGCTTCGTCATGTCAGCTCCTACGCTGGTTGCGCGTCTGGAGGCGTCTCTCGCGGTCGGCCCTACGGTAATAACTCCGAGCCTCGTTAGAAACCCCAGACGCCCGATTTCCGCAGGCCCGTGCTCAAATCAATACCCCCGATCACCAGGCCGCGCCGTGATCCATCCGACTCGCGCCAGGTGACGCTCGCCGGGCCCACGAGGGTGCCGCCGTTCTGCCCGGCGATCGTGTTGGCGCCGACCGGCCCGGAAAAGAGGCCGAGCGAGTCTCCGATCACCCCCGCCGCGAGCGTTTCCGCGCTGTTCGTCGCGGCGCCGCCGTACATGCCGCCGACCACCAGGACGACGTCGCCCAGGTCGAGTGTGGCGAACTGCGATCGGGGGGCCGGCAGCAGCGCGATCCCCGGGGCCCACGGGCCGGCGAAGAAGCCCGAGACGAGACTCACCGGGGCCGTATCGCTCGAGGCGAGCCGCGTGGTCGCGGCGTCGAGTCCGCCGCCTGGCGGCACGCTGTCGGCCACGCCGCCGAACGCGATCGCGCGATCGTCGAGCACCACGCCGCCGCCGTACGCCCGAGCGGAGGTGAGCAGCGGCTGTCGGTACCAGCCGTCGATGTGGCCGTCGAGGCCGACACGTCCGACGAACACGGAGCGCTGCGGGTGCCCCACGGAGTCCGCGCCGCCCAGCACGTAGATTCGCCCGCGCCGCACCACCGCCGCCGCGCCCGCCACCGGCGCGGGAAGCGGCTCGATCGGCGCGAAAGGCCCGGCGACGCCGTCCGGGGTGACGTCGGCGGCCAGCACCGACGCCTGCGCCCGGCCCGACGGGTCGATGCCGCCGATCACGTAGAGCGCGCTGCCGGTGAAGTGAGAGTTGTACCGAGTGGCCACGGCGACGGCGGCGAACGCCCGCGGCGCCGGCAGGGCCCGGCTCTTGAGCGGGTCAGGGCTGTCGGGCTGGCGGGCCCAAGCAGCGACGGCGCCGCCCGCTTGCGGCCGCGCCACGAACACGCCGCTGTCCGGGACGAGACGCGATCCGACGAGCTCCGAGCCCCCAGCGGCGTACAGCGTGGTGGCGACCAGGTCCCCGGCGGGGACCTCGGCCGCGGCGACCCCGACGCCGACCGGCGCGCTCGGGAACGGGGACCGCGGGGTCCAGCGCAGCGTGTCCCGACTGAACGGGACGCGAGGGATCACGTGCACGGTGGCCGTGAGCCGCAGCCCGGTCGCCGTCATCACGGTAAGCGTTCCCGACACGGCGTTGTCGGGCAGCGTGACGCGGATGGCCAAATCGCTCCACCCGCTGGCGCCGGCCACAGGCGCGGCCACGGTACCGCCGCCCGCAGCGGCGAGCGTGACGCCCCCCGCGCCTTGTGTCGCACCGAACCCGAAGCCCTCGATCACAGCGGCCCGGCCGCGCGCCACAATCGGCTCGACCGCGCCATCGACGTAGTCGATGCGAGGTGATGCCGGCGCGGGCGGTCCGCTCGTCCCGCCGCAAGCGGCGAGCAGGGCCACCAGGACCGGGGCGGGCCTAGCGCCGACCGTTTTCCCCTCG
Source organism: Gemmatimonadetes bacterium 13_1_20CM_4_69_16 (assembly GCA_001919865.1). Taxonomy (GTDB): domain Bacteria; phylum Gemmatimonadota; class Gemmatimonadetes; order Gemmatimonadales; family GWC2-71-9; genus 20CM-4-69-16. Next base: position 47,826 of record MNIR01000056.1, on the reverse strand, counting down.
GACGAAGCGCACGGCCTTGGCGAGGTTTTCGGCGAGCTGCGCCAGCTCGGTGGCGCCGTGGGCGAGGTCTTCGATGGCCTTGAGCTGCTCCGCCGCGGCGGCGGCCACGGCATCGGCCTCGGCGGTCGAGGACTGAGCGCCCCCCTTCGCCTGCTCGAGGGACGTGCCGATCCGCCCAGACAGCGCCGCGATGCCGCGCGCCAGTTCCGCGACGCGCTTGCCGGCGCGGGCCGTGCCGGAGGCCGCCTCCGCGATGCGGCTCAAATCCGCCACCCACTCGGCCGACCCCTGCGCGACCTCGGTCAAGTCCGTCCGGATCCGCTCGAGCAACTGCGCCGCGCGATCGAGGGCCCGGCGGGTTTCCTGCGCCGACTTGCCGACGGCTCGGGCTTCGCGGCCGCTCGCTTCGGCGAGCTTATGCACCTCGTCGGCCACGACGGCGAAGCCGCGCCCGTGCACGCCCGCCCGCGCGGCCTCGATGGTGGCGTTGAGAGCGAGGAGGTTGGTCTGATTCGCGATGAACCCGATGGTCTCCGAGAACTTCTCCACCTGCTCGGCCACGTCGCGCAGCCGGCGCACCTCAGACGCGCTCTCCTCGGTGGTGACGCCCAGGTCCTTGAGGCGGCGGACGGCGGTCTCGGTCGCGACGCGCACCTTATCGGTGGTCTGTTCCATCTGCGCGCCTGCCTCGCGGGTCTGGTCGCCGGCGGCGGCGACCTCGCTGGCGTGTTGCTTGAGTTGGTCTGCCTCGCGCGCCACCGCGCTCACGAGGCTCGCGGCCTGCTTCGCGCCGTGGCTGGCGCGCTGCGCCGCCGCCGCCACCTCCTGGCTCGAGGCGTGGATCTCCTCGGTCGTGGCGGTAAGCGTCTCGATGTACGTGGTCGTTCGCTCGGATGCGCCGACGACGGGCTGTACCGACGCCTCGATTGCAAGCAGCAGGGCGAGCTGCGGCGCGAGCAGCGCGAGCATCTCGCCGTCCGTCTCGCGGTACATGAGGGGATCCGAGTGACGCACGCTCCAGAGCCCGACGAGCTGGCCGGCGTGATACAGCGGCACCAGCACCTCCGCGCCGGGTCGCTCCTCTCCCGGGACGACGACCTGGTCGGGCCGCAGGGCGTGTGCCACGACGGGGCGACGCAACCGCACCGCCTCGCCGGTCAGTCCCGCGTTGGCGTCGAAGCGGAACTGCGTCTGCCCGCCCGCGGCGGTGTCGGCGACCAGCTCCATCTCGTTGGTGCGGGAATCGTACCGCGCGAAGCCCATCTGCTCCCACGGCACGAGGCGCCGGGTGAGCTCCTGGATACGGGTGAAGCTGCGCGCCAGCGAGATGTCCGCCGCGATGACCTGGGACAGTCCTTGGACCAGCGCGAGCTCGTCGGCGCGCACGCCCAGCCGGATGACGTGGGCGCTCGTCGCCGTCGCCGCGGCGAGGACCGCACCCACTGCGAGCATTTCGACCGGGCCGAGCCCCGCGTGGACGAGGCGCAGCCAGGCGAGCGCCAGCGCGGCGGAGCAGCCGTACACGATCGTCTCCCACCGCGCCGTGAGCCACGCGTCCACCCAGGCGAGCGTGCGGCCGAGCGAGAGCTCGAGATAGAAGGTGGAGTTGACGACGACGGGCAGGAGCACGAGCAAGACGGCGAGTGCCGGAAGGTTCGCCGCTGTGAGCGCGTCGCCGCCGCCGGCGCCGCCCAACCGCTCGTACGCGGCGCCGACGACCGCCGTACCGGCCGTGAGATGGGCGGCGTTGCCCAGCGCCGCTCGCGCCGGCAATCGCCGCAACACCAGGTCGCCGGCTCCCATCGCCACGGGGGCCACCAGGGCCGCGCACGGCCACCCGCGGTCGAGCACGGCGAAAACCATGACGCCGAGGATGTAGGAGGCGAAGCCGTTCCCCGGGAGCGCGATCCCGTAGCGGCGCGTCAGCGCGCCTACCACGACGAGCGCCACGAACTCGGGTCCGAGGCCCGGGCCGAGGGCGGCCGGGTCGCGCACGTACGCGACGACCGCCGCGACGATGGCAACGATGGCGCCGAGGGAGACGAGCGCCCGCACGAGCACGCCCGGCGGCGTCTTGGAGCGAGGAGGGAGACTCATGCCGGCCGGTCCTGGTCCTCGGGGGGGTAGATGCCGCGCAAGCTCGGGACTGTAGCGTGGCGTGTCAAGCGCGACTATCCTTACGCAACCACTCCATGCCACTCACACCCGCTATGCGCGTCACCATCGAATACTGTGTCGTCTGAAACTATGAGCCTCGGGCCGCCGGTCTGGCGGCCGAGATCCGCAAGGCCTACGCGCACGCGGACGTGAAGCTGATCCAGTCCTCGGGCGGCGTGTTCGAGGTCGAAGTCGACGGCCGGCGCGTGTTCTCCAAGAAGACGCTCGGCCGCCACGCCCAGCCGGGGGAAGTGCTGCGCCTGATTCAGCAGATGGCTCCGCCGGCGCGTTGAGAATCGCCATCTCCACCGGCGGCGGCGACGCCCCGGGGTTGAACGCGGTGATCCGGGGCGCCGTGCTCGCCGCGATCCACCGCGGCTGGGAGTGTGTCGGCATCCGGCGCGGCTACGACGGCCTGCTGGACGAGGACCGCGTCGTGGCGCTCGACGCCGGCGCCGTCCGCGGCATCACCCACCTCGGCGGCACCATCCTCGGCACGACCAACCGCGGCGATCCATTCCGGTGGCGCGAGACGCGCCCCGACGGCAGCGTGATCGAACATGACCGGGCCGACGAGCTCGTCGCGGCCTTTCGAAGAAAGGGCATCGACGCCCTCATCGCGATCGGGGGCGACGGCTCGCTCCGCATCGCGCAGCGGCTGTTCCGCGAGAAGGGGATTCCGGTCGTGGGCGTCCCGAAGACCATCGACAACGACGTCGGCGGGACCCAGCTCACGTTCGGGTTCGATACGGCCGTCCAGACAGCGACCGAGGCGATCGACAAGGTTCACTCCACCGCCGAGAGCCACGAGCGCGTCATGGTCGTGGAGGTGATGGGCCGCCACGCCGGATGGATCGCGCTGCACTCCGGCATCTCCGGCTCCGCCGACGTGATCCTGATTCCCGAGATCCCGTTCGACATGGAAAAGGTGTGCGAGAAGATCCGTCATCGCGAGGCGGAGGGGCGCCATTTCAGCATCGTCGTTGTGGCGGAGGGGGCGGCTCCCCGGGGCGGCAGCGTCTCGCTCATCGACCCCGAGCACGAGCGCCTCGGCGGGATCGGCGATAAGGTCGCGCACTCGATCCAGGAGATGACCGGCAAGGAGACGCGCACGCTGGTGCTCGGCCACTTGCAACGCGGCGGCAGCCCCACGACGTTCGATCGCTTGCTGGGTCTGCGGTTCGGCGCCGCGGCGGTGCGCGTCATCGCCGACGGAAAGTTCGGAACGATGGTGGCGCTGCGTCCCCCCACGATCGCCCCGATCCCGATCGACGAAGCCCTCGCCGCGCCCAAGCTCGTACCGCTCGACTCCGACACGATCGCGACTGCCCGCGACATCGGCATCAGCTTGGGAGACTGAGTACGGTCCGAGCAGGTGACCGCTCGGGGTGACACCGAGTGCCCCGAGGGCGCGCGGCGCCGAGGGCCCTAAGTGCCTTCGACGGCGGCTCTTATCGGATGAGCCTCGGCTGTGGCACGGCGCTTCCACCAGGCTCGCCGCGACGGAGGTGACCTATGAAACAGTGGGTTGTGGCATTCGGACTGTTGCTCGTGCTCACGGCGGTCGCCGCCCCCACCCCCGCACAGACGCGAGTCAGCGTGGCGGTCGGGTTCGGTGTTCCGCGGCCTTACGTGTCGGGAGTCGTCGTCGTGGGACGGCCGTACTTCTATCGCCCGTACTTCTATCGGCGGCCGGTGGTCATCGTCGTACCCCCGCCCAATCCGGCTCACCCGCTGTTCGTGGATCGTGCGGTCGTGGTCCGGACGTGGGGCCGCCGCCATCATCATCACCACCATCACTTCCATTCTGATGACGACGATGAGTGATCGTCGCGCATGGTTCGCGAGCCGTACCACTCGGAGCGGGAGCGTGCGGATGTGGCCGATGCGGAACCCGCTGCCCTAGGCGGGTCGCACGGTACGGTGGTCAAGCGGGAGGCGTCGCACGCACGCCTCCCGCTTTCTTCATTCCGGCCCCTCTATATTGCGGGCGTGCGAGTTTCGCGCGACCACTTTCTTCCTCCCGATCCCCAGGCCTTCCTCGCCGCCGAGCCCTCCACGGGGCGGGTGGTCGTCATCGCCCCGACCCGCGCGGCCTGCGAGACGATCGAGCTGGCGCTGGGGCTGAACATCGACACGGTGCTCGAGCGCGAGCACGGCAGCGACATCCGCCGTCTGGCGGCCTCGGGACGTGGCTTCGGCGTCGTGGCGGGCACCGGCACGGGAAAGACCCTCGCCATCCGCTCGATCGCGGAGACCATCCTGCGGGCGCCGCTCAAGGTCGGCGTCGTGAACCGCGAGCGCGAAGCGACGCCCGAAACGCCCACTTGGAACGTCGTGATCGTCACGACCGGGATCGCGCGCCGCTGGTTCGAGGATGGCTTGATCACCGAACGCGACACGCTCGTGGTGGACGAGATCCACCAGACGTCGGCTGAGCTCGAGCTCTGCCTCGCGCTGGGCAAGCGGGCGCGCTGCCGCTTCATCTGGCTGTCGGCGACGGTGGATCCCACGTTCTACGCCCACTACCTCGGCTCGGTCGAGGTGCTCGAGACCCGCGCCTTCGATCCGGCGAGGGCGGCGGCGGTGCGCGTGCTGCCCCAGAAACCGCTCGAGTTCCTGAATGAGCGCTTCATCAAACGAGTGATGGCGCAGCGCCGCGGCGTCGCGGTGTTCGTGCCGACGCGGGCGGAGGTCGAACAGATCGCCCGGGAGCTGGGAGATCGCTGGCAGGCCTTGCCCACCGCCTTCTATCACGGGGGCGAGCCGATTCGCGTGATCCGGCCCTTCCTCGACGGAGAGGTGCGACGCCCGTTCCTGCTCGCCATGACCGCCGCCGGCCAGTCCGCCCTGAACATCCGCGGGCTCGACACCGTGGTGATCTACGACGCGCGCTACACCAACGTGGTGGAGCGCGGCCGGAACGTGCTGACACGGCTCTACCTCGGCGCAAACGAGATCCTCCAGATGGCCGGCCGAGTGCACGGCCGGGTCGAAGCAGGCGAGGTGTACATCCTCAGCGACCGGGATCTGGATTTCGCGGGGCTCGAGCCGACGCCCCCGGAGTTCCAGCTCGCGGGCGACGCGGAGCGCGTGGCAATCACTTGCGCCGCGTTGGGCGTCGATGCACGCGACCTCGACCTGCCCGTCCCGCTCGATCGCCGAGCCTATCGCGATGCCATGCAGCTCCTCACGGAGCGGGGTCTCATCGAGCACGGCCGACTCACGCGCTACGGACGCGAGGTCGAGGCGATGCCGGTCGAGCGGCCGTGGGGCGAGCTGTTGTATCACGCCGATGCCGAGTTAATCCCGATAGTCGCGGTCGCGGCCAACATCGAATCGCTGCACCGCATGACCCGTGAGGAGCGGGAGCTGAAGGGGCTCATCGTGTCGGGCAGCGATCACCTCACCGCCTACAACGTGTACGCCGAGGCGGTCAACAAGCACGGCTATCTGGGCGAGGTGTACGGCCTGCCGCGCCACCTGTTCCGCGAAAGGGTCGATCAGTGGGCGGAGGGGCGCGGGGTGCTGGTCAAGGCCATCGAGGACGTGGCCCTCGGTACCGCGTCGGTGTACCGCCAGCTGGAGCTCGCGCTGCCGGACAAGCTGCCCTACGCCGGCGAGAAGACGCTCGCAGCGTTCGCCGAGCTGGTGGCCAGGATCATGCCGTTCGACTTGGTGATCGACGAGGAGACCGCTGACGGACGGGAGGCGCGGGTGAGCCGCGGCTCGGTGTGCGGGAGCTGGGGGGCGATCGCAGGTACGCTCCGCTACTTCGCCGACCGTTTTGGAGTGCCCCGGGCAAGTATCGAGGGGACACAGCTCCCGGAACGGGCGCTGCGGCGCTACGCCCGGCGTGGGGCGCCGACCGTGACGTTCGAGCGGCACCGCCGGCGCGAAGGCCTCATGGCGGTACGGACCGTCGAGTATTTCGGGTTCGTGCTCGAGCGGGACAGCGAGCCGCTGGGAAGCCCGTTCCCACCCGACCTCGCCGCCGCGGCCCGGGCGGCACTCGTCCAGGCCGTGCTCGCGGGGGAGACGCCACACCCCGACCAGGGGCGCGTCCGGCGGGCCCTCGAGCGGTTCGGCTTCTACTGGCGGCGCTCGGGCGGGCAGCTCACGGAGGCTGGGACGGAGCCGCTGACCGCCCGGCTCGCGCAACAGCTTGCAGCAGTGGCCTCGTGGGACGACTTCATCAACACCCGTCTCACGCTCGACGTAGAAGAAGTGATCCCCGCGGAGGTGCGCCACCAGCTCGACGCGCTGCCCGCTTCGATCCATTTGTACGGTGACCGCGTCCCGCTGGACTACGAAGTGGAGCAGGGCGGGGGCGTCATCAGGCTTCGCCTGAGGGAGGGGCAGGCGCGCCGCCTCCAGCCCCGAGACGTGCCGGCGCTGGACCGTCCCGTGCGCTTTACGGTGCTGCGCGGCAAGCGGGAGGCGGTGCGCGCCGCGAGTGTGGAGGAGCTCCACCGGCAGCTCAGCGGCCTCTCGCGCGAGGAGCGCGCCCGCCTGGTTCGTGGAGGACGCCGGCGGCGCCGCTAGGGACCCGCTTCGAATTGTGACGTCGTCATGATCCGGGGGTCCTCTCTATGATGTCCTGTGCGGCTTGAAACTCTTACCCTGTATCCGAGTATCCAATTCGTATGCCTCAGCGAGAGAAGATGCAAACCGCCCCGCCTCCGTCCGGCTTCGCACCGCTCGGCCAGGCAGTTATGGAGTCGTTCGCCGAAGGGATCGTGGTGTTCGACCCCTACGGCAGAGTGATCTACGCCAACCAGCGTGCGCGGAAGGTGCTGGACGGCTTGGGCGACCCGGCGTTCCTACGCGGCGGCGCGCTGCGAGAGCGGTTGGTCGGGTTGGGGGGCCGCGCCCGCGCGTTGAAGCAGGGTTCGCTGGAGCTGGGCGAGGCGGTGTTCCTGCCCGACGGCGACGACGCGAAAACGCTCGCGGAGCGCGAGCGGCGGGCGATCCTCGACACCCTCGAGGCCACCCACGGCAAGCTGGCCGAGACGGCGCGGAGGCTCGGTATCAGCCGCACCACCCTGTGGCGGAGGCTGCGGGCTTACGGCCTTCGGACGGACGGGCGCAGCGCGCACCGACCGACGGCGCGCACGTAACCGCTTCTACCAGCCCCTTCACCAGACTGCTGGCGTCGTCGTTTCGGGCCGTCTAGCTTCCCGCTCAGGCCACCGCCCGGGAAGCCATGCCCCCCACGCCGTACATCATCGAAGAATACGTCCGCTGGTCCGACGTGGATTTCGCAGGCATCATCTTCTACGGCTCCTACGTCCGATTTTTCGAGATCGCGGAGACCGAGCTGTTCCGCGCCTGCGGCCTCGCCTACGCCAAGATGTTCGATCGGTACGACGTGTTCCTCCCGCGCAAGGCGGTACACAGCGAGTTCTACTCGCCCGCCCGGCTGGACGACCGGCTGCGCGTCGCCACCTACGTCGGGCGGGTCGGCACGACCTCGATGACCCTCAACTTCGATGTGTTCCGGGGCGCCGCTCCGTCGTTCGTGGCGGCGGGCTGGATGGTGCTCGTGTGCGTGGACCGGAAGCGGTTGAAGCCCCGGCCGCTCCCGGCCGGGGTGATCGAGGCACTCGCGCCTCACACGTTGTCGCCCGAGTCGGCGCGCGCGCTGCTCGGCGCCCCCTCTCCCTGAACGCGCAGTCGCTGGCGCTGCTCGCGCTCGGCGTCATGGGGGCAGCGTGCGCGAGCCGGGAAGCGCCAGCGGGGCGGCTGCGCGCCCGGATCGCGCGGCCACCGCACGACACCGTGTCTTTCGAGGCGGCGGCCAGTTCACGCCGCTGCGGCCGCGCTCGGTTCCCCGGCCTGCTCCTCACCGGCACGGAGCGCGGCAACGGCGTGCTCGTCCTGCTCCGCCCGGGCGACTCGCTCGCGAGCGGCGAGTTGCCACTGCTCGCACGCGCCGACAGCACCTCAGAGCGCGGCGCCATCGTCGTGGCGCGCTACATGGTCGGCGAGTCGGCGCACGGCGTGATGCTCGACAGCGGGACGGTTTCGGTGAGCAAGGCCGGGGATGTGCTCACGGCGAGCGCCCGGGGAGCGGGCGCCGAGGTCGCCGGGGCGGGGCGCGTCGTGCTGGAGGCGTCGTTCGAGTCGGTGCGGGTGGGATCGGATACCGTGCCGTGCGAGGCGACGCCGTGACCGACCGGGACTAGGGTACGCGGACGGCGGCGCGCCGTTAGATTGCAACGCGTGGAGCAGACCTACTTCCGCAAAGGCTTCGGTCTCAAGGGGCGCATCGAGGCAGCCCTCACGGCGGACTACCACAGCCACGTCGTGGACCGAATCCGCCAGCAGGGGTTCGTGCTCGCGCTCGGTGATCTCACCTTCAAGCTGGCGGGTGAATTCGGGTTCTGCTACGGCGTGGACCGCGCGGTGGAGTACGCCTACGAAACCCGCAGCAAGTTTCCCGGCAAACGCATCTTCCTCGTGGGCGAGATCATCCATAACCCGCACGTCAACACGAAGCTGCGCGCGATGGGCGTGGAGTTCCTCGCCCGGCTCGAGGGTGGCGATTTCGACGTGGGCGCCGTCACCCCCAACGACGTCGTCATCCTCCCCGCCTTCGGCGTGACGGTGCGGGACTTCGAGCGGCTCCGGGCACTCGGCTGCGTGCTGGTGGACACAACCTGCGGCTCGGTGCTCAACGTGTGGAAGCGAGTCGATTCGTACGCGCGCGATGGTTTCACCGCGATTATTCACGGCAAGCACTACCACGAGGAGACCAAGGCGACCTCGAGCCAGGTGACCAAGTACGCCGGCGGGCACTACCTCGTGGTGCGCGACATGAGCGAGGCGCGCGAGGTCTGCACGTACATCGAGGGACGAGGGAGTCGGGAGCAGTTCTTGCCGCGGTTTGCGCACGAGATGTCGCCCGGATTCGACCCGGACCGGGACCTCGTGCGTGTCGGCGTGGCGAACCAGACAACGATGCTGTCGGGCGAATCGCTCGCGATTGCCGCCGAGGTCGGGAAGAGCATGGCGCAGCGATACGGAACAGCCGCGCTCGCCGAGCACTTCCGCACCTTCGACACGATCTGCTCGGCGACGCAGGACCGGCAGGATGCGGTGCTCAAGCTGATCGCGGAGCCGCTCGATCTCATGGTCGTGATCGGCGGCTACAACTCGAGCAACACGACCCACCTCGCCGCGATCTGCCAACAGAAGGTCCCGACCTACCACGTCGAGGACGCGGCGTGCATCGACGCCGAAGGCGGCACGATCCGGTTCCGCCCCGTGGACGCGCAGCAGGAGCAGCGCCGCAGCGGGTGGCTCCCGCCGGGGCCCCGGACCATCGGGATCACGGCTGGCGCCTCCACGCCCAACAACAAGATCGGGGAAACGATCGAGCGGATCGCCGCGGCGCGCGGCCTGACGCTGGACGGAGTCCTGAGTGGTTGACCCCGGGGCGCCGCCCCGGGGTTAGCCTCGGCATATTTCCGTTATGCCACTCTCCGGCTTCCACCCGGCCGTCGCCCGCTGGTTCGAGGCGCGGTTCCGCGAGCCTACGGAGCCACAGCGCCGCGCCTGGCCGGTCATTCAGGCGGGCCGGAACGCGCTGATCGCCGCGCCTACCGGCTCGGGTAAGACGTTCGCCGCCTTCCTGGCGGCCATCGACTCGCTGCTGCGACAGGGGCTCGACGGTACGCTGCGCGACGAGACGCAGGTGGTATACGTGTCGCCCCTGAAGGCGCTCTCCAACGACGTCCAGAAGAACCTCTCCGAGCCGCTCGCCGAGATCCGCCGCACGCTCGAAGCCATGTGCCTCCCGGACGTGGAGATCCGCCCGCTCGTGCGCACGGGCGACACGCCTGCGGCGGACCGCCAGCGGATGGTGCGGCGGCCGCCCCACATCCTCGTGACGACTCCCGAGTCACTGTACCTGGTCCTCACGTCCGAGCACGCGCGCGACATGCTCCGCAGCGTGCGAACGGTGATCGTGGACGAGATCCACGCGGTGGCGCGTGACAAGCGCGGCAGCCACCTCGCGCTGTCGCTCGAGCGGCTCGAGCACCTCGCGGGCCGGCGGCTGCAGCGCATCGGGCTTTCGGCGACACAAAAGCCCATCGAAGACATCGCTCAGTTCCTGGTCGGCGCCCACCGAGCCCCGGCACCCGAGTCCCGAGCCCCCACCATCATCGACTCGGGGCACGCCCGCGCGCTCGATCTCGCTATCGAGATTCCCTCCTCACCGCTCGAGGCGGTGATGGCGGGGGAGGTGTGGGACGAGCTGTACGACCGGCTGGCGCAGCTGATCGGCGAGCACCGCACCACGCTCGTGTTCGTGAACACCCGCCGTCTCGCGGAGCGGGTCACGCTGCATCTCTCCGAGCGTCTCGGGGCGGAGCACGTGACATCGCACCACGGGAGCCTCTCCAAGGAGAAGCGGCTCGCTGCCGAGACCCGCCTCAAACAGGGCCAGCTCAAGGCGCTCGTCGCGACGGCGTCGCTCGAGCTCGGGATCGACATCGGGACGGTGGACCTGGTGTGCCAGATCGGGTCGACGCGGTCGATCGCGACGTTGCTCCAACGAGTGGGTCGCGCCGGGCATCACCTCCAGGCGATCCCCAAGGGGCGACTGTTCCCGCTGTCGCGCGACGAGCTGGTCGAGTGCGCCGCGCTCGTGCGGGCGACCGCCGCGCGCCAGCTCGACCGGCTGATCATCCCCGACCACCCGCTCGACATCCTGGCCCAGCAAATCGTCGCGGCCGCGGCGGGCGACGAATGGGACGAGGAGGCGCTGTACGAGCTGCTCCACGGCGCCTACCCCTATCGCGAGCTGACGCGCCAGGACTTCGACGCCGTGGTGCAAATGCTGGCCGAAGGGTTCACGACGCGCCGCGGGCGTCGTGGAGCATACCTCCATTACGACGGGGTGAACCGCCGGCTGCGCGCGCGCCGCGGGGCCCGGCTCGCAGCGCTCACGTCGGGAGGCGCGATCCCCGACATCGGCGACTACCGCGTCATCCTCGACCCGACCGAGACGTTCGTCGGCACGGTGAACGAGGACTTCGCCATCGAGAGCATGCCGGGCGACATCTTCCAGCTCGGCAACACCTCCTACCTGATCAGCAAGGTCGAGTCGGGCCAGGTGCGGGTGGTGGACGCACAGGGCCAGCCGCCCAGCATTCCGTTTTGGCTGGGGGAAGCGCCGGCGCGGACGCCGGAGCTGTCGGAGGAGGTGTCCCGGCTGCGCCAGGACGTCGCAGACCGCCTGGGGGATCTGCCCGGCACCATCGCCTGGCTGGTCGGCGCGGTGCCCGGCCTTCCCGAGCCGGCCGCCCGCCAGATGGTGGAGTATCTGGATGCCGGGAAGAAGAGCCTTGGCGTCATCCCCACGCAACACACGCTCGTGCTGGAGCGCTTCTTCGACGAAGCGGGCGGGATGCAGCTGGTGCTGCACGCGCCGTTCGGTAGCCGCATCAACCGGGCGTGGGGCCTCGCCCTCCGCAAACGGTTCTGCCGCAGCTTCAACTTCGAGCTCCAGGCCGCGGCCACCGAAGACGCGATCGTCTTGTCGCTCGGTCCGCAACACAGCTTCCCGCTCGAAGATGTGTTCCACTACCTGAAGCCCGAGACCGCCGAGCACCTACTGGTGCAGGCGATGCTGGACGCGCCAATGTTCGGCTCGCGGTGGCGCTGGAACGCGACGCGCGCGCTCGCGGTGCTGCGCTCGCGCGGCGGCAAGAAGGTCCCGACGCCGCTGCAGCGGATGGAGGCCGAGGACCTGGTGGCGGCGGTGTTCCCGGATCAGCTGGCGTGCCCCGAGAACCTAGTCGGAGATCGTGAGATCCCCGACCATCCGCTGGTGAAGCAGACGATCGCGGACTGTCTACTCGAGGCGATGGACTTCCCGGGATTGAAGCGGGTGCTCGAAGCGATGGAGGCAGGCCGCTGCACCCTGATCGCGCGGGACACGCCCGAGCCGTCACCTTTGTCCCACGAGGTGCTCAACGCCAAGCCCTACGCGTTCCTGGACGACGCCCCGCTGGAAGAGCGCCGCACTCAGGCGGTGATCACGCGCCGCGGCCTCGACGTCAAGACGGCCGACGACCTCGGCAAACTCGACCAAGATGCGATCGATCGCGTGCGGGAAGAAGCGTGGCCGGAGGTCACGAGCGCGGACGAGCTGCATGACGCGTTGCTGGTGATGGGGGCCGTACCGATTGGCGATTGCGGATTGCGGAATGCGGATTGGCAGGGGCATTTCGAGGAGCTGGCAGGGCAACGTCGGGCGGGCCGGCTCCTGACGGAGCGCCCCCTGTGGATCGCGGCCGAGCGCGTACCGATGCTGGAGGCCGTGTTCTCCGGGGTTGCGTGCGAGCCGCCGCTCGCGCCGCCCGAGCGGGAACGGGCGAAGAGCTGGACCCGTGAAGACGCGCTGCGCGAGCTGGTGCGCGGGCGGCTCGAAACAGTGGGCCCCACCACGACCTCCGAGCTGGCGTGTGCCCTCGGCGTCCCCGTGCCGGACGTCGAGTTCGCGCTCGGCGCGCTCGAGCACGAAGGGTTCGTGCTGCGCGGCCGCTTTACCCCCGGCGTGGCCGTGGTGGAGTGGTGCGAGCGACGGCTGCTCGCCCGCATCCACCGCTACACCCTCGACCGCCTGCGCAAAGAGATCGAGCCGGTCACCGCGGCCGACTTCATGCGCTTCCTGTTCCGCTGGCAGCGCCTGGCAGAAGACACGCGAGCCGAGGGGCCTGAGGGGCTCGCTGCGGTGCTCGAGCTGCTCGACGGCTTCGAGCTGCCGGCGGGCGCGTGGGAGACGGATGTCCTGCCCGCCCGAGTCACGCAGTACGATCCCCTCTGGCTGGATGGTCTGTGCTTGTCGGGCGAGATCGCCTGGGGCAGGCTCAGCGCAACGCGGAATGCGGACGTCGGAACGCGGAACAGAAGGTCCGGTCCGATTCGCACGACGCCGGTGGCGCTGTTCCGGCGGGAGCGGGGAGCGGTCTGGCGGTCCCTCAACGCCCAGTCCGATCCCTCGGAGCTGCCACTCTCGCACTCCGGGCGGGCGCTGCTGGAAACGCTCGACGGGCGCGGAGCATCGTTCTTTGGCGATCTCGTCAATGCGACCGGCCTGTTGCGCAGTGAGGTCGAGAAAGGGCTGGGCGAGCTGGTGGCGTGGGGCTTGGTCACGTCGGACAGCTTCGCGGGGCTGCGCGCGCTGCTGATTCCGTCCGACCGCCGACGCCCCATCGGGGGCTTCCCGCGGCGCGGTCGGGTGGCGCCCTTCGGGGTCGAGACGGCAGGCCGCTGGTCGCGGGTGCGGCAGGCGTCGCTCCTGCCCGAAGACCAGCTCGCCGAGGCGGTCGCCTGGCAGCTGCTGCGACGCTACGGCGTCGTGTTCCGCCGGGTCGTGACCCGCGAGACGCTGCTCGTTCCGTGGCGCGATCTGCTGCGGGTGTACCGCCGCCTGGAGGCACGGGGCGAGGTGCGCGGCGGCCGCTTCGTCGGGGGGTTCTCAGGGGAGCAGTACGCCCTGCCCGAGGCGGTGGGCCTGCTGCGCGCGGTGCGCCGCCAGGAGACGAGCGGCGCGCTGGTCACGGTGAGCGGCGCGGACCCGCTGAACCTGGTCGGGATCATCACGCCGGGAGACGCGCTGCCCGCGCTCGCGACGAACCGCGTGCTCTACCGCGACGGCATCCCAGTGGCGGTTAAAGAGGGAGAGGGGAGGGGGGAGAAGTTCCTGGCCGAAGTCGGGCCCGATGAAACAGCGTTGCTCCGGACTGCCCTAGTGCGGGGCCGTGCGGCGCCGCTGGTGAGAACGTACCTCGGCAAGACGCGAGCGGGCCGGTAGGCCGGCAGCTGCCGGTCACACCCGCAGTTGCTTGGCGGCGAGCGCGGTACCGGCGACGCGAGCGCGAATCTTCTCGAAGGCCGTTTCGCGCGAGGTCGAGGTGTCGTCGCCGAACGGAGCAAAGCCGCAGTCGTCGGTCGTCCCCAGTTGGTTCAAGGGGATGTATTCGGCGGCTTCCAGGACGCGGTCCCGCACTGCTTCCGGTGTCTCGACTCTCGCATCGATCGGATTGATCACGCCGACGAAGACGCTCTGGTCGGGCTTGACGTGGTCCCTCAGGATTCGTAGCACCTTCCCGCGGTCGCGCTCGCTGGCCAGCTGGATGTAGAAGTTGCCGACCTTCAGCTGGAAGAGGCCCGGCAGCAGCTCACCGTAGTCCACGTCGGCGCTGTGGGTGGAGTCCCGGTCGCCGCCGGGGCAGGTATGAACGCCGATGCGTCTCCGCTCCTCCGCTGAGAACCGGCTCAGGACGCGGTTGTTGAGCTCGATGAAGCTCTCGAGGAGCTGCTGTGACGGGTCGAGCTTAACGCACAGCCGTCCCTCGGTGAAGTCGATCTGAACGTCGTGCGCGCCCAGCTGCAAGCAACGCCGAATATCGGTCTCGGCCTCGCGAACGAGGTCCTCGAGGAACGCGGCTCTCGGATAGCCGTCAATGCCTTCTGGGGGATAGAGAAGGCTGAGGGCCGAGGCCGAGATCACGGCCTGCTTGAGGGGAACGCGGGTGTGCCGCTTCGCCTCCTCGAGATAGGACGACGCGTAGGTCCGGTACCGAAACGGGCCCGCGGTGAGCCGGGGCAACTGCCGGACGTGGCCGTCGGCGAAGGGGATCGTGATCCCGTCGGGAGCCAGGTTCTCGAGCCCATCGATCGGGTAGGTGGCAAACGACGGCTTGGCCTGTTCCCCGTCGGTGATGACCGGCGAGCCGGTCGCCTCGAAGCGTCGAACCGTTTCGCGAATCGCCTGCTCGGAGCGCGCGCGCAGCTGCTCGCGGGAAATCTTACCGGCGGCGAACTCCGTTACTGCCGCCAGGAGCTCAGGCGGCCGCGGAATGCTTCCGATGGGTTCGGTGGGAATCGGCATGGGCGCAACGCTACCCGCCGGAAGGCGTGGGTGCAATGCCCGGCGTTCGTTCAGGCGACAGCCGCCCCCTCACCTCCGACGGCCGTGAGTCGTGCATGGTTGCCCTTTCCGGTCGCGCCGCTCAGAATTCCTCAACCCGTCCGCTCATTCCCCCGCCACGGAGTCCCCCGTGCAACGTCGCGAAGGCCTCGCCAAGCTCACCGGCCGCGAGCGCTACGTCGACGACCTACCGCTTGAGAACTTCCTGTGGGGCATGACGGTCCGGAGTCCGGCCCCCCGGGGTCGCATCACCGCGGTGCGCTTCGGGAACGACGTCGACTGGTCCGAGTTCGTGATCGTCGATCACCGGGATATCCCGGGCCCGAACGAGATCTTGCTCATCGAGCGCGACCAGCCGGTGCTCGCGGCGAGCCACGTGCGGCACGTGCACGAAGCGGTGCTGCTGGTGGCACATCCCTCACGCGAGATGGCGCGGCGCGCGGCTCAGGCGGTCGAGATCGTGGTCGTGCCGGAGCCCGCGGCGCTGGACTTTCGCGTCGCCCCGCGCCCCGAGCAGATCCAGTACGCGGCGGACAACGTGCTCAAGCAGCTCAAGATCGAGAAGGGCGACGTGGAACGGGCGCTCGCCCACGCCCCCGTCGTGGTCGAGGGCGCGTACGAGACCGGCGCGCAGGAGCACGTCTACCTCGAGACCCAGGGGATGATCGCCTGGCTCGAGGAAGACGTGCTGGTGGTCAAAGGCTCGATGCAGTGCCCGTACTACGTACTCAACGCCCTGCAACACGCTCTCGGACGCGACGAGCGGCGGGTGCGCGTGATTCAGGCGCCCACCGGCGGCGGCTTCGGGGGCAAGGAGGAGTACCCCTCCACCATCGCGCTGCACGCGGCGCTACTCGCGCTCAAAGCCCGCCGCCCGGTCAAGCTGGTGTACGACCGCTCGGAGGACATGGCGGCGACGACCAAACGCCATCCGGCGTTGGTGCGCCACCGCACGGGACTCACCGAGGACGGGCGGCTCCTCGCCCAGGATATCGAGGTCATCCTCGACGGCGGTGCCTACGTGACGCTGTCCCCCGTGGTCCTGTCCCGCGGGATCATCCACGCGGCGGGGCCGTACGCCTGCGACCATGTCCGCATCGCCGGGCGCGCCATGTTTAGCAACGCGGTGCCCTTCGGGGCGTTCCGCGGGTTCGGCGCTCCGCAAACGCTGTTCGCGTGCGAGCGCCACATGGACGTGATCGCGCGGACGCTCCGCATGGATCCGGTGGAGCTGCGACGGAAGAACCTGATCCGTGACGGCCAACGCACTGCCACCGGCCAGGTGATCCAGGATGGGACCGACCGTGTGGCTGTGCTCGAGCGGGCCCTCGCGCTCTCCACATTCGAGGAAAAGCGGCGGGCGCACACCGCCTTCAATGCGGCGCAGCGGAGCAAACGGCGCGGCATCGGCCTCGCCACGTTCTACCACGGCGCCGGGTTCACGGGCGGGGGTGAAGTACACCTGAATTCCCGACTCCGCGTCGCGGGGCTGCCGGACGGCCGGATCGAGGTGTTGAGCGCGAACATCGAGATGGGACAGGGCACGCTGACCGTGTTCACACAAATCGCGGCGGAGCGGCTCGGGGTGACACCGGACGACGTCGTCATCGGCGAGCCGGATACCGCGCGCGTCCCGAACAGCGGGCCCACCGTCGCATCGCGCACCACCATGGTGGTCGGGCACCTGATCGAGCGCGCCGTCGACGACCTGCGAACCCGGGTCGGGCTCGACGACCGGGCGCGGGGCTCGGTGGTGAAGGACGCTATCGCGCACTGGTACGCGGCCCATCCCGGCGGTCGACTGGTGGGGGAGGCGGTGTACGAGCCTCCGCCGGGCATTTCCTGGGACGAGCAGCGCTACCAGGGCGACGCCTACGGGGCGTTTGCCTGGGCCGCCTACGTCGCCGAGGTCGAGGTGGATCTCCGAACCTGTGCGACGCGGGTGATCGACTTCGTGGCCGTGCAGGAGGTGGGCAAGGTGATCAACCCGACGTTGGCGCGGGGTCAGGTGCAGGGTGGTGTGGTGCAGGGTGTGGGCTGGGCGTTGATGGAGGAGTGCAAATTCAAGGACGGGGCGATGGTCAACAACCAGCTCACGAATTACTTGATCCCCACGAGCGACGACGTCCCGCCGATCCGCGTGGCGTTCGTCGAGAATCCCTACCCGCACGGGGCGCAGGGGGCGAAAGGACTGGGTGAGCTGCCCATCGACGGCCCCGCGCCCGCGATCCTGAACGCGGTGGCGGCGGCCACGGGGACGGAGCCGCGCGCGATCCCGCTGACGCCGGAACGGCTC
Source organism: Gemmatimonadetes bacterium 13_1_20CM_4_69_16 (assembly GCA_001919865.1). GTDB lineage: Bacteria > Gemmatimonadota > Gemmatimonadetes > Gemmatimonadales > GWC2-71-9 > 20CM-4-69-16. The sequence continues at coordinate 30,424 of MNIR01000056.1, read as the reverse complement.
ATGGACTTGACGCGTTGATGTCGACTGTCCAGGTCGTCTTCACCCTCAACGGTGCCGCCGTCTCGCTCGACCTCGACCCCGCGGAGCGTCTGCTCGACACGCTGCGCTACCGCCTCGGGCTCACCGGCACGAAGGAAGGATGCGGTGAAGGCGAGTGCGGCGCCTGCACGGTATACCTGGACGGACTGCCCGTGAATTCCTGTCTCGTCCCGACCTACCAAGTGCGCGGCGCGCGGGTGGAGAGCGTCGAAGCCATTGCCGCCGAGCGGCTCGGTCCATTCCTCGCGCAGGGCGCGACGCAGTGCGGCGCCTGTACCCCCGGCGTGGTCATGACGGCGCTGTGGATCGGCGCGCATCCCGAGCTCCTCGAGACGCACACGATTCGCGAGCTCATGGCCGGCAACCTGTGCCGCTGCACCGGCTACGACGGGATCGTCGACGCCGTCAGCACCGCCCTCGGCCACGGCGAGCCACCTGTGTGAAGCTGCTCCTTCCCGAGACAGTGCGCGACGCACTCGCGCACATGGCTGGGCGCGACGGCGTGACGACTCCCATCGCCGGGGGCACCGATCTCCTGGTTCACTGGCCGGTGCGGCTGGGCGAGCGCGATCGGACATACGTCGATCTCTGGCAGCTCCAGGAGCTGAAGCCGCTCCGCTGGACGGCGGACGCGCTGATCCTGGGCGGGCTCACCACCTATTGGGACGTGATCCGGGACCGGCGTGCCGGTGACGAGTTCCCTTTGTTGGTCGCGGCCGCTCGGCAGGTCGGGGCGATCCAGATCCAGGCGCGCGGTACGTGGGCCGGGAATATCGTGAACGCCTCGCCCGCAGCGGATGGCGTGCCCGCCCTCATGGCGTATGGTGCCGTCGTCGTCCTCGAATCACAGCGCGGGACAGAGGAAGTCCCGCTGGACGGTTTCTATACGGGGTACAAGGATATGCGGCGCCGGCCTGACCAGCTCATCGTGGCGGTCCGGATCCCGCGGCGCCGGTACTCATACCAGACGTTCGCGAAGGTCGGCTCGCGCCGGGCACAGTCCATCGCCAAGGTGGGGCTCGCCGTCACGCAATCGGACGACGGCTGGCGCGTCGTGGCGGCGAGCATGGCGCCTACGATCCGCCGCTGTCCCGCCATCGAGCGGCTGCTCCAGCAGGGGGCGGTGCTGCGCGACTCGGACGACCTGCTCCCCGCGATCGCGCGGGACGTTTCGCCCATAGACGACGTACGCTCCACGGCGGAGTACCGGCGCCGCGTGATGGCGCGGGTGCTGTACGACGAACTGCGGGAGACGTGCGGCTGGCGGTGAGGTCAGTCAGCGAAGCGGCACTTCGGCCACGAACAGATCGTAGCGCGCAGCGCCGTTCATGTTGGAGTTGAAGATCACCACCTTGCCATCCGGGCTGGGCGTGCCCCAAGGGATGGCCCAGTAGCTGGGCCCCGGATTGAGGGAGTAGTGGTGCAATAACAGACGCTGATCGCTTCCGTCGCTGCGTTGCACCCCGATCGCATGCTGCCAAAGGACCGAATTGGCCCACCGAGGGTCATCGTCATACCCGCTCAGGAACGACCACTGTCGGTTCAGATCTCCGCCCAGCTCGGCATCGGATTGCACCCAATTGCCGGCGTGGTGGACGAGCGTGCCAGCGCTTTGGTTCAGAATCTGCGTTTTGACCACGCTACCCCCGCTCACCGCATAACGGTCTTCGGCGAAAGGGGCGCTCACGTTCACGTCGGCGGTCACCCACCGACTACGGAGGCTCGCGTTGTGCGCGAACCAGAAGTTGATGCCCTCGTTCTGGGTGGGGCCGAACGAATTGTCGGACAGGTCCCAGAGACGAACCTGGCCTCCCCCGTTGGTGAGGACTACGTAGCGCCCGTCGCGCTCCAGACGTCCCTCGTCCAACCAGCTCTCGGAATGCGTGAAGTACTGATTCGTCTGGCCGTTCCACGCGAATGCCGTGGTGGCGTTCACCAACCCGACGAACCACACGTCGTTCCTGTCGTGCTGGAGCCAGGCGAACGCGTTCAAGCTGTGCGGGAAGTTTCCGGTGTTCTCCAGCTGCATCGTCTGCGTGTTGAACCGCAGCAGCACGCCGTTGTGGAGGACGTACGCGATGCGCGGCTGGCTCGCGAGGTTCGAGAACGAGAAGCACAGGTCCCGGTCCGGCTGAGCGCCAGCCGGGAGGACGCGATAGTTGCTGAAGCCCACGCCACGGGTGAAATCCACCAGGTGGTAAGCCATCCCGTCACCGCGGATCAGAATGGTGTGCGAGTTGTTGTCGGGGCCCCAGCCGAGGCTCGCTCGGTTTCCTCCGTCCGCGTAGTCGTGCCCGGCGCTGGTGTTCACCGCGGGGATGGTGCCGCTCGTGACCTTCCAGATCTTCACGTGGGTCACGGGGTCATTGTACGTGAAGCCCGCCGGCTGGTTGACGAGGTTGAGCGCGTCGTACGCGGCGACATTCGGGGCTTGGCCGCTCGCGACCGGCAGCAGGGTCGGGTCCGCCACGGCACCGCTTCCCCCGCTCGCGCCGGTGGCAGTGCTCTCGCAGCCGAGCGACGCGAGGACGCCGGCGAGCGCGACGGCGAGCACTGCGGGGACGCGGGGTCGTTCTGAGACGGGAACGTCCATGGCGAAGGTGTGGTCGGAATCCCGCTCTTCCTCTGTGATGCCCGTCACCCGTCACCCTCGCCTCGGGCCCTACCGGAGCGTTGCCCCGCTGCGGATCCAATTCCCCAGCAGCGCCCGCTCCTGGTCCGTCATCGCCGTCACGTTTCCGAGCGGCATGGTGTGGGTCACAACCGCGACCGCGAGGATCCGCTCGGCCCGGGCGCGAATCTCTTCCGGTGTGTCGAGCGCGATTCCGAGCGGCGCGGCCGCGAGTCCGGCGACGGTGGGCGCGGCCGAGTGGCATGGCGCGCAGCGTCGCGCCACGATCACCCGCACGTCGGCGAACGAGACGGCGGGCTTCCCGGCAGGACCACTCGGGGCCCCATCGCCGTGGGGCGCGGTGATCAGCGCCAGCGCGACCAGCGCGACAGCCGCGCCCGGCAGGAGCCACATGTTGTGGCGACCCTGGTTCCGCAGATTGAACCAGTGTCGCGTCGCCACGCCCACCACCGCCAATCCCGCGAGGATCAGCCAGTTCAGCCGGTGACCGTAAGTCGCCGGATAGTGGCTGCTCACCATGATGAACAACACGGGGAGCGTGAAGTAGTTGTTGTGAAGCGAGCGGAGCGCCGCCTGCCGGCCGCGGGTCGCGTCCGGCAGGCGTCCCTGTGCCAGTGCCGCGACCATCTCCTGCTGGGCCGGGATGATCACCATGAGCACGTTCGCCGCCATGATCGTCCCGATCGCAGCGCCGACGTGGAGATAGGCGGCGCGGGGAGCGAACAGCTGCGTGAGGCCCCAGGCGAGTGCCACGCCGAGGACGAACAGCACGCCCGCGAGCGCGAGCGGTGCCTGGCCGAGACGCGACCGGCACAGCGCGTCGTAGACGAGCCAACTGCCGACGAGTGCTCCCACGCCCACGGCGATCGCGGCTCGCGGGCTGAGCGTCGAGACCTGGGTGTCGACGAGGTAGGCGGCCGCGTCGAGATAGTAGATCAGGACGAGCAGGACGAAGCCACTCAGCCACGTCGCGTACGCCTCCCACTTGAACCAGTGAAGCGTGGAAGGAAGCGCCGCGGGAGCGACCGTGTACTTGACCACGCGGTAGAACCCACCGCCGTGGACCGACCAGAGCTCTCCGGCGACGCCCGGCTCGGCGCGCTCGGCTGGGGGCGGCGCGAGCCGGCCGTTCAGCCAGTTGAAGTAGAACGATGTCCCGATCCACGCGACGCCCGTGATCACGTGGCTCCAGCGAAGCGCCAGATTGAGCCACTGGCTGAGGTGGGCGTCCACCGGGGCAGCGCTCAGCTGCCGCGGTAAGTGGTGTAGCCGAAGGGGCTCACGAGGAGCGGCACGTGGTAGTCCCCTGCGTCTCGGACCTGAAAGACGACCTCTACGTACGGGTAGAACGGCGTGGCCCCCTGGGCTGCGAAGTACGGCTCCACGTCGAACCTCAGACGGTAAGTGCCGGCCGGGTTCTTGACCTGCGCGGGCAGCAGGTTCGCGAGGCGGCCGCCGGCGTCGGTCGGGGCGGCTGCGAGCTCGGTCCAGCCGTCGCCCGTCTGCAGTGCCAACGAGACGGCGACGCCGGCGGCGGGCCGGCCGCGCGCGGTGTCCAGGACGTGGGTCGTGATTCCGCTCATGGGGCCACCAGTTTCTCGAGTCGGAGCCGGGTGATCTTCGCCTGCTCTCCCGCCGCGATCCGCAGCTCCGTGGCCGGATCGTTCCCGAGACGGCGGCGCAGCTCGCCGAGCAGCTCGCCAGCGGTCTTTCCCGTGGCGCACGTCAAGAACAGGTACCCAAAGCGCTCGATGTAGGCGACGTTCTCACGGGCGAGGGCCGCGCGCGTCGCGGCTGCGGCCGTGTCCACGCCAGCCTGTTCGCGGCGGGACCACTCCTCGGCCGTGCGTTCGCCGATGCGCGGGTGGTCCTGAAACGCCTCCAGCCAGTCCTCCCGCCCCAGCGCCCACCAGGCGCGCTCGGCGTGGGCCAGCAGCGCGGCGTCGCTCGTGAACGGGCGGGCGGCGAGTAGCTCGTCCACCCAGCGCTGTGCGCCGCAACACTTGGCGAGCGCCGATCGCGCCTTGTCTTCCGCCAGGCTGTTCAGGTACGCCGCCACCTTATTCACACACTGAACCGTGTGCTTGGCGATCATTGCCCTCAAGGGCAGTGCACTGCCGAGCCCAGGCTTCAGCTCGGGCACAGGGCGGCACCGTCAAGTCACCCGACCCCACAGCCGCAGCCGTGCCACCCCGCCGTCGGGGAAGATGTTGAGTCGCACGTGCGTGACGGACGCTCGCGCCCGCGCGAGCGCGAAGCGGTGCACGGCGTTGGACCGCAGCTCGGTGCGCGCCAGGAGCTCGCGCCACACGGCGGTGTCCGGCGGCAGGGCGGAGCCGGCGAGCCCGGGCGCCTCGCATCCCTCGAGGCTCGCGCTCTCCGGGAAGTTGCCTTTGAAGTGGGTCGTGTCCAGCTCGCAGCGCTCGATCACGCCGCGCCGCCCCAGCCGTAGCACCACCCAGTCGTGTCCCGGACCGCGGCGGCGGCGCGTCTCCCAGCCGTCACCCATGTCGCGCGGACGCCCCGGCATTATGAGGTTCAGCGGCTCGCTGAAAAACTGATCGCTGGTCGCGAGCGGCAGGCCGCCATGCTCCACCGCGACCAGGTCGATCGGACCGGCACCCCGCCGCGCCGCCGTGATCCGCCGCCAGTCGGGCCGGGCCTCGCCCCAGACACGCAGCCGGGCCACCCCGCCGTCCGGGTAGATGTTGAGGCGGACGTGCGTAGCACGGGCGTCACCCCGGATCGAGAAGTCGTTTTCGGTATGCCCCGCGAGCGGCGCACGGGGCAGTCGCTCCAACCAGGCGCCGCCGAGGGCGCGCAGGCGGCGCGCGGTGGGCGCGCCGGCGAGGTCCACCGCGTCGAGCGAGCACTCCGCTGGATGGTTGCCGCGGAAATGATTGGTGTCCACAGTGAGGGCGCGAATCACGCCCGGGGCACCGAGCCGGATGATGCACCAGTCGTATCCCGGCCCGCGGCGGCGCCGGGTTTCCCAACCGTCCATCCACTTGCCGCGCTTCGTGTACCGGCCTTCGATGAACACGCCGCGCCCCGGCTCCAGCAGGTTGCTTTTGGGGGCGAAGAATTCGTCGCTCGCAAGCAGCGCGTTGCCTCCTAGTCGGGCGGCCGCGAGATCGATAAGCCCCTCTCTCAGCGCACCCATTTGCCCACCGCTCCCGCCGGAAACGCTCCTTGATCGAACACGCAGCTTCCGCGCACGAAGGTCTGCCGCACCACGCCGTGCAGCGTCCTCCCCGCGTACGGCGTGATCGGGTGTCGCTGCCGCAAACGTGACGGCTCGACGGTAAACTGTGCGTCGGGATCGAACACCACGAGGTCCGCGTCCCAGCCGGGAGCGATCGCGCCCTTCCGGGAGAAGCGCGCGAGCCGGGCCGGCCGCTCGGCGTGCCAACGCACGAGGTCCTGCAGGCTGCGACCGCGGGCGCGCGCTCCGGTCCAGGTCGCGGCGAGGGCCAGCTCGACCGACGCGACGCCGCCCCACGCCCGAGCGAAGTCGCCCGCTTCGAGACATTTCAGGGCAGGCGGTGCCGGCGAGTGGTCGCTCGCCACGAGATCGATGGTTCCGTCGGCGAGCCCGCCCCACAGGCGCTCGCGGTTTTCCCGCTCGCGGATCGGCGGTGCGCACTTCCACGCGGTGGCGCCGTCCGGGATGTCCTCGGCGGCGAATGTGAGATAATGCGGGCAGGTCTCCACGGTGATCGGAAGACCTTCCCGCCGCGCGTCCCGCAGCCGGTCCAATGCGGCGGCGGCCGCGAGATGCACGATGTGGACGTGACATCCCGTCTTGCGGCACAGCCCGAGGGCCAAGTCGATCGCTTCCAGCTCAGCTTCCGGGGGACGTGCAGCGAGCCAACTGGCGTAGCGCCGTGAGTCGGCGGTGGAGCGGGCGGCTCGGGCGATCGGGCCAGGCAGCTCGGCGTGCACCAGCAGGGGAAGCCCGAGCTCGGCGAGGCGGGTCATGGCCGGGTAGAGGTCTGCTGCCGACACGGATGGGAACTCGTCGATCCCCGAAGCGACCAGGAAACACTTGAAGCCCGCCACGCCGGCCTCGGCGAGCGGCGCAAGCTGTGCGGTGTTACCGGGCACGACGCCGCCCCAGAACGCGTAGTCCACGGTCGCGTGGCCGGCCGCCGCCCGAACCTTCTGCTCCAGGCTTTCGACCGTGGTCGTCACCGGGATGCTGTTCAGCGGCATGTCCACGATCGTGGTGACGCCTCCCGCCGCGGCGGCCCGCGTCGCGGTCTCGAAGCCCTCCCAGTCGGTGCGCCCCGGCTCGTTCACGTGGACGTGTGTGTCCACGGCTCCGGGGAGCACGACCGCTGTTCCCACGTCCAGCTGTCGAGTGGCGTCGCGCGGCTCGCCATAGTCCTGTACGGCCGTGATCACCCCGTCCACGATCATAATCGCGCCCGGCCGCAGCCCCCCCCCCGGGGTGGCGACGCGCTGACCGGCGATGACGAGGTCAGCTGGCGCCACGCGCCTCGATGCGCCCGCGCGCCGCGGCCACGAGCGCGGCGTTGCCGGGGGCCGTCGTGCCGTCCGGCAGAGTGAGCGTGTCCTCGAACCCGACGCGCGTGTCGTAGCCCCGGGCGATCGCCGCGTCGATCAGCGGCCACGCCGTCGGGCCGACTCCATGGAGCAGGCGCGGCAGCCTGATCCCAGCGCCATCGAGCCTCGCCTCCAGCTGGGCCAGCATTCCCAGGGCCGTGTCGACGTCGCCCTCCTGAGGCTCGAACATGACTCGCAGGCAACGCGCGGCCAGACCCGAGTCCACGAGCACCTCGGCGCCGCGGGTGTTTGCCAGACCGGCCTCCACGCCCACGCCGCGCGTGCGCAGCAGCTCGGCCAGCTGTTTCGAGCCCTCTTCGTGGAAATTCACCGACGCAAAGTCCGGCAGGAGCGTCCATCCCGCGATTGCTTTCAGGCGGGATTCGGTGTCCCGAATGATCCAGGCTCCCGTGCTGACGCCGATCGGGATCCCAGGCACGGCGGCGCGGATCGCCGTGAGCGCCGCGGCCACGTCGGTCGCGGTTAGGCTTTCGCTGCCGTCCGGGCCGCGCACATGCAGGTGGATCGCGGCGGCCCCCGCCGAGACCGACTCGGCCGCCACGAGGGCTTGTTGCTCCGGCGTGACGGGAATGCCGGGGTGCTCGGCAAGCGTGCGACCGCCGTTGATCGCGGCCTTGAGGAGACCCGTCACGTCGGGCGCTCAGCCCACCGGTTGCTTCAACTTGTCGAGGTAGAGCTTGCGCACCTTGGCGACCTTGGGCGCGATCACCGCGCGACAGTAGCCTTGGTTCGGATTGCGGCGGTAGTAGTCGCGGTGGTACTCCTCGGCCGGGTAGAACACCTCGAAGGGGACCACCTGGGTGACGATCGGGTCATCCCACACCCGCTCGTCTGCGAGCTCCCGGATCACCTGCTCGACCACGGCCTTCTGCTCCGGAGTGTGGTAGAAGACCGCCGAGCGATACTGCGTGCCGACGTCCCCGCCCTGACGGTTCAGGGTGGTCGGGTCGTGGATCGTGAAGAAGACATGCAGCAGGTCGCGAAACGAGACGACCGCGGGGTCGAAGGTCAACTGCACGACTTCGGCGTGCCCGGTGGACCCTGTGCAGACAGCCTCGTACGACGGGTTGGCGACGCGGCCCCCCGAGTATCCTGACTGAACCTGCTCGACGCCCTTGAGATCTTGGAACGCTGCCTCGAGGCACCAGAAGCAGCCGCCGGCCAAGGTTGCGATTTCGTGTTGAGGCATGTCTTAATCTAGCCCCAGTCCTTCGACTCCGGCGCGACCTGCCGCATGAACTTGATGAAGGCGTACGGCGACTGGGTGCGCGAGTGAACTCGCGGCTCGGCGTCTGCCGGTAAACCGGCCGCTTCAGCGGCAGATGCCGAGTCGCGGCTTGAGCCGCGCTTCAGGCGCAGGCTTTGTACTGCTTCCGCCAGCACGTTCACCGTCCCGTCGTCCTTCGCGAGCTTGCCGCGTACCCACAGCAGCGGCTCGCCGCGGATCGCCGTGCGGTGCTTCAGGTATACGTCGGGCCGCACGATCACGTTCACCATGCCCGCTTCGTCTTCCAGTAGCACGAAGATGAATCCTTTCGCGGTCTCGGGGCGCTGGCGCGCCACCACCAATCCCGCGACCTCTACCCGCGTGCCGTGCTCGTGCAGCGGCAGCGCGTCGCTCTGCACCACGGTGGGCGGCAGCGCGCCGCGCAACAGCTCGAGCGGGTGACCGCTCGCCGCGAACCCCAGCACCGCGTACTCGGCGAGCAGCCGCTCGTCCGCCGCGAGGCCGCCGAACGGCAGGTGCTCGAACGGATGGTCCAGCGCCAGCTCGAGCTGGCGCCGGCCGCGCGCTTCGCCGCCCTGCTCCGCTTCGGGCGGGAGCCACAACCCTACCTGCCACAACAGCTCGCGCCGCGTCAGGCCGAACGCGTCGCATCCGCCCACCCACACCAGGTGCTCGATCGCGTTGCGCTTGAGCCGGGGCGGCGCGCGCCGCATGAAGTCGCCGATGCCCCGGAACGGGCCGCCGCGCGCCCGCTCTGTCACGACGGCACTCGCAGTCTCCTCGCTCCAATCGCAGATGAACCCGAGCCCGACCCGCACCGCGGCGCCTTCGACGTCGCACCACACTTCGCTCTTGTTCACGTCCGGGAGCCGGATCTCGATCCCGTGCCGTTGGGCGTCCCGCCCCAGCGCGTCGAGCGAGTAGAACCCCATCGGCTGGTTGTTGAAGAGCGCGCAGTAATACTCGGCGGCGTAGTAGTGCCGCAGCCACGCCGACTGGTAGGCGAGCAACCCGAACGCCGCCGCGTGCGACTTGGGAAAGCCGAACTCGGAGAACGCGATCACCTGCGTGAACACCCGCTCGGCGACCTGCTCGGGAACGCCGCGCGCCGCCGCGCCGTCGCGGAATTCCTCCCAGAAGCCGGCCATGAGCTCCCGGCTGCGCCGGCGGCTCATGGCACGTCGCAACGCTTCCGCCTGCCCCGGCGTGAACCCGGCGAGCGCCTGGCACACTTGCAGCACCTGATCCTGGTAGAGGATCACCCCCAGCGTCTCCGCGAGCACGTCTCTCAACAGGGGATGATCCACCGGCGGCTCGTAGCGACGGCCGCGGGCCCGGGCGCGGCGCTCGTCCTCGCGCCGCCGCACGTAGGGGTTCACCGCGCCACCCACGATCGGCCCGGGGCGCACGATCGCCACCTCGACGGCCAGGTCCTCGAGGTTCTTCGGGCGGGTGCGACGGATCATCTGGATCTGCGCCCGGCTCTCGATCTGGAACAGCCCCACGGTGTCGCCGCGGCAAATACGGTCGTACACCGCCTGGTCGGCGAAGTCGATGCGCGACAGGTCGGGCGGCCCTCCCCCCGCGCGCATTGCGATCCGTTCGACGCACTCCTCCACGAGCGACAGCATGCCGAGCGCCAGGAAGTCGATCTTGATGAAGCGCGCGTCGTCGCAGGAATCCTTGTCCCACTGGCACACGACGCGGTCTTCCATCGCCGCGCGCTCGAGCGGCACGACCTCGACGAGCGGCCGGCTCGAGATGATCATCCCGCCGACGTGCTGCGACACGTGGCGTGGTAGCCCGGCGATCTCCTCGGCCAGCTCGCACAGCTCCTTCCAGAGCGGCGCTTTGGTCCGGCCGTGGAAACCGGGCAACTGCTCCAGCTCGTCCGCCAGTCCGCCCGACCGCCGGTCCGCCAGCTTCGCCACCTGCTCGAGCTCGCCGGGGGGGAGGTCGAGCGCCTTGCCGATCTCCCGGACCGCGGAGCGGAGGCGATAGGTGGGGAACGCGCAGACGAGCCCCACGTGCTCGTCCCCGTAGCGCTTGTAGACACGCCGGATCAGCTCCTCGCGGATCTCGCGCGGGAAATCGAGGTCGATGTCGGGAACCGACGCGAGGCTCTCGTTCAGAAACCGGCCCAGGAACAGCCGGTTCGCGATCGGATCGATGTGCGACAGGCCGAGCAGGTAGCACACGATGGACGACACCGACGAGCCGCGCCCGCGGCCGGGGAGGAGGTTGGCCCCTGCACGGAGCGATCCGCGGCGCACGTCGGCAGCCACCTCACGCGCCAGGTCGAACAGGTCGTGATACACCAGAAAAAAACCGCTGAGTCGATGGTGCTCGATGAGTGTCAGTTCCTCCGCGAGCCTTCGCACCGCCTCGTCACGCTGCTCGGAACCCTCCGGATAGCGCGCTTCGAGCATCGCCCGACACAGCTCGGCGAGCGCCTGAGGGGCGGGGCTCCGATCCGCCCCGCGGAAGTCCGGGAACCCGTAGCCCAGGTCCCGGGTGATGTCGAACGCCCGGCAGCGCTCCCCCAACGTCCGCGTGTTGGCGACAGCATCTGGACAGTCACCAAACAGCGCAGTGACATCTTCCGGTCGCCGAAGGTAGAACTCGCTGTTCGGCCGCCGCACGCTGTGCGAGCCGTCCAGCGTCGTGCGGTGCCGGATCGCGACCAGCACGTCGTGCAGCCGGTGCCGGGCGCGGGCGTGATAATGCACGTTGCCAGATGCCACGACGCCGAGGTGCGCGTCATCCGCGATGGCCTTCAGCGCCCGGGTCAGGGCGAGATCACCCCGGACGTAGTTGCGCTGCAGCTCGACGAAGAACCGATCGGCCCCGAACACCGCGCGGCAGCGCTCGGCGAAGCGCCGTGCGGCGGTCACGCCTGCTTGCTGCAAGCGCTGCGGCAACAGGCCGGTGCGGCAGCCGGAGAGAATGATCAGCCCTTCGTGCCGTGCTTCGAGCGACGCGAAGTCGAGCCGCGGATCGCGGCGGTCGGCACGGCCCAAGTGGGTCTCGGTGATCAGCCGGCACAGGTTCGCGTACCCTTCCGGCGTCTCAGCGAGCAGGGTCACGTGGGAACCATCGAGTAGTGTCAGCTCCGCACCCGTGATTGCCTGGATGCCGAGTTGCTTCGCCTCATGCGCGAACGCCAGCGATCCGTAGAGGCCGTTGTGGTCGGTGAGCGCTACGGCTGAGTAGCCGAGCTGCGATGCCGTGAGCGCGAGCTGCTCGGGGAGAGATGCACCGTCGAGGAAAGAAAACGCCGAGTGGCAGTGCAGTTCGATATACATCGGCGGTCAGGGCGGTCAAAGAGAAAGGCGGCGGTCACTAAGGCTGCTGAATAAACCACTCTCCGGTATGCAGGTCCTCGAACAGCACGGCTCGCTTCCCGCCGTCGAGCACGATTTCACGGTAGCGACGAGCGATCGGCTGTCTCCACCACTCATCGTCGATTCGCCAATCCTCAAGAATTGCTTCGACCGACTGACCGCCGCCTGTGTCCTTTGACCGCCTGACCGCCGCAGGTTGACCGTTGGCGTCCAGCTCGACTGTCACCGGCTCCGGCGCATTCAGTGCCCGAAGCCGGTCCGCTCTGTTCCGCGTTCCGCCTTCCGCGTTCCGAGTTTGGTCACGGCTCATAATCGATCAACGCATACCGCCGCTCCGGAAGCCGCGACCATGGCTGCACCTCGATGACGTGGTAGAGCAGCGTGCGCTTGAGCCTGAGTTTGATCTCCTGCAGGGCAATGCGGAGCGCGCGCCGCCGTCCCGCCCGCGCGGCGGCGCTCGCGTCGCGGGCGAAGAGCTGCAGTTCGGCGGTGCCAGGCGCGAAGGCGGTGAACTCGACCGCGAGCCGCTCCACTGCCCCGACGGGCGGCGCCTGCTCGAGCCGGGTCCGGAGCGGCGCGGCGATGCGATCCCGGTCGGCGGTCGGGTCCTTGAGCGTCGATTCGACCAACCACGACGCGCCGTGCTCGAGCTCGGCTCGGACGCGCACTACCTGCACCCGCCAGCCGATGCGACGTGGATGCTTGAGTGCGCGCTCGAGCAGCTGGTTCAGCGCATGCGCGAGCAGCTCGCGCTCGGCGACCGGAGAGAAGAACGTGATCGCGGCGGTGATCGGCTCGGGTGCCGCCCGGCCTACGACGCGCTCGACCGTCGCCCCCGCCGCGAGCCGCCACAGGCGCCGGCCGGCGGTGCCGAACTGCGAGACGAGCGCTTCCTCCGGCAACGCCGCGAGCCGGCCGAGGGTCTTGAGACCGAGCTGGCGGAGCCGGCGATGCGTGTCGGGATCGAGCGGCAGCACGGCGAGCGGCTGGGCAGAAAGAAACTTCCCCTCCTCCCCCGGGTGGACGATGATCGCGCCGCCCGGCTTGGCACGAGTCGCGGCGACCCAGGAGACGAATTTGCCGCGGCCCCACCCGACCCGGATTGCGGATTGCGGATTTCGGATTGCGGATTCGACGCCGGTATTTCCAATCCGCAATCCACAATCCACAATCCGCAATTGCATCTCTTCGACGATCCCCTCCGGCGCACCGTACAGTCCTTCCAATCCGTCGGTACCGACGTACGCCCGCCCCAGCTCCGCCGGCTCCACCACCGGACTCACCGCGCTCAGCGCGGCTAGCAGGCGCGCAAACTGCTCGTCGTAATAGACCGGGTCGGGCTCGCACAGCCTGAGCGAAGGACACAGTCCAATCGCCTGGCTCACCGTCATCCCGGGCTTCACCCCCGCGTGGCGGCCGAGCGGTGAGACCTGCCACAGCCGGCGGGCGATGTCCGGCGCGAGCAGGGCAGCGGGCTGGGACGCGAGCTCGGGACGCCGCCCCTCCTCACAGCGCAGTGCGAAGAGGGGAATCCAGCAGCAGGCTGCGGTCGAGCTCGTCAGGGGATGGCGCGGCATCGTGGTATCAAGGGACCCGAATATATCCCGAAGCTAGCCAACGCCGCAAGACTGGTTACTTGATAGATAACCTATTGGTATATTGCGACTTCTATGGCTCAACGACAGCAGCCAGAGTTATTCGACGACGTCGCCGCGCTGCCACCGCTTCCGGCGCAGCTCAGCGAGCTCGGCCGGCGCGTCCCACCCAGCATCAAGTTCGGCACTTCGACCTGGACCTACGACGGTTGGGCGGGCGACGTCTACCACCGCGGCTATCGCGGGGCGCAGCCGGCGCGCCGGCTCGAGGAGTACGCCCGCTACCCGCTGTTCCGGACGGTGGGGATCGACAGCGCGTACTACGAGCCGCCGGACGAGGAGGTGCTCGCGGCGTATGCGCGGGCGCTACCTCCCGGCTTTCCCTGCGTGAGCAAGGTCTGGGACCGGATCACCGCGACGCGGCTCGAGGGCGCGCGCAACCCTGATTTCCTGAACGCGGACCTCTTCAAGGACGCGGTGCTCGGCCCGTACGAGCGCGCGTTCCGCGATCATGCGGCGTGTTTCGTGTTCGAGTTCCAGGCGATGCGCGGGAAGGATCTTCCGGTGCAAGGACGGTGGACGGAAGACCTCGACGCTTTCTTGCACCAGCTGCCCCGCGACTTCCGCTACGCGGTCGAGTTGCGGAACCGCGAGCTGCTCACCGCCGCGCACGGGGCCGTGCTCGCGCGCCACGGCGTGGCGCACGTCTTCAATTCCTGGACCGAAATGCCGACGATTGGGGAGCAGCTTGAGCTGCCGTGGTCGTTCCCGGCGGATTTCACCGTGGCGCGTGCGCTGTTGCGGCCGGGGCGGCGCTACGCGGATGCCGTGAAGCTGTTCGAGCCCTACGATCGCATCCGCGAACCGCAGCCCGAGCTGCGCCAAGACCTGCTGCGCCTAATCGCGGAGGCGATGCGGCGACGCATTGAGGCGCTGATACTCGCCAACAATCGGCTCGAGGGGAACGCGCCCGGGACGATTCGCGCGCTCGCGGCCGCGCTCGGCGGGGAGGACGGCTAAGCCCTCTGCCGCCCGCACGTTGCGTCGGCGCAACAGCACGTGCCGCGGGCACGGGAGCGAGCCGGGACCGCCGGTTGCCCCGTCGGGGGAGTCGTGCTAAGGTATCTGGTTGGGACCTTCGGCAAACGAGACGGGGATTGCACGTCGTGAAAAACGCCGAATGAGCAGTAGCCGTCGCGGCGTCCCGACACTGCCTGTGCCTCTACTGCGCGATGCCATTGCGCGTGAGGCCGCGCGGCTGTCGTTGCGACGCGCCGCGAGAGAAGTCACGGTCAGCCCGAACGGGTTGCGCAACTTCATCAACGGGTCGGCGCCGCGCAGCGCTACGCGCGCGAAACTGGAGCGCTGGCTGGCCGATCGGGATCGAGTCACGCGCCCCCCCAACGTCGGTCAGCTGGTCCGCCTGTTGAACGAGCTGACGGGCGATCTCTCCCCCCACCAGACAACGCAGCTCGGGCGCGACATCGCCGCGCTCCTCTCCAAGGCATACGAATCGCGCAGCCTGTCGCCGCCGCGCTGGGCGCAGGAGCTGCTGCGGCACTATCGCGCCCGCCCCGGCAAGTCCGAGACAGAAGTCGCTTGAGTGGTTTCGTCGGGGCTTGCCGTCCCGGCGCGTAGTCTGTACTATCTCGACGTACGCGTTCAGTTTGTGCAGTTTCTCGCGGGACCAGTGGTTGCTACCGTGCGCGCAGCCCCTCGAGCCAAGCGCAAGATGCCGCGGTCCGCCAAGGCGGCGAGGATCGTGCGCCTCGTGGAAGCCTTGACGACCGGCCTCGGCGTCCGGGATCGTGTGTCGCTCGGTCGCCGCATGACGCAGTCGCTGGTGCGGGCTTATCAGACGGAGCGCCGCCCGGTGCCCGGCTGGGTCAACGATCTCCACGCCTACTTCGACCACGGACGACGGCTGTAGCTCGGGGAACCCCTCAGAGGGCGAGCTCGCCTTGCGTCGGCGAGAGCCGCCGCTCGTAACGATCCTGCATACCGTCGTTCACCGGAAAGCCGTACCTCCGCTGCAGTCGCTTGATGCGCCGGGTGAGCGCGGTGGCGTAGCCCCGGGGCGCGTTGCTGCGGCGTGCGTAGGCGCGGGCATAGCGCTCCTCCAGCTCCGGAAAGTGCTGCCCGAGCACCGGCAGGAAACGCTCGCGCACGGCGCCATAGAGCCGCAGCGGTCCCGCGTGCACGAACCGCGCGCCAGCCCCTCGGGCCGCGCCGAACAGCGCCTCCAGGTGTGACAGGTCGTCCGTGATGCCCGGGAGGACGGGCGCCACGATCAGTCCGGCGTTGATACCCGCAGCCGTGAGGCGCTGTAGCGCCCGCAGCCGGACCGCCGGCAACGGCGAGCGCGCCTCGATCTTCCGAATGAGCGCGCCATCGACCGAGATCAATGAGACGTACACCTCGAGGTCGTTCGAGTCCTGGAGGCGGCGCAGCACGTCGCGGTCGCGAGCCACCAGCGGGCTCTTCGTGATGATGCCGATGTTCAGCCCCTCGCAGCGCGCCAGGCGCTCGAGGATGAGCCGCGTGAGGCGGAAGCGCCGCTCGGCCGGTTGGTAGGGATCGGTCGCGGTGCCGATGACAATCGGGACGGACTGACGGGCAGACGGACCGATGGACCGATAATAGCGGCGCAGGTCGGCCTCCAACGCGCCCAGTAGTTGGTCCTTGACGAAGATCCTGCGCTCGAACGCCTCCCACCCGTGTGGTCCGCGAAATTCCTGGAACTCGCCGTCGGAGAGCGTTCCAGTGTCGTGCGCGCGCTCCACCACGTAGCGATGCGCGTAGCGCGCGTAGCAGTAGCTGCACCCGAACTCGCATCCCACGTAGGGGTTCAGCGACCAGAAATCCACCCCGGTCTGCTGCGGTGAGTTGAGGATGGACTTGGGGGTGAGCGACACGAACTTCGTGCCGCGCAGGCGCTCGTCGAGAACCGGCAGAGACCGGCGGATACGCGGGTGGTCCGATAGGGTGAGCCCGAGCTGATCCCTGCTGCCGGTCATTGCCATCCGTCTACCCGTCTGTCCGTCTAGCCGTTAGCCGCATCGCGCCCACCCGCACTGCACGCATACGAGGCAGGCCGACTGGCGGACCAGCCCGGCACCGCAGTCCGGACAGGGTGACGTCTGGGAGCTTGGCTGCGGTGCGGGAGTGGACGTGCCTGACTCGAGTGGCCCGGGCATGCGTGGCTCCAGACTGCTTCGGTATTTGTTCGGGTACTCGAGCCGAATAATATCCTCCTATCGACTATCGGCAAGGCCACCGATCCATTAGCGTAAGCGAATGCCAAACAAGAGGATAGCATTTCAAGGCGAGCCGGGGGCGTACAGCGAGGAGGCGCTGCTCCTGATACATCCGGATGCCGAGGCGCAGCCTTATCGCGAGTTCCGTGACGTCGCCCAGGCTGTGCTCGCACGGCGCGTAGAGCTCGGCGTGCTCCCGATCGAGAACTCGGTCGTGGGCTCGATCGCGACCAACTTCGACCTGATCGCCGACTCAGGGTTAGCGATCGTAGGCGAAGTGGTGAGCGCGGTACATCACTGTCTGCTCGGCATCCCCGGTGCGCAACGCGGGTCGCTGCGTCGCGTGCTCTCTCACCCCGTCGCGCTGGCGCAGTGCGAGCGATTTCTGGGCGAGCTGGCGGGTGTCGAGGTGGTCGCGTTCTACGACACGGCGGGTGCGGCGGCAGAGGTCGCCCGGCGCAACGATGCGTCGCTCGGCGCCCTGGCCGGCGCGCTCGCGGCGCGCCGTTACGGGCTCGACGTCCTCGCGCAGCGGATCGAAGACGAGCCGCACAACCAAACGCGCTTCCTGGTGGTAGCTCGGGAGCCTGCGTCGCCCCCCGTGGGCGTGCCGGCAAAGACGACCCTGCGGCTCAAGCTACCACACCGCGCCGGAACGCTGGCGCGGGCGCTCGCCCCATTCGCCGATGCGGGGCTCAACCTCACCAAGCTGGAGAGCCGCCCCGACCGCTCCACGCCGTGGGAGTATCTCTTCTATCTCGACGTGGAGGCGCGGACCGAAGACCCGGCGATGCGCGCCGCACTGGCGGCGCTGGCGGCGCAGGGCGCGGTGATCACGCTGCTCGGCGACTACTCCAGATGGGAGCGGTCGTGAGGGGGGGCGGGCGTTACGCCGTCTGCGCGGTGAAGCGCCGCCACGCGAAGTACACCGGGATGCCCAATGCCACGATGATGAGTCCCAACCCGGCGTAACGCGTCTGCTGGAACAACAGGTTCACGCACAACACGCCCGTCCCGAGCACGTAGAGCGCTGGGAGCCAGGGGTATCCGACGGCACGCACCGGTCGCTCGGCGTCCGGCCGCCTGGCCCGTAGCATGAACAGGCCAACCGCCGTGAGCATGTAGAAGAGGAGGGCTGCGAAGATGACGTAGTTCAAGAGCTCGCTGTAGGTGCCCGAGAGGCACAGCAGGCTCGTCCACACCGCCTGGACGACGAGCGCGACGGCGGGCGTCTTGTGCTCGGGGTGGAGCACGCCGATCGAGCGGAAGAACAGATTGTCCCGGGCCATGGCGTAGTAGACCCGAGCGCCCGACAGGATCAGCCCGTTGTTGCAGCCGAACGTGGAGATCATGATCGCGCCGGCCATCAGGTAGAGGCCGGCGTCCCCGAACATCGCCTGCAATGCCGCGGTGCCGACCCGGTCCTGGGGGGCGTGCGCGATCGCGTCCGCCGGCAGGACGTTCAGGTAGGCGACGTTGGCGAGCAGGTACAGCACCGTGACGATGAGCGTGCCGGCCGCCATGGCGATCGGCAGGTCCCGCTTCGCCTCCTTGAGCTCCGAGCCGGCGAAGCCGACGTTGTTCCAGGCGTCCATCGAGAAGAGCGATCCCACCATCGCCGCCCCGATGACGGGCCACAGCGTCGCGCCCAAGCCAGTGGCGGGCCAGAATGCGGGCCCGAAGTTGGCCGCGATCGCCGCCGCGTTGCGGCCCACGGTCACGCCCAGCACGATGAGGGCGGCGAGCGCCGTGGTCTTGATCGCCGTGAGCGAGGTCTGGATGACCGCGGCGGTCCGCACGCCGCGTACGTTGATCCACGTCAACAGGATTACGGAGAGGATCGCGAGGATCCGCTGCGGGGATAGGCCGACCTGGATCGGGCCGCTGCCCAAGTTGACGGTCGTCCCGAGGAAGACGTCGGGGGAGAGGCTCGGGAAGAACACCGCGGTGAAGCGCGCGAACGCCACGGCCACTGCGGCGATCGTCCCCGTCTGGATCACCAGGAACAGGGTCCAGCCGTACAGGTAGCCGAACAGCGGCGAGATGCCCTCGCGCAGGTAGACGTACTGGCCGCCGGCGCGGGGGAACATGGCGGCGAGCTCACCGTAGGCGAGGGCGCCCATCAGCGTCACGACACCGGAGAGAGCCCACACGATCAGCAGGACGGCCGGAGCGTGCACCTGCCGCAGGATGTCGGCCGAGACGATGAAGATCCCGGAGCCGATCATCGACCCCACGACCAGGGCGGTGGCGTCGAGCCGGGAGAGCGCCTTGACGAATTCGGTCTGCGGCTGCTGCGCGGTCGCCATGCCTTCGCTCCTCAGGGGCTGGGGGGCTGCAGGGCCGTGGTAACCTAGTGACTCCTGCCGGACGCCGCTATGTTTTCGGCGAATTCAAGGTCTCCCCTGCCGCGAGGACCCCTGTGCGTCTGCTACCGCGTGACGAGGAATTCTTCGACCTGTTCGTCGAAGTCGCCAACCGCAACAAGGAGGCGGCGCACCACCTGCGCGAGCTGTTCGCGGCGGAGCCCGAGCGTCGCACGCCCCACGTCGAGGCGCTCAAGCGACTCGAGCACGAGGCCGACCAGATCACGCACGAGGTCGTGAACCGGCTCGACCGCACCTTCATCACGCCGCTCGACCGGGAAGACATCCACCAGCTCGCCTCGGATCTGGACGACGTGATGGACGCGATGGACGGCACGGCGCGCCGCTCGCAGATCTTCCGGTTGGGACCAGCCCCCCAGGGCGTGAAGCTGCTGACCGAGGTCATCGAGCGCATGGTGGCCGTGCTCGGCGAAGGGGTCGCACGCCTGAAGAAGGGCGACGACGTCATGCGCTACTGCGTCGAGGCGAAGCAGCTCGAGGAGGAAGGCGACGCGATCTACCACGAATCGCTCGGCCAGCTGTTCGAGCGGGAGCGCGACCCCCTCGAGATCATCAAGTGGAAGGAGATCTACGACACCCTCGAGCGAACCCTCGACCAGTCCGAGGACGTCGCCAACGTGCTCGAGTCCATCACGCTCAAGCACGCCTGATGTCGGCGACGGTCTGGTTCGTCCTCGCGATCGTCCTGGTCGCGTTCATCTTCGACTTCATCAACGGGTTCCACGACAGCGCGAACTCGATCGCGACGATCGTGTCGACGCGGGTCTTGAGCCCCGCGACCGCCGTCGTGTGGGCGGCGTTCTTCAACTTCGTCGCCGCGTTCGGCCTCGGGACGGCGGTGGCGAAGACGCTCGGCAAGGGTTTGATCGACCTCTCGATCGTCGACCCCACTGTCATCCTGGGCGGCTTGATCGGGGCGATCGTGTGGGACTTGATTACGTGGTGGGGAGGCTTGCCTACGTCCTCGTCCCACGCGCTGATCGGCGGGTACGCCGGGGCCGCCGTAGCCAAGGCGGGATTGGCCGCGATCCTCACCAGCGGTTGGATCAAGACCCTGGTGTTCATCGTGGTGGCGCCGCTGATGGGCTTAGTGCTCGCGCTGACGCTCACGGTGGCACTGTCATGGGCGCTCCGGCGCTCGCTGCCGCGCAAGGTGGACCGGACGTTCCGCGTGCTGCAGCTCGGGTCGGCCGCGCTCTATTCCCTCGGCCACGGCACCAACGACGCCCAGAAGACGATGGGTATCGTCGTCGGGCTGCTGTTCTCGGCGCAGGCGGCGTTCGTCAACTTCCCGATCCGCGGCCTCCACCTCACGACCGCCGACGTCATCCCGCTCTGGGTCATTCTCAGCGCGCACGCCGCCATCGCCCTCGGCACGATGGCGGGTGGCTGGCGGATCGTGCGGACCATGGGTCAGCGGATCACTAAGCTCACGCCGTTCGGAGGTTTCTGCGCCGAGACGAGCGGGGCGATCACCCTGTTCGTCGCCTCGCATTTCGGCATACCGGTCAGCACCACGCACACCATCACGGGCGCGATCTCAGGCGTGGGCGCGGCGCACCGCCTCTCCGCCGTCCGCTGGGGGGTGGCGGCGCAGATCGTCTGGGCGTGGATCCTCACGATCCCGGCGGCTGCGGGGATCGCTGGGCTGTGCTACGTGCTGCTGCACGCCGTGCCGCGGTGAGGGGGGCGGGGGAGGGCGCTCAGCCCGTCGGCGGAGTTGCGCTCGAGGTTGACCGCCTACGGCTGACCGCGGCGGCTCTTGAGCTGCGCGAGATCGATCATCGGCACCCCTTCCGCGTACTCCGTCACCGGTGCGTGGGTGAGGTCCACCAGCTTGCCGATGCTGTCGCGGATGCGGCGCGTCATCTTGAGGATGTTCTGCAGCGACTCCTGGTCCTCCGGATGGGTCAGCACCGCGTCGTGCTCGAGCAGCTGCCCTTCGGCGAGGATGGTCGCCAGCGCGTTGTTCACCTCGTGGCGCATCGCGACGGCCACCTGACTGATGACCGCGACCCGCTCTCCTTGGATTGCGCGCCCGTAGTAGAGGTGCAACTGCTCCGACAGCCATCCCACGGAAATCGCGATCGCTCCGTACGCCGTGTAGATCGGCACCGTGATACGCCAATCCTCGGGCTCGAAGCTCAGGGCGACGAGGTATTGGATCGTCGTGAAGAGCGTCGTGCCCATCACGAGACCCGCCACGGCACCGCGCAATCCGTAGTGCAGCGAGAGGAGGTAGGCGGGGACGAGGGTGACCAGCCAGACGAGGTCGCGGTACGGCACGTCGCCCGCCGGGACGAGCTGGAGGATGAGGCTGGGCGCGAGATAGGCCGCGGCGCAGTATGCCCACCAACGCTTCGGCAGCGGCGGCCGGTGCGACAGCGGTGTGAAGCCGAGAAAGTCGATGAGGCGGTACCGCATTACAGTCCCAGCACCTCCACGACGACCTGTGCGATGGCCGCGTCCTGCACGCCCACCCCGGTCAGATCCGCGACGGTAATCTCGCTCGCCGTTTCGCGCCCTGCGAGCCGCCCGGCGGCGAGATCCCCCAGCTCGCCGTAGACCTGCCGCTGCGTGATGGCGCCGGCCGCGAGCGCGTGGTGCAGGTTGCCGTACCGCTCGGTCTGCGAGACGCGATCGGCGATCAGCTTGTCGGCCTTCGACAGGACCTCCGGCTCGAGCTCCACCTTCTCCGGACTGCCGGTGCCGACGGACGTGATGTGCATGCCGGCCGTCACCCAGGCGGCTCGCACGAGGGGCGTAGTGCTGGCGGTAGCGGTCACGATCACGCGGTGGTCGCGCACCGCGTGCTCCAGCGTGGGCGCGACGTGCGTGGCGACGAGGGGTGCGAGCTCCTGCGCCAGCGCGGCGGCCCGTTCGGGGGTGCGGTTCCACAGGGTGAGTCGCTCGAGCGGCATCTCGGCGATCAGCGCGCGGGCCGTGAGGCGGGCGAGCGCGCCCGCGCCCACCAGCAACGCGTCGCGCGCATCCTTGGGGGCGAGGTACTTGAGCGTCAGCGCTACGGCCGCCGCCGTGCGGAAATCGGTGAGGTAGCCGTGCTCCTCGAGCAGCAGGTCGGGCGCGCCGGTCTCGGCGTCGAGCAGGAGGAACAAACCGTCGCCGGACGGCAGGCCGCGCGCGCGGTTCTTGTAGAAGCCCGTCGCCAGCTTGAGCACGATGTGACGCGCGCCCCGCAGATAGGCGGCCTTCACGTGCACTTCGGCCTGCTGCGCGGCGAGCTCGACCACCATCGGGTCGGGTAGCGTCGCCTCGCCCAGCGCGAGCGCTCGAAAGCCGCGCTCCACCGCGTGCACGGCGACGGCGAACGAGAGCTTGTTCCGAAACGCCTCGAGCGGGACGACCCGCATCTCAGTCGGCGAGCACGCGCTTCAGGCCGCGCTCCGTCTCCGCCAGCGCCTCCTGAAAATGGTGCAGCTCCTCGCCGTAACCGAACCGGATGTGATTGGGCAGTCCGAAATGATCGCCCGGCACGAGCAGCACGCCGTGCTCGGCGCGCACTCGCTCGACCAGCTCGAGCGCGCTCACCGCCTGGCGGTACTTCACGAGACAGATGGCTCCGGCCAGCGGCGGGTGCCAGCTGAAGCTGTCTCCGAAGCGCTTCAGCCATTGCTCGAGCACGGGATAGTTCGAGTTGAGGATGCGGCGGGTGCGCTCGAGCAGCTTCTCGCGCACCCGCGGCTCGAGCGCCGCGGCGGCGAGGTGGTCGCTGGCGCCGGACGGGCCGATGGTGGTGTAGTCGTGCCGCGCCCACGCGTCCGCCGAGAGCGCGGGTGGTGCCACGATCCAGCCGATCCGCAGGCCGGGCAGTCCGTACGCCTTGGACAGCCCGTTGACCACGATGACGCGCTCGTGGCCGCCCCAGAACGACGGCGTGGGGGGGCCGTTCCGCTCGGCGCCCTGGTAGACTTCGTCCGCCAGCAGCCAGGCCCCGACCTCGGCGCTGCGCGCCACGATCAGGCGGCGCATCTCGTCCGAAAGCACATGGCCCGTCGGATTGTGCGGATTTGTGACGACCACGAGCTTCGTTCCCGGCAAGATCGCCGCGCGGATCTCCTCCGGCGTCGGCTCCCACTGCCGCTCGGGGTGCAGCGGCAAGCCGCGCACTTCGGCGCCGAAGTTCTGCGCCAGCCCCCAGGTCTGCAGGTAGCTCGGCAGCATGATCGCGACCTTGTCGCCCGGCTCGATCAGGCGCCAGCAGACGCAGAAGTTCGCCTCGGCGCTGCCGGTCGTGACGAGGATCTGGTCGGCCGAGGCGCCGGGGTACAGGGCGGCGATGCGGCTGCGGAGCAGGTCGGTGCCGTTCGACTGGCTGTAGCCGAGCCGCACCTCGAGCAGCGGCAGCGCCGAGGCGCCGGCGAGACCCAGGAGCTCCTGGATCGAGAGCGGATGTACGCCCGACTCGGAGAGGTTGAAGCGCACCCGGTTTTCCCAGGTGCTCTGCCACCGCTCCAGCTCGAACGGAACGAAGCGCAAGAGATCCTCCAGTAGGGCGCGGTCGGCCGTCAGCTATCAGCCGTCAGTATACTGAGGTCTTCCGGACGTTCCAGCCAGTAATCGGGCTGCGCATCCGCCAGGTACGCGCGGTCGAAGGGCCCCCACAGCACCGCTGCGGTCTTGACGCCTGCCGCGCGGCCGCATTCGATGTCGTGGCGCGAGTCGCCGATGAACACCGTGTCCGTGGCCGGAGCGCGCAGCCGCTCGAGCGCCTGCAGCACCGGCTCCGGGTGGGGCTTGGGGTGCGTCACTTCGTCCGCGCCCACGATCACGGCGAACGCGTCCTCGAGACCCGCCACTTGCAGCCCTCGCACGGCGCCGCTCCGCATCTTACTGGTCACGAGACCGAGCGTCTTCCCCTTGTGCCGCAGCTCGCGCACGGCGCTGACGACGCCGTCGTACGGCCGAACGAGGGCGTCGTGATGCGCGAGGTTGTAGGCGCGGTAGGTCGCGACCATCGCCTCGATCTCGGCGGGATCGTCCGTCCAGTCGCGGAACTGCACCCACAGCGGGGTGCCGAGGCCCTTCATCCAGACGTCGTCCGGCGGCTCGAGGCCGCGGTGGGTGCGCAGCGTGTGGCGGTAGGAGCGCAGGATCAGCTCGATCGAGTCGATCAGCGTGCCGTCCAAGTCGAACAGGAAGGTGGAGAGCGCCACGCCGGAAGGTAACTTTGGGAGGCACAAGCGCCATGCACAATTTCGAGACCGTCCTCGCGCTGTTGGTCGGCGTCACCTTCCTGGCACTGGTGGCGCGACGGCTCGCTATTCCCACGCCCGCGGTCCTCCTTGCAGGCGGGGTGCTCGTCGCCCTGCTCCCCGGGCTTCCGGCGGTCCAGTTCGACCCGCAACTCGTGTTCCTTGTTTTTATCCCGCCCCTCCTGTTTCGCACGTCCTTGTTGGCGTCGTACCGCGACGTGCGCGCGAACCTGCGGCCCATCCTGCTGCTCGGCGTCGGGCACGTCATGTTCGCTACGCTCGCGGTCGCCTGGGTCGCGCACCGTGTGGTGCCCGGGCTGCCGTGGGCCTCCGCGTTCGCGCTCGGGGCGGTCGTTTCTCCACCCGACGTCGCTGCGGCGACGGCCTTCGTGCGTCGCCTGCCGCTGCCCCGGCGCCTCGTCACGATCCTCGAGGGCGAGAGCATGGTGAACGACGCGGCGGCGATCGTCGCCTACCGCATGGCCGTCGCCGCCGCCGTAACGGGCACGTTTTCGCTCGCCACCGCGGGCGCGCGGTTCTTATTGGTAGGCGCGGGCGGGGTCGCGGTCGGCCTGGCCGTCGGGTGGCTGATCGGTCAAGTGCGCCGCCATATCCACGATCCGGAGGTCGAGAACACGATCTCGCTGTTGACCGGTTACGCCGCGTACCTGCCGGCCGAACACCTCGGCGTCTCCGGCATTCTGGCGGTCGTGGCCACCGGGCTATACCTGGGGCGGGTGGGGCCCCGCATCGTGGCGGCCGACACGCGCGTACAGAACAGCGGCATGTGGGACGTGGTCGTGTTCGCGCTCGAGGGGCTCATCTTCATCATCACCGGACTGGCATTGCGGCCCATTCTCGGAAGCTTGACCGGTCCATTCGCGCGGTACGTGGCGTGGGGAGCGGTACTGGTCAGCGTGACCGTCATCGTCGCGCGCGTCGTATGGGTGTTCCCGGCGACCTACCTCCCGCGCTTGCTGAGCCGGCGTGTCCGGCGGCGGGATCCGTCCCCGCCATGGCGGTTCCCGGCAGTCGTTTCCTGGGTCGGCCTGCGCGGCGCGGACTCCCTCGTCCTGGCTGCCGCCATTCCCACCATGACCGCCGCCGGTACGCCGTTCCCCGGGCGCGACTTGATCATCGCGATCACGTTCGCCGTGATCGTCGTGACGCTGCTGGGCCAGGGCTTTACGCTCGGGCCGTTGCTCCGCTGGCTGGGCGTGCGCGAGACGGGTGAGGAGGAGCGACGCGAGGAAACCGCGGCCCGGCTCCAGGCTTCGAAGGCGGCGCTCGTGCGCCTCGAGCAGCTGGCGACGGCGCAGTGGATGCACCCGGAGACGCTGGCCCACACGCGCGACCGCTACCATCACCGCGCGCGGCGGTACCGCGGCCAGGCGGATGGCGTAGCGGACGGCGGTGAGGAGACCATCTCCGCCGCCGATCGGCGGCTCGTGCAGGAGCTCCTGACCGTGGAGCGGCGGGAGCTGATCCGCTTGCGTGACGAGGGAGCGATCAGCGATGCCGTGATGCGGCGCGTGCAGCGCGACCTCGACCTCGAGGAGCTGCTGCTCGAGCCCTGACTCAAGGCGCCGCCTGAACCACGATCGCCGCCACCAGTTCCGCTGTGGGCGGTTGCGCGCCGCCTTCAGCCATCGACAGCCGCTCATGCCAGGCGAGCACCGCGCTCACGGTCAGGGGCGCCCGCCGCGCCAGCAGCTCATCGAGCAATAGTTCCTCTCCCGCCGTCATCCCCTGCGCCAGGCGCGACACCAGTGCGTCGAGCCGGGACAGGTCGGCCGCCGCCCCGCGCCGGGCGGCCCGGCGCGCGGCACCGAGTATCCAGGGAATCAGCCGCCGACTGAGACGATCGCGGTCCGACGCCCGCCAGCGGGCATCCTCCAGCGCCGCCAGCCGGGCGCGCACCAGTGGGGCGGCGCCGCGAACCGCGCGCTCGAGCCGCGTCCGATCGACGCTGATCGGCTCGCCTCGAACGGCCTGCTCGAGCAGCTTGGTCGCCCCGGCGGGATCCGGCCGGACGGCACCGTCGGTCACGACGAATGCCTCGACCAGTGAGCCGATGCGCACCACCAGCACGACCGCGTTTTCGCGCCCGGTGACAGCGGCGATCGCTCCAGCGATGGGTGCGGCCGCCCGCGACTGCAGTTGCTGCAACCGGTCGCACCAGTCCAGCCTGCCCGGCGCGTCCCCCGCTCCCGCGACCGATTCCAGCTGCGCCGCCCCACCGGCGGCCTGCGTGGCGAGCTTCGCCGCGAGGCGCTGCTCCAGGGCCAGCGCGCTTTCGAGCACGGGGGGCGGAACAAACGCCGCGGTCTCGATCCGGTCGTGCGGCGACCCCAAGCGGTCGATCCGTCCCACCCGCTGCGCCAGTCGGGCGGGGCTCCAAGGGAGGTCGTAATGCACCACCCGCACGGCGTCCTGGAGATTGAGACCCTCGCTCAACAAGTCGGTCGCGATCAGGATGTCCGTCTCGAGCGCGGGAGCGGGAAGCGCCGCGCCCTGCGCGCGCGGCGCGAACGCGGCGAGCACCTCGGCCCGGGTGGCGGGCTCATCTCCGAACAGGCCGGTGTCTCCCACCACGGCGGCCACGCGGCGCCCACGCAGCCGTCGCAGCAGGTATCGGACGGTGGCGCGCGGCTGCGTGAACACGATCGTCTTGCCGCTGCTTCCGGCGAGCAGACGCTCCAGCGCCTCGGCCTTGGGGTCGCGGGAGGGACTCGAGAGCTCGCGCAGGCGGCGCACGACGTCTCGGTCCCGGCAGCTCGCCGGCATCGGTCCCGGCGCCAGCAACAGCGGAAATAACGCGAGCTGGAGGTCTTCCCCGTCGCTGTGTGGCCAACAACGCCGGAACTCCCGCTGCGTGAGCGCGCGACCCTCGGCGGCAGCGGCGCGCGCGAGATCGAGAAACGCTTCGTAGCGCGACAGGCTCGCGCGGAACGCCGGGAGGCTCGACGCAAGGCGCGTCAGGAGCACGAGTCGGAACAACGGCGTTGCCTCGCCCGGCGGCTCGAGCCGGCGCACCTGGGCGATGACGCGGTCCAGCGCTTCGTCCGGCAGCGGCCCGGCGCGAACGATCCCGCCCGTCGCACGGTCCGGAAAGGTCAGCGGGACCGGTCCGTGCGGGTACGCGTCCCTCACGTGGGTGCGGGACCGTGCCACGATCAGGCGGGCGGCGACTGCGGCCAGCAGCTGGGTGTCAACCGCGCCACGCGCGGCGCGCCGCAGCGACGGCACGCCCAGCCCTGTGAGCTCTTGGTCGCGCAGAAAGAGGCGGAACACGTGGAACAGGTCGGCGATGCGGTTGTGTACGGGGGTCGCCGTCACGAGCAGCACGCGCGCGCCGACGACGAGCTGGGCGAGCGCCCTATAGCGGTTGGTAGCGGGGTTTCGGAAGCGGTGGGCTTCGTCGACGATGAACAGGCGGTAAGGGGCGGTCGCGCGTGCTAAGGGGCGGCTGGGGGTCGCGCTGAGCGACTCGTGGGTGAGGATCGGCGCCTCGACCGCCAACTGTCGCAGCAGGCCGCGCCATTGCGGCACGAGCACCGCCGGTGCAACGAGCGCGAACGACTCCTGCCTCGCCAGCGCGACCGCGAGCGCGACGTACGACTTGCCGAGCCCGACCGCATCCGCCAGCAAGGCGCCACCATAGCGTCGCTGGATGGCGAGCAGTCGCTCGGCGGCGGGGACCTGATGCGGCGCGAGCCACGACGGCCACGCTTGCGCTGTTTCCTCCAGCGGCGCCAGGTCGAGCAACGCCCGCGCGCTGGCCGCCGCGACGAGCGCGGGGGGCGCTTCCGCCCCCGGCCGGAGCAGACAGGCGAGGGGCTCCGGGAGCGGGACGAGGTGCTCAGAGAGAATCCGCGGCGCCTGCGGCCACGGGGGCCGGGGGGGCCGGGGGGGCCGGGGGGGCCAGGGGGGCCAGCGCACGTCGGTCCGAGGCGTCGAGGTTGTAGAGGTCGGCGACGGCAGCGTCGTCGGTGACGCCGCGCGCGCCAGCGGCGGCGAGCGCGCGCCACGCGGGTGACTCGGCCGCCGGGACCGGAAGCGCGCGCACGACGCGAGCGTTGAAGCGACGGAACCCGCCGCGGGCCGGATCGGCCACGAGGCGCGCCAGCGCCGTGAGCCAGCGCGAGTTGAGGAGTGCCGCGAGGGCGAGCGCGTCGTCGGCCGTCCGGGTGGCGATGCCGTACACCGTGTTGAGCGGTACGAGATCGGGGGCCGGCACCGCGACCGCGAGCCGGCGCGCCACGTCCGGCCAGAGCACGCGGTGCGGCGCGTAGGCGAGCCCGGTGCGAAACACCTGCCATGGCGCGCCCGCGCGGTAATCACTGCGCCGGCGCAGGCGCTCGAGCTGGGGCTCGAGCAAGTAGGCGAGCTCGGGGGGGAGTCGCTCGAGCGGCCGCCCGTCTGCTGAGTGCGTCCAGAGGACGTGGGCGCGCGGCGTGGCGCGCCACGGCGCGAGGTCGCGCCCACGCAGCGCCGGGCGCGTCCACCGCGTCGCAGCCGGGACTAGAAAAACTTGATCGGCCCCGGTCTTCACGCCGAGCTGGGGCGACCAACGCTCCCCCAGCGTCGGGAAGCTATCGCGCAGGCGGCGCGCGACCCGGGTGGCGTGGGGGTTCAGCACCCACGGACCGCTCGCCTGGAGCAGCCGTTGCGGTACGCTAGGCGCCGCGCTCTTCGGCCCGAGAGCGGCTGCGACCTGGTCTGACGGGGCGGGCTCGCCGCGGACCGCTACGAGCGCCATGGGATATACGGCTGCTTCGAACGCTCCCGCCGCACCTTCGACCGCCGCGGCGCGCTCGATCCGCGTCCCGTGCGCGAGCAGCTGCCGCAACGGCTCCGCGTAACCGCTCGAGGCGAGCTTCGCGGGGACGAGCAACGCGGCGACTCCCCCTGGGGCGGCCAGTTCGAGCGCCCGCTCGACGAACGCGACGGCGAGATCAGGCAGATGCGCAAAGCCCTGCCGGCTCGCGGGACGCCAGGCGCTGTAGCGCGTGGTGAGTGCTTCCCGAACCTGCGCCGGTAGCCGCTCGCCCCGGACCCAGGGAGGGTTGCCGACGATAACGTCAAACCCGCCCCGCGCCAGGATGTCGCCGAAGTGGGACTCGAACGCGAAGAACGGCGCGCCGCCTTCGCGGTGCAGGCGGCGGAGCGCGTCGCGTAGCTCGCGCCGGCTCGCGCGCTGGCGCCGGAGCAGAGCCCGCTGCGCGGCGTCGAGGCCGCGACGGCGCCCGAACAGGTCGCGGTCGCGGGCCGCCGCGAGCAGCTCGGCAATTCGGACGTCGAGCGTCCCGATGGAGCACTCGAGCAGGCTGCGTGCGACATCCGCTTCGGCGCGGGCGAGCTCGGCGAGCGCCCGGCTCTTGGCCGGCCCCGCCATGCCGAACAGCGTGCGCCGCGCGCCGCCCAGGTGTTGCAGCCGCCTCGCTCCGCCCGTCAGGGCGGGGCCTCCTCCCCCCAACACGCGTGCCAGCGCGAGCGGGTCGAGCAGCGCGTCGCCCTGGCGCACGTGGCCGTCCAGGTTGGGGAGCGGCGCGATGCGCGTCAGGTCCGTCTCGTCGTCGTCCGCCACGAGCGCCAGCCAGAGCCTGAGCTCCGCCAGCCGCACGGCGGTGAGCTTCACGTCCATGCCGAACAGCGTGCGCCGCGCGCCGCCCAGGTGTTGCAGCCGCCTCGCTCCGCCCGTCAGGGCGGGGCCTCCTCCCCCCAACACGCGTGCCAGCGCGAGCGGGTCGAGCAGCGCGTCGCCCTGGCGCACGTGGCCGTCCAGGTTGGGGAGCGGCGCGATGCGCGTCAGGTCCGTCTCGTCGTCGTCCGCCACGAGCGCCAGCCAGAGCCTGAGCTCCGCCAGCCGCACGGCGGTGAGCTTCACGTCTACGCCGAACAGCGAGTGCGCCAGCACGTTCCGCCGCACGGCGCCGACGGGTCCTTCTCCGGTCGTGCACCGGAGCGCCGTGAGCTCCTCCAGGGCGCCCAGCAGAAACGCCCCTGAGCCCACGGCGGGGTCGCACACGGTGAGACGTGTGAGGTCGGGAGGGCGCTCGGGGGGCTCGCCCCGATGGACCCAGCGCTCCGCAGCGCCGGGTGCGAGCCCGCAGCGCGCTACCAGCGCCGCCTCGAG